>CAZRIE010000100.1:0-15352 GCA_964600075.1 uncultured Flavobacteriaceae bacterium
GCGCAACAACATCTACTTTTGGTTATGATGAGTCTATGGAGCGTTATTTGCGCGCCACCGATAGGGAAGATGTTGCCGACGCGGCCAATGCCGTGAGGGACTATTTGACTGCAGATGACGAGGTCTATGCCAACCCGGAAGACTATTTTGATCAAGTTATCGATATTGACCTTTCTGAACTGTCTCCGTTATTGAACGGTCCATTTACTCCTGATCTATCCACCTTAGCGGGCAGTGATATGACAGAGAAGGCAAAAAGCAATGACTGGCCACTTCAAGTAGAATGGGGTCTTATCGGTTCTTGTACAAACTCGTCTTATGAAGATTTGTCACGAGCTTCTTCCGTTGCACAACAAGCTTTGGATAAAGGACTTAAGATGAAAGCGGAGTTGGGTATTAACCCAGGTTCTGAGCAAGTGCGGTACACTGCTGAACGCGATGGTATATTGAATGTTTTCGAGAAATTGGATGCTAAGATTTTTACCAACGCCTGTGGACCTTGTATTGGGCAATGGGCCAGATATAGCGATCCGAAGAACGCACCCAAAAACAGTATAGTACATTCGTTCAATAGAAATTTTGCCAAGCGAGCTGATGGTAATCCAAATACACATGCTTTTGTAGCCTCTCCAGAATTGACCGCTGCCATTGCCATTGCAGGTCGACTGGATTTTAATCCCGTTACGGATACCTTGATCAACGAAAATGGGGAAGAGGTAAGATTCGATGAGCCAACAGGGTGGGAACTACCACCAAAAGGATTTGAAGTTGAAGACGCCGGTTATCTTGAACCTACGGAAGATGGAAGTAGCGTCGAGGTTAAGGTCGCAACTGATTCGGAAAGATTACAGCTCTTAGATCCATTCGTGCCAATTACAAATGAGGAGTTACAGGGCATGAAATTATTAATAAAGGCTTTTGGCAAATGTACGACCGACCATATCTCTATGGCCGGACCTTGGTTACGTTTCCGTGGGCATCTTGACAATATCTCTAACAATACATTGATAGGTGCGGTAAATGCCTTTAATAAGAAGACCAATTTTGTCAAAAACCAACTGACAGGTGACTACGAAGGGGTACCCGATGTGCAACGGGCCTATAAAGCAAAAGGAATTAAAACTATAGTTGTGGGCGACCATAATTACGGCGAAGGTTCTTCACGTGAGCATGCCGCTATGCAGCCTAGACATTTAGGTGTTGCAGTGGTTTTGGTCAAGTCTTTTGCTCGAATTCATGAGACGAACTTAAAAAAGCAGGGCATGTTGGGTCTTACCTTTGCTAATGAAAAAGATTATGACATAATTCAAGAAGATGATACCTTCAATTTTGTAGACATAGCTGATTTTGCTCCCAATAAACCTTTGACGATTGAAATAGTTCATGCAGACGGAAGCAAAGATACCATCAAGGCAAACCACACCTATAACAAGGCACAAATCGGTTGGTTCAATGAGGGTTCGGCATTAAATGTTATTAAAAGGGAAAATGCAGCATAATTAAGATTTTATATTAGCTTAAAACTCCCGTTGATTTAACGGGAGTTTTTAGTTTATGTACTATCGTTCAAACCATATGAAACGTAAAACAGTATATACACTTTTTGTAATAGCCCTTGCGTTATCATTTGTTGTTACCCCTTTGGGGGATTTTAGCAAAGAACTTTTGAACAAATGGTTTGCAAGCACACCCACTATCATCAGTTCTAAAAACAGGGGAAAAATTGCCAATTACGATTGGAAGTTAAAGGATGCGGAATGGGATTACTTTAATTTTAATGAAGCTGAGGGGAAGGTCGTTTTCATCAATTTTTGGGCTTCGTGGAATTTGCCGTCAAGAGCACAATTAGATGATATTCAAGAGATGTACGACCGATATAAAGGTAAGATTCAGTTTTATATCATCACCGATGAAGAAAGGGCAGATCCCGAGGAACTGATGAATCGAAAAGGGTATACTTTTCCGATTACCTATCAAATTATTGGAGAACCAAGCCCATTAACGCTTTTAAAACCATCAGGAGTTTATGTTTTGGATAAAAATGGAAGTGTTGTAATTCATCAAACCGCAATTTCGGACTGGAACAATGATAAAGTCTATCAATTATTGGATGACCTTCTTAATGAACGATAACCTTAATTTTGAAAAATTAAAAAATTCGTTAAAATATATGTTTTTGATAGGAAATGAAGAATAGAATTAGCGTACCTGGACAGTATGTATTAGAACTGTCCGAGTATACATGAACTTTTCTCAGATAGTGTATACGTTCGAGAGCATATAGAAAATTAAAAATACCTCCCTCGCATGTCGCAAATAACAACGATTAGTTTTTTTAAGTTCAACGATTTAAAAGGAAAACTCTGGGCCTTCTTGATGATGCAATTCGCTCATGGCCCTATGTCTGAAATATCTGGACTGGAAACCTATAAACTTATGGGAAGCGGAAAGTCTAGCTTTAATCCTTTACCTGATTGGTCCACTTACGCAATTCTTCAGGTCTGGCAGAACGAAAGAGCGGCAGATGAGTTTTTCGAGAACTCATCATTGATTCGCCGATATCAAATGCGAAGCAGTCGTCGATGGACGCTTTTCATGAAAAATATTACGGCCAAGGGGCAGTGGTCGAAGAAAAATCCTTTTACGATAAGTGATACGTTAGACACCGAAAACCCATATCTGGCGGTATTGACTAGGGCAACTATCAAAAAACACATGCTATGGAGGTTTTGGAGAGATGTACCTGAATCACAAAAAACACTCGAGGGCAATACAGGTTTGATTTATACCAAAGGAATCGGCGAAGTGCCATTTTCTCAGATGGCTACATTCAGTCTTTGGAAAGACAAGGAGTCACTTATGCAATTCGCCTATGGTAGCGAGGGTCACAAAAAGGCAATACAAAGAACGCGACAATTGAATTGGTACAAAGAAGAGCTCTTCTCTAGGTTTCAGCCTTATCGGTCAGAAGGTGAATTGCTCGAAGGAGACTTCGACCTACACTTCTAGAAAATAAAAATAGACGAAGAAAATCAGCTGTGCCAAGTATAGGTTTAGCGAAAAGAAACGGTCACCAGTGGTTTTCAGATAGCGAAGAATACCTTGAAAAAGAAGGGCGAGTACGAACCAAGTAATGTAGTTTTGAAGTGGGGCCAAATCGCCTTCGAATCTCCAAAAATCAAAGCGTGGCGCACTATGTTCCATAAAAAAGTCCAATAGCGTCATGAGCAGAGCCGCTACGACAATTTTCACTATAACTGATTTCGAAATATAGTCAACAATACTTGCAGTGGCAAAAGTGAGCAGCGCCCAGTATGTACCGATAAGATATGGCACACCGTCTAGTTTTGGGCCAAAGTTGTTTCCATATTCGTACGTGCCGAAAAGAAGACCGTATTTTACCCCGAGCCACTCTGCGAACATACCTCCTGAGAAAAAAATAAGAAAGCCAGTAGTTTGTTTCATCGTTCGAATCGGATATACGAAAAGAAACAGAATGAGGCATAAGCCGAGATTTAAGGGAGTTTTTTCCATGAACCAATCCACATGGCCTAAAGTGATGCCGATAAGTGCCGAGATGTGGAACAGCCATACGATGCCCGTGGCTATGTAAACCTTATTCATTGAACTATGATTGAGCATGGGGAGTAGGTTTAGGCACAAGGTCGGCCACAATTTTAGCCGAAAGTAGGCAAAGGGGAATGCCACCTCCTGGATGTACCGATCCCCCACAAAAATAAAGGTTCTCTATATTCCTAGAAAAATTGGGATGCCTCAAGAAGGCGGCGAACTTGTTATTGCTAGCAGCGCCATATAGTGCCCCGCGATACGAACTGGTCGCGGTTTCGATACCTACAGGGTCAAGTATATGTTCTACAGTAATCAATGATTCGAGATCGGTATGCAGCACCCTATTGATTTTTGAAATCACGGCCCTTCTTGCCTCTTTTCGAAGTGCGACCCAATCTTGCCCGTAGTTACCTGGCGCATTAATCATCACGAACCAGTTTTCATGGCCTTCGGGGGCATCTGATATTTCATGTTTTGAGGTAATATTAATATATATGGTGGGGTCGTCGTGCAAGATCTTTTTATCGAACAATGAACCGAATTCACCTTCATAGTCATCACTGAAAATAATGTTGTGCAAATCAAGTTCAGGAAACTCCTTTGAAATACCCCAGTAAAAAATTAGTGCAGAGCTTGAACGCTCTTGTGCAAGGGTCTTTATCGGCTTTTTTTCGTTTCGTAAGAGCCGATGATAGGTCGGGAATATATCCATATTGCTAACGACGATGTCCGCACTATATTTTTTTAGATTTGAAGTCACTCCGGTTGCTATCCCTTTCTGGATATTGATTTTCTCTACGCGTTCTTCAAAGTTAAAATGAATCCCCTGCTCTAGGGCTAAGGTATAGAGGCTTCTTGCGATTTGGTGCATTCCGCCCTTGGGAAAAAAAGTACCATAGTGCATTTCGAGGTGAGGAACCATTGACATTATACCAGGCGTCATATAAGGCGAAGAGCCATTGTAAGTAGCATATCGGTTGAATAGTTGTTGTAGTTTTCGGCTCTCGAAGGTCTTTTCGTTGAGCTTGTTAAGCGAGATATTAATATCTAATTTTCCGATTTGGAGGATAGACTTTAGCGTTGCTATCGATAGATAAGTTCCGATTTTGTGCAGGGATTTTTCTAAAAACAAAGGTGCAGTAAGATTGTATTTCTTCGTATTGCGATCAAGGTAGTCTGAAATACCAACCTCGGGTTCGTCAAAGGTTAGGGAAGCGTTTTGCACGAAAGAATTTCTGTTAGAAGATGCGGAAAATAGGGTGCCGTCTTCCCAGAAATAATTACAGATATTTGTTTTTTTCTCGAATTGGAAGCTCTTGGATGGATCGACCCCAAAAAGTTCGAAAAGCTCTGTTATCAGATGGGGCATAGTTAGTAGTGAGGGACCCAAATCAAAACGGTATCCATCAATCTGAATGAAATGCAATTTACCGCCGGGGTAAGCATTGGCTTCTATAATCTGCACTTCATAACCAAAAGACCTTAAACGTAAAGCAGTTGCAAGGCCACCAATACCTGCGCCTATTACAATCGCTTTCTCCATAAACTGTCATTTTTTCAAATATTTAAAGGGCACCAAAAGCATTCCGAAACATTCGCCATCAGCTTTTCCCAGGTGCTTGTGATGCATTTTATGAGCTCTTCTTACTCCTTTTGCATACCAATTGTTGGCGCTACGTAACAGTTTGAACCTTTGGTGAATAAAAATGTCATGTACAATAAAGTAGGCAACCCCATATGCTAAAATACCGAAACCGATAGGGAAGGCATACCATACGCCATTCGCGCCAAAATAGAAAAATGACATGCTAACAATTGCATAGAAGATAAAGAATGCGTCATTGCGCTCAAACCACGAGTTATGGTCTTTTTTATGATGATCTTTATGTAGGCTCCAAAGGAAACCGTGCATGATATATTTATGGGTAAACCAAGCCATAAATTCCATTATGGAGAAGGTTCCTAGAAAAATTAGTATCCAAAATAAATTCTTCATTGCTAAAAATTAGTAGTTATAAATTTTTATATTCTTTTAATAAAAACCCATTTTCGGAAAGTTTATCTTATGCATGGTTGATGATTAAAGGTGTAATCACTTTTAACCAATAAAGGGTAATTATAGGTCCCTCATACCAACTTTAATTTATAATCGACATAAGACTTTGCTAATAGACCAAATTTCTCGTAATTAGGTACCCGAATACGCGCGTTTTTGATTTCCAAAGGCGGAGTGTTCTGTAATTTTTTAAGCAGTTTGTAATAGTATTTGTAGGCTGTGTAAACACCGAATTTGGCTTCGTTCGGTAATTCTACGATTCCCGAGTAACCCAATTCAAAATCAGCTTTAATTTCATTTACAATTCTGGTTTTAGAAGCCTCATCGAGTTCCCTCAAGTTCGTATTTGGAAAATAACTACGGTTGAGTTCTTCGAAATCTGCTTTTAGATCTCTTAGGAAATTAACTTTCTGAAAGGCCGAGCCCAATGCCATGGCCGTCTCTTTTAAATCTTCGTATTTTTTTTCATCACCATTCACGAAGACTCTCAGACACATTAAGCCTACGACATCTGCCGAACCATAAATATATTCTTTGTATTCTTGCTCGGTTCGGTACGTATTCTTAAAAAGGTCCATTCGCATGCTTTTCATAAAAGAAGCGACCAGATCGTATGAGATTTGATATTTATGGTAGGTATGCTGAAAAGAATTTAAAATGGGATTTAAGCTAATTTTGTCCTGTAAAGCCTCGTTCAGATCAGTTTCGAATTTGTCAAAGAGTTTCTCCTTATTATAGTCATGAAACGTATCGACGATTTCATCGGCGAACCTTACGAAACCATAAATATTATAGATATCGGCTCGAATCGAAGTTGCCAGCATTTTGGTCGCCAATGTAAAAGATGTGCTGTATGATTCTGTAACGATTTTACTACAACTGTACGAAACTTTGTCGAATATAGCCTTCATAATGGGATCTTAAAGGTTTTTATTATCAGATCGGACACTAATTTTCCTGAAATCAGGGCTGGCGGTACTCCAGGGCCAGGTACTGTCAATTGTCCCGTAAAGAATAAATTCTTTACTTTGCCGCTCTTTAATTTTGGTCTTAGAAAAGCTGTTTGTCTCAGTGTATTTGCCATTCCGTAAGCGTTTCCTTTATATGAGTTGTACTGCGCTACAAAATCGTTCACACAAAATGACTCTTTAAATATAATATTATTTCTTATATTTTGTGAAGTGAGTTGTTCGAATCTGTCTACAATAATATCAAAATATTGTGACCTCAATTCAGGCGTATCTTCGAGGTCCGGAGCAATTGGCACAAGAAAAAAACCAGTCTCCGAATGCTGCGGGGCCATAGAGTCATCAGTTACCGATGGAAAATTGGCATAAAAAAGCGGATTCTGAGGCCACTTGGGATTATCGTATATTTCTTGGGCATGCTGCTCGAAATCGGTATCGAAAAATAGATTGTGATGCTCTATGTTCTTCAATTTTCTGTCAAATGCAATATAAAATAATAATGAGGATGGGGCGAAAACCTTTTTATCCCAGTAGGCCTCTGAGTACTGCCTATAATTATGTTCTAAGAGCGTTTCGGAATGATGATAGTCTGCACCGCTGAGTACAACATCGGCATTAATCACTTTACCATTGGTCGTGATACCTGTCGCTGTTTTATTTTTTACGTGTATCTTTTCTACTGGACTCTCCGTAACAAACCGAACACCTAATTCTTCGGCCAAGCTTTTCATCGCTTTGATAATCTCGTACATACCACCTTTAGGATGCCAAGTGCCCAGCCCAAAGTCGGCAAAATTCATAAAGTTGTAAAATGAGGGCGTTTTACTGGGTTTGGCGCCTAAGAATAGGACAGGAAACTCCAAAGTAGAAACCAATTTTGGGTTTTTGAATTTCTTTCTTACCTCACCACTAATGGTCTTGAAAAATTGATCAACACGCAAAGCGGTTTCAGGTGTAATGAGTTCCAATGGTGAAAGGCCGGGCCTTAATACCACTTTGTTGATAGCGATATCATAATTTTTTTTTGCTTTGGCCATGAATTTTTTTAAGTGCTTGGCACTTCCCGGTTCGATACGCTCAAACTCTGTACATATTTTTTCCATCGAATCCCCGATGGTAATGACATCGTCTGAAAAGAAAATCTTGTAGGCCGGGCTCAACTTATCAAGCTGATAGTAATCAGAGGTTTTTTTTTCGAAATCAGCAAAAAATTTATCGAAGATATCAGGCATCCAGTACCAACTTGGCCCCATGTCAAAGGTGAAACCTTTTTTTACTAATTGTCTGGCCCTACCACCAATGGTTTCGTTTTTTTCATATACAGAGACTTCATGACCCGCTTTTGACAGATAGCATGAGGCCGATAATGATGAAAAGCCTGAACCTATGATGATAATTTTTTTAGACATGCTAATTTTAGTATGGGAAATGAAAGCATTATAATCGTTCTAAAATCTGGTTGATAGAAGTAAATGTTTTTATAAATGATGGCAGATTTTTTTCGTCTACATATTGTACTTGGCGACCGAGTATCCAAAGATTAGGGTTGCTATAGTTTTTGGCAATACCAGCGAAATCTTTTATGTAGCGATCAATATGGTCTTTATTAGGTTCTACGGTAAAATAAGATATAAAATAAAGATTATCGAAGTAGTGCATGACCTCGTTTAAATTCTCCAAAGGTACCGTCTGCCCAAGATAGATTGATTTATAACCTCTCAAAACTATCTCGTAATTAATGTAAAGCAAACCGATTTCGTGTATTTCATTATCGGGCAAAAATGGCACGAATATCTTATCGGTCTTACTAGGCTCTAAATGCTGAAGATTTTCGGTATGGATTTGTATTTTCTGTTTAATCAAGCTGGTAATAAAATGCTCATGAGCCGGGCTTATTGTATCCGTTTGCCACAACATACCCATTTCGTTCAATAAGGGTATAAAAATATCCATAAAAATTTCACGAAAAGATTTTTCGGCCAAAAGACTGTTATAAGTACCCATGAAAAGAGTTTGATCGAAATTAATCATGGCTACTTTAAAAGCATTGATGGCGTGGCTCTTAACGCTGTTCTTGGATACAATTTCGCGTACCAGTAACGGAATATTTTGTTCGGGTATCTTGGCTATTTTCGATATTTTATAGCCGTTATTATACAAAAGAGTGATGTTCAACAATTTTTGTAGACTGCCCAGGGAATAGGATCTTATATTGGTGTTGGTTCTGTCTGGGGATAGCAGATTGTACCTTTTTTCCCAAATACGTATCGTATGAGCTTTAATACCCGAGAGATTTTCTAAATCTCGGATGCTAAATTTCTTTTTTACATTGTTCATCGTTTATTGTTCATCGTTAAACAAATCTACTAATATAAATTTAAGATTCCTCGTTAAGAGTAGGTTGTTTTAGTAGAAATTAGCTTAAAATTATGAAATTTACCAAGAAATAGGCCGTAATAAATTGAAAAGAGCCATTCGTTAAAAGAATAGCTCTTAGTGCGCACGAGAAGACTCGAACTTCCACGGCCTAATGGCCACCAGCCCCTCAAGCTGGCACGTCTACCAATTCCGCCACGTGCGCAAAATTTCAAAGGCGAAAATAAACAAAAAAAGCTAAGCCTGAAGACTTAACTTTTTAGTAACCTAGATGGGGCTCGAACCCTTATGTAATCATATGATGTTCAATAAGTTAAAATGTATACGTTCAAAACGCGCACCGAATTGCGCACCGGATTCCATTTGTATTTTATATGAACTTTTTTGTATTTAAATGTCGGTAAAATAGAATTAGAGTAAAAGAAGTTTATTGAGAAATGCTATAAGTGTCTAACAAAACGCATCTTACTTCCTTACTCCCTTAGGTCCGAATAACTCGAATATCGTTATCCTCCTTTTTATAAACAATAACATGTGCCTTTTGCTGAAACCGCAGTAGTCGTATGGTCAAGAAAAAGAGTCAATACCAATTTCAGGTCGTTGGGTGAGAACTTCCAAACTTATCTCCATTTCTCTTAAGTATAACTACGCTTGTTTAAGATCAAACTTAAGAATGCCTCATTCATAGATGTTAGCTATATCTTGTCTTGGGCAGCAAGTCTTGAGAGTTTATAATCGGCCATCGGCTCTCATTCAATCTTCCACTTCTTGCATAATTTCCGAGACGTTCTTATCGCTATTACCACTATCCCGACCTTCTTTTAAGGTGGACTCCAACTCGTTTATCCGTCGATGATTGGCTTAATCATGTCGTACCAAATCCCTAATATAGTCACTATCATTTGTGAAGTCGCCCTTTTCGATTTGTTGCTTTATTCAAGCATCTTGTTGCTCAGTAAATGTTATGGACTTTCTAATAGCTGCGGTGCTTGTAAGTTTAAATCGTAAAACTATTGATTTAGTATAATGCGGTATTAAATCAAACACAAAAGATTCCTACTATAATACAGGCGGACGAAGGTAAAAAATTACCCTCGTTTGATTAGTGAGGGTAATTTTCACCCCATTGGATTATAAACATCATCGTTTATTTAAACTTTACAAACGGTTGGTATAAAGTGCGTTTGAATGCCCTTTATATATCTTTGTTAGTGACTTTTTATGCTTATTCCTTTAATTTCTCCTTCAACATATCTATTTTTTCTTGAGAAAAATCATTACTCCCAACTTCTAAGGCCATGGTAAAATATTCAAGTGCTTTGATTGAGTCTTGTTGGGCTAAAAAACAATCACCTCTAGAATCATAAGCATTTGAACTTTTGGGATAATTCTGAATGTTCAAATCAAATAATGCAGAGGCTTTGTCCGGCATGCTATTATTCATAAATCTATATCCCATTGAATTAATAAGTTCGTTTGGGGGAAGAACTGGATAACCAAAATGGCCCGAAACGTTTTTATAGTGAGAACTTAATAAATCAATCAATTCTTCTGCGGATGTGTTACTATTAGAATCATAAAAACGATTTAATCCATGAATGGCGTACCATGGGAAAAGAAAACGGAGTGCATCATACTCGGTAATAAGAGGAACGCTACCGTGGTCATCATCATTATAGTATTTCCATTCAAAAAGTAAACCATTATCATTTTGAATATCCATTGAATTCACAAATTGTAATATTGATCTGATATGGGCTGTGGACTTAGTGGTATCATTTCTAACTTCATTAATTATCATCCCTTCATCCATTGTGTTTGCAACCCCAACGTACAAAGCTTTCCCATCGAACTTATTTACCGATAAGATGGAGTCAGCTACTTTTAAAAAAGCTTGATCATCCCACCATAAACTTGGGTCTATTGCTACATAATTATTGAAAAGGTGCTGCCTGCTTATAAGAGCGTTAATAACACTCAAACCACCAAATGAATGACCAACAAAAGTCCTATATGTAGATACTGGATATGTTTTCTCTATATGTGGAATCAATTCCTCCTCCATGAAGTCAAGAAACTTGTTACCTCCGCCTGAAGAATATTGAATGCTATCGCCTGAAAAGAAATCAAAATCGACATGTGTAGGTGTCAAATCTCGCGATCTGTCCGTATTTGGGATAGCAACAATTATCATTTCGGGAACGATCGTACTTCCACTTAGTTTCTTGATCATTCCAGTTACAGAATAAAAATGCCCTGGTCCATCTAATAAATATAAGACTGGGTATTTAGTAGTATTCGATAGGCTGTTTATTGCACTTTCTGGAATATGTACCCATATTTTACGCGATTCATCTAATATGTTGGAATAAACGCTGTCTATTTGACCGATTACTATTTGATTTGTTGGTTTTTCGAGATTTGCAACACCTTCCTTTTGCCGACAATTTATTAGGATGAGAGCTATTGCGATATATAATAAATAATTTTTCATAATGGTCAGTGTGTATAGTTGATAATTATCACTAACAATGAATATAGTTATTACCTGTATCTTAATTAGTTAAGATAACTAATCCTTTATTTGAACTTTAAGAGATATAAATATACAGATAAAACCATCCCCTCATTATATCGGTACTTGGAAGCAAAGTCTCGCAATTAGCTGACATGGTCTCTGCCTATTAATAGTGCAGAAAATAGGCAAAATTGTAGCTGGTTGAATGTTAATGTTAAGGGGGAAATGATTACCTTTTCAAAATTAATATAAGATCAGCCATGATAAAAAGAACAACACTTACCGCACTGTTAATCATTTCCTTTCTGGGGTTATCTTACACCTCAATGGCGCAAGAGACGCATGGCGTTTACGACCAAACGCATCATTCGCATGATTATGCTGGTATAGCACATAATCACGAGCATGGTCCCAGGCAATCCGATCAGATTGCCAGGCGAGCAAAACTGGTAACCGGCCAAGGGGAGTTCATTTTTTCCTTTGACCAGGTGTTAACTGATGCTTTTCCCAAAGATGCCCATGAATTTGAACCGGGAATGCATGGAGGTTTTAATGAAGACCCCGAAACAGGAATCGCTTATACAGGTATTCCGGGGTATGGTCTTTGTTCGATCAGCCCAGATCTTACAAAATGGAATATCATAGGAACTGATGAACGCTTAAAGGATAACATCCATGGAATTGTTTTCTTTATTCATAAAGGCGTGAAACACCTTGCAATAGCGCAAGAGGGGAAAAGAGTACTTGTATTAACCCTCGATGGAACGATTGTAAGCGAAATCTTGAAGCCTACCGGAAACGAGTTCAAGTTTGCTCCTGCTAATGAATTCTTTTCATCTGTGGATAGCAATTTTGGGGTAACAGATGTAGCCTACCTGAAAGGTACGATATATGTAGCCCATGGTTATTCCGAAGGCGATTTCGTAATGACGATAAAAGAAAAAAATGGTGTTTGGAGTTGGGGGAAGCTTGCATGGGGAGGAAAGGGAGATAACCCCGGCCAATTTAAGACAGCACATGGCGTATATGCCCACGATAATCACGTCCTCGTGGCCAATCGCGCTGCAGGTCAGGTTGTAAAATTTACGAAGAAGGGCAAGTTTGTGGAAACCTTTAAAGATATCCCAGAAGGTAGCCTCGTCTGTAATATCTCCTATAAAACGGAGCATTTCTTCTTGAATGCTTTGAGTGCAATTGGTGAACAGAAATCGGCCCCTATCTATGTGCATACAGGCGAAAAGCTCGTATCGACGATTATTCCTGGAGATTTGGATATTCCGGTCTTAACCAATATTCATCAGGTCTGGCCCCATTTTGTCGAAACTGAAAATGGATCAAAGCAGCTATATTTGCTTGTCCATGGATGGAATAAAGGCAAATTTGCCGTCTTAAGGCTCGAGAAATAAGTACTCCTTATATTTTCATTATTTAACGCGATCTTCATTTTTGTCTGACTGACTGAATTGCAGTAAAGAAAAAGGGTATAATTATCTTTTATTTGACTTTGGTAACGGTTATGCTCGTTTCCGAGATTCGTCCGAAGTACAATCCAGCGGACCTAAAGATCGCTTTTTGAGTAAGGTTTTCGTTTAGGTAATCAACAAGTAAAAAAATTAGTCTTTACTATTTTTAGCGCATGAATGTCGGTAGAAAGATGTCTTTCATTATAGCAAAAGCCAATTTATCGTCTTGCGAATTATAAGCACCTCCTGTAAATACAGCTACCATATCCATTTCTGGAAGAATCATAATATATTGTCCGCCATTTCCAGTTGCAGTTTTAGAAACAATCACTTTTTCGTTCAGCTTAAAGGGAATGTTCCACCATAAATAGCCAAAATCAATTCCTGTGATTTTAGTTTTTGGGGTGGTAGATTCCTCAATCCACTTTTCGGATACAACTTGCTTTCCCATCCACATGCCGTTGTTAAGTATCAATTGCCCAATTTTAGCCATATCACGTGAGGTCATATACAACCTCTTGCCCGAAGGAATAACCTCTTTATCGGAAGTATGGCCCCAAAATACATTGGTAATGCCTAATTGATTGAATAAATTTTGTTCCGCGAATTTATCTATTGTCATTCCCGAAGCTTGACTTATTATTTCTGCTATCAGAACTACGCCCATCGAACAATAATTTGAAACTGTTCCAGGGTCGTTTACCATAGGTAGGTCAAGTGTGTATTGAAGCCAATCCTTTTTTTTATAAACCTTGTCTTCTTGTCCTTCTGATTTCTTGTCCCAGTCATTACAATCAAGTCCGCTTGACATTGTCATTAGATGTCTGATTGTGATTTTATTTTTTCTCGCATCAAAATTTTTGTTTGGTACTGGGCTTTTGAGATATTTTGATATTGGGTCGTCAACGCTATCGACAAAACCTTTTTCAATTGCAATTCCCATTAAAATTGACCTTATACTCTTTGTAGCTGAACGAAGGTCGTGAGGTTTGTTTGCCGAATGCCCGTTAAAATACTCTTCAATAATTAGTTGGTCATTTTTTATCAATAGAACGCTATGGACTTTATTTTTTCTATTTTTTATTTGGCTGAATAACTTATAGATCAATGCTGTGTCAGCATTCTGTGATTTTAGATTGTTCGTTTTCCACCCGTCTGCAAGTCCTTTCGGTTGGGAATAGGTATAGGTATTTTGTCCGTAGCAAAATGTGCTTACGAATAAGACAAAAATTAATAAAGTTGCTGTGTTTTTCACAATAAAGGGTAACCTTTGATATGTGAACACAAATATAGTTGCTTAATCATTTGATTTTCCGGACAAAGATACTTTTTGATGCACTTTTGCAGGATTCAAATAATCCTTTACTTGAACTTTTAAAGTTGTGCTAAGGCTTTTCATGGGAACTATGGTTGGCATTAGTTGTGGTTTATCCCCTTTGTGCCTTTCATTTGTTTTTAAAGAAACCCCAAACTTCTTTTGCCATTTCAATATCACCATTTTGCTCCTTTACCAACAATTTGAATAGATTACTATATCTCTCTGCGATACTGGGTTCGGTATGCCCCCGCCAATAACCTCATAGAAAGCCAGCTCGGTATTATTTGTGCCGTTCAAGTATAAATGCTTTGTTATGGTACAATTGTCGGTCGTATTAGTATTATCAAAATCACCTATTAGCGGTGTCGTGTCGGTTTGATTTCTGTTTATCCAATACTGAATTGTTTCTTGAGCGGAGTAGATTTCGCCTCTGTTACTTTTCATTTGACCGCCTTTATATGGAAGTATATGGTCTTCTGTACCGTTCATTATGAGTGCAGAAGTTGGTAAAATGGAATTTGCGCATTACGTATTGACAGGATTTGAGGCAACTATTGAGGCAAAAGCCTTTAGTTTATCGGGGATTTCTTGAGCTAATCGAATTACCATGTGCCCTCCATTCGAAGTGCCCACCGTAAAAACTTTAGATGAGTTGGCCTGATATTCGTTTTGAACAACGTCAACTAGATTACTGGTAAATAGCACATCGTTGGAATTGGGGTTGCCTTCTGAATCGCTTCAGCAATCATTCTAACCATTATCGCCACACGAACCTTCTGATCCATTGGGTAAAACTAAAATGATGTTCTCTTGTGCCGCAATGTCCAACCAAATTTTATAAGGAGCTTTGACATTGGTCAGGTCCAATATTTCGTCATTGTTACTTTCATTACCATGAAAAAGCATCACAACTGGAGCGTTGACAGGGTTTTGTGGAATATATAAGTGGTAATCCCTTTCTTCTCCAGAAACGACAATTTTTCGATTTTCTAAGAGCCCTGTTTCCGGACCTGCGTTTGGATCTTGGTCGATTATGTTATTGTCATTCTTATTACAGCCTGTCGCTAAAATCACTACTAGATA
>CAZRIE010000101.1:0-15242 GCA_964600075.1 uncultured Flavobacteriaceae bacterium
AATTAGCCGTAATGCCCATACGTTCTATTACCGCTACGAACGGGCCTAGATTTGCAGTAATGCTCGCACTAAGATTTATGGGAATACCGTCTGAAGATGGGTTGATGCCAATTTGCAGGCCATTAAGTTCTACAGGGCCTAAGGTAATGTGTGTGGGCAGTTCAATTTCAAGACCACCGCCACCTTTAAAATAAACCCCGTTGACAGAAGACCAGCCAATAGTAAGATCAAAGCTTCCTTCTATTCCGCCTTCTGGCATAACGCTTTGTAAGAAGCCGTCGGCTCCTCCTAATTTGATGACTAATTTGCCACCTTTTAATTCTGTTTCTACAAAAATTTCTTGTTGTGCGTTTGAGATAATCGCTCCACCTACCTTAGCACCAAAACTTTTAAATTCGAGTCTACTGCTTTCTGGTGCACCAAGAATAATTGTTGGCTCCCCGCCAGCTTTTTCATATTGAATGCCCGCTGAGAATCGCAGGCCTGAGGGGGGGAGTTGCGGACTGTCAGTTATAATTCCCGTTTCTATTTTTATACCGGAAGGCCGTACCATCATGGCAAGGCCTGCTGAGACGTCAAAACCAAGACTTAACAAAAGTTTTACCTCTTCGCTAAGTTCAATTTCCTCTTCCAAGGCCGATTTCGCGAAAGGCAGTATTGCGAAACCAGGCATTTCAGCTCCTGCTTTGGGAAGTGTTTGCATTCCCAGACCTATTTTGGAGACCAAAGGTTCTGCATTGTCCTCCCAAAGAATGAGTTTAAGGGCAACACCACTTTCATCATCCGGATCATCGGCACTTTCCTTTAGATATTCTTCCATATTTGGATGCAAGTGCTCTTGACGCATTTCCCAGCCAAAGTTATTACCGAGCTCAAAAAGGTTATCAAAAAAATAATCATGTCTAAAATCTGCAGTACCCCATTTGTAGGCATTTGCAAAAATGGCGGTAGGGTCGTTAAAGAAGTTGCCGATATCGCTCCATGAGATTTCTTTTTTGGTATAGGCCAAACGTTTTCCCGAAACCTCGATTTCTTCGACGCGAATGATTCCTATGAGTTGCAATATTTTACCGATTTGTCCGCGCTGTTCGAGCAAATAATCGACTGTAAGTGTTTGAATAAGTTGTTCTGGGAATTCATTTTTAAACTCATCTTTATCTACGGTACTAGGCAATGCCCCGTTAGATATGCCGCCAAAATCTTTGACTTCATTGATTACCGTGCCAATTTTGTTTGTAAGTTGCCCAATGTTTTCGGTGTTGAAATCGCCAGAAGACAACAGGTCAATTAGAGCCACTACGGCGGGTTTGATGGCGTTTATAGGGCCCGCAATACTACTAAAATCCCAACCCAACTCGCGCATGAACTGTACAAAATCTTCTGGACTGTTCAAGCCCTCTTGCAAAGGTTCGAATACCGTGGCAATTTCTTCGGCCAATAAGACCAATGTATCTTGTTCCGCCATATCTAAACGGTTAAAAATAAATCGTCATCTTCCTCATCGATTAAGGAAATAGACGGATTTGTATTATTTGTACTGGGATTGAAATTGAAAATGAGATGATTCTTAGTGTCATCCGTTGGGTCTGGGTCTGATGTAACCGGAACGATTACCGTATATAAAAACCGTGTACCGGTTGCCCGCAGTTCCTTTTTCTTTTTACTGTAGGTTACGCGCCAAGTAAAGCCATCTAAATATTCTTGCAACGAATTGAATTCGTATCTCGCATATATTGGGAAGGCATGGGCCGGCGGAGCCTGAAAGTCTTCATGAACTCTTATTGAATTGTGTACCATTTCTATTCTCATCGCTTGATTGCCTGGATCAGTATTTACCTCGGTTCTGGTGTAGCGTGTTCTCTGTCGTACAGCGCGAAATGCTTTCGGGAAACGCAAATTCATGCGAACTATTGGATTGCCACGCCTGGGTAAAATAGGAGGCTCAAAATTGATGCGATGTCGTATAGTACGTTTTCCCATGCCTACATTTCGGGGTACCCATTTTTCCCACCATTCGTCCTCCAAAAAGTGACCACCAGCAGCATCGATAAAGAAAAAACTTTCATCTTTAAAAACTTGAATGAGATTGGAACGGGCATCTCTGCCCCGGAAACGGGTTAAAGATGAAATTTGGAACTGGTATCCGAAATATTCCATATGACCAGCATTGGGAAGTCTATGCACTACGTGATAATGCTTGGGAGCGCTTACAGGAACATCATTGCCCAGAACTTCTTTTAATTTTTCGAGAAACGGGCGGGCAAAATCTTGACCTATAAGGCAGCCTCTGATATGAACTGCGGTAGTATCGTTTTTAGCGTCATCTTCAAATTCAAAGGCATCGGTCGAGTCAACAATATTTGCTAAAACCTCAAAAGTGGTATTAGCTTCGGCCCTGCCATCTCCATCGACATCTACTGTTTCAAATTGAATTTGCATCCAACCGCTGTCATTGCCATGAGTGCCTATATATACCTTTCGCAACGGTCTGTCAATGTCACTATTAAAGTTTATTGTTAAGAAAAAATCGTCTAAACGTCGGATTCTTACACGTCGATTTGAAACGCTTTCATGTTGCTTAGTGACGATAAGCTCCGTTTCCTCACGTCTTCGAAACAAATCTCTCACTCCTCTATCATAGGCGGTTCTTCCCGGCGCGAACATATAATCTTTCATAACTACGAAATGTTAATCCTTGAAATTACCCGAAGTTGAACAAAAACCCAATCCCCATTTTTGGGGATTTTATGAGTAAAGACCTACAAGTCAAGATATCGATAAGCATCACGAATCAAGTGCGCTGTATTTCGTGCGTTGAATTTCTCGATTAAATTCTTGCGGTGCGAGACTGCCGTATGATTGCTTATATGCAGTTTTTCTGCAATCTCTTTTGAAGAAAACCCAGAGCCAAGAAGTTTTAATACCTCAAGTTCACGATCTGAGATATTCTTAAGAAGTTGAACGGAAGGAAATTTTCCAGTATTTTTTTTACTTAGCTGTATAAAAAGCATCTTATACCCTTCATAATCGAAGATTTCAGTTTTTTGACTGAGACCTAGGCATTGACCGGTACTCATTTTTATTCTAAACAGTTTGTTTACAAAACAATTATCTGAGCAGGACGGAGCCCCATTACAAAAAAGTCGTAAATACCGCAGGTAATCAAAACGATCATTAGGATGGATTATTTTGAGGAGTTCGGGCAGGTCCGTTCGAAATATATATTCACGGGAATAACCTGTTAAGTTCTTAATTGCCTCACTGCAATAGGCGATTTTATTTTTAGAAAGATTGACAATGACACCGGCGCCCGAGCTATCTTGAAGACGGTCAAATGCCGAAAATTTACTAGTTTCGGCGGCAGTCATATATGCGGTAATCCCTCCGTGCATACTAAAATTGGATTTTCCTGGGGGAATCAATAACTAAGATACCAATTAAATCGATTGAAAGTACTTCTGAATCGTCAAAAACTTGCGAACACAGGTAATTTGGTTCGGTTGTGTTTTTCGTGAGGCCCAACGAAGATATTTATGAAGGTCAGGTTATCGGGGAGAATTCCCGAGGTGACGATATGACCTTCAATATCACAAAAACTAAAAAACGCTCTAAAGTAATTTTTTCTGGAGCGGACGATAAGGCCAAAATTGTTCCGGCCATAAAATTCTCTTTGGAGGAAGCACTGGAATATATTCAAAAAGATGAGTATGTCGAAGTGACCCCGAAGCATCTACGGCTTCGTAAAATCTACTTGACCGAAGTGGAGCGGAAACCGAACAAAATCGCTTAAATATGTAAACCCTGAATTTTTCAGGGTTTTTTCTTTCCAAAATTTCCGAGTCTACTTAGTATATTCTCAAAATTGAACCCTAAATTTTATAGCTTTTATAATTATGGGTTGAACGTTATTTTTTTGACGTGTCTTACCCGATAATATGTATAACTTAAAAGAGTCAAGACTAACTCATAAACTATTTTAAGTATGCAATTAAAGGACAAAAAAGTTTTAATAACAGGAGGATCTCGGGGTATCGGTAAATGTATGATCGATGAACTTGTAAAATACGGGGTTCAAGATATTGCGGTAATCGCACGTGATAAGAAAAAACTAAAAGAGCTCCGAACCACTTTCGAAGAAGTCAGATTTATTCTTGTTACTGGAGATGTGTCCGATATCGGCGTATTACGTGAAATGGCGGCAAAGGTCGAAGATAAATGGGGTAGTCTTGATGTACTTATCAATAATGCGGGTATCGTTTCAGCAGGGCCACTCGAAGATCTTTCCGATGAAGATATTTATGACCAAGTAGCGGTAAATTTGACCCCCGTGTTTTTCTTGACTAAATATTGTCTACCATTGTTGAAAGCTTCACAAGAGGCAGCCATTTTGAACGTTTCTTCCGGATTAGGACTTATAGGTATGCCCTTCTATTCGGTTTATGCTAGTACGAAAGCAGCTATCCGTCAATTTTCCGATTCCTTACGGCGCGAGCTACAACCTTTTCCCATTTCGGTAACCTGTGTTTACCCTACGGCGACCGATACTGAAATGATGCAGACGTCTCAAGCAAAAAACATGGATTCTTCGGAGTTTGTGGCCGAAAAGTCCATTCAGGCCATGATCGACAAAGAATTACATGTCATTTTTGGAGGGGAGCAGCGACTAAAGGATAATAAAACGAATTTTGAATCTCCTGAGAAATTGGACGAACAGATTGCCGGTAGTTACGATGAACGAAAGGAAGCAAGTAGCTCCCATAAATCGGTATAGTATTAATATTATAATAGTATGAAGAAAAGCATTTTTTTGCTCTCCATTTTAGCGATGAACGTACTGGTTGGGTGTAATGAAAAAACGGCTAAAGAAAGTAGGACTGATAGTGCGGGAGCTAAGAAGACGATGGAAAACGGATTGATGGTCCCAGAAACTTGGATAAGGAGCAGGGTGGGGAAAGCCGAAGAAAAGCTCAACACTACTGAAGTGGGAACAGTAGTATGGAATGCTATGGAAGCTCATGGCGGTCTTGCCAGATGGTATTGTAACGGTTCATTCGCCTTTCGGTTCAACTACCAACCTTTAGATGGTAGTACTCAAAGAGACAGTTATCAGACCGTAGATACTTGGAGCAATCGCGCAAGACATACTAGTGCAGCTGACAGTACCGCGCATTTTGGGTGGACGGGAGAGAAGGCTTGGATACAGGCCAAAGATAGTACCGCATTCGCTTATGACACTCGATTTTGGGCGCTGACACCGTATTACTTTCTGGCGCAGCCCTTTGTTCTTGACGGAGAAGGTGTCAATCTTGAACTGCTATCACAAATCACGTAAAAGGGTAAGGTTCAAGATGTAGTGAAGGTTACTTTTGATTCCGGTACGGGCGATGCACCAGATGATTACTACGTGCTCTATTTTACGAAAGACACACATCGGTTAAGTGCTATTCGATACATCGTCTCCTATCCTGGGTATTTTAAAAAGGGAGAGCATTTACCCGAAAAGTTTATGGAAGTGATCGGGGAGAATATTGTCAATGGAATCTTATTTCCGACCGATTACAAAACGTATTGGCTTACCGAGAATCAAAAGCCCGGGGAATATATCACCAAAATAGAGGTAAGCGATGTTCACTTTATCAATACCCTGAAAAACGGTTTTTTTGATATGCCGGAAGATGCCGAAAATTTAGAGGGTCGATAAACAAACTGAACAAAAATACCCGCTACTATTAAGAAGGGACTTTTTTATCATCCTTTCAGCCAAAAATTTCAAATCCTTGGGAAAAAGAACTTGGTGACGAAGTTACTTTTGAGATTTATGAAGATTCCAATCAGTCAAGGACTGAAGTTACCGCAGTACTTCAAGTTTTCTTGTCTCAAGAGAAGGAAGCCGAACAGATTTTCGAGCAAATTTCCGATGAAAAAAAAGAAGTTTGATTTATACTATTAAACCAATCATAGATATCGATAAACAGGTATAGAAAATTTCGACCTTTTTGCAGCAAGAAAATATAAACTGAAACAGAAGGACAAAATCAGAATATCTTAATCCCTCGGGGCCTGATGCAAAGCCGCCGCCGCAGCACCAACGATGCCTGCCGAGTTTCTCAATTCAGCCGGAACAACAGGCGTATCTATTTTGATACAGTCTTTGTATTCTTCAAAATCTTTTGAAGCCCCACCACCAAGAACAATAAAATCTGGGGAGATAAGCAGTTCGACCACTTCCAAGAACTTATTAAAGCGCTTGCCCCATTTTTTATAGGTCAGGCCCTCGCGCTCTTTGGCCGAATCTGCCGCCCAGAGTTCTATCTTTTTATATTTTTTATATGGAATCTGGCCAAGTTCAAAATTCGGTAGGAGTTCACCATCCCAAAAGGCACCACTGCCGAGGCCCGTTCCAATGGTAATCATAACTACCAAACCTTGTTTACCTTTTCCAATGCCATAATTCATAGTGGCATAACCAGCAGCATCGGCATCGTTAACTACGGTAACTGGAAGGCCTGTAGCTTCGCTGAATAGTTCCTTTACATTGACCCCTAACCATTCTTTGTGCAGATTGCCGGCTGATTTGCAAACGCCATGTTTGATAATCGTGGGGAATCCTACGCCGACCGGACCCTTATGATCAAAGTGTTTTACGATTTCGGTTATAACTTCGGCCATTTCATTGGGCTTTCTAGAGGCTGGAGTTGGTATACGATGTCTTTTCGTTAATATTTCGCCTGTTAAAGAATTTACCAAAGCCCCTTTCATGCCAGAGCCGCCAACGTCGATACCAAGAACTATCATTATATTTTTTTAGTGATTAAAGAGTGGCAAAGTAACAAAAACTTTCTATAGAAGTATCCTGCCCTATCGTGCATTTGCTTTATTTGCTATTAGTAAATAGGCCCTTGTTTCCATTTTCCAAAAGGGGCATCAAACGGTTTACGACCTCGGGCCGTTCTACAGCGATGTTCTTTTTTTCTTCCAAATCGCCGGTATGGTCGTACAGTTCAACGACAGGTTGGTCTTGCCTATAATATTTGGTCAATCGGTATTCAGGGGTTCTGAGGGTCAGTCCGTTCTTAAAGTAGCCATAGGCCAAAGCCTCTTTTTGCATAGTTTCAGACTTCAGCAGCGGTACAAAACTCCGCCCATCTACAGTATGTTTCATTGAAATACCACAAAGTTCAAGCAACGAGGGGTAGATGTCGACACTTTCAACTATCGTTTCGATTTTTTGCTTTTGTCTGGCTATTTGTGGCGATTTGACAATCAGTGTGCTTTTTAGTGCGTTTTCGAACAGGGTATGTTTGCCCCAAATACGCTGATCGCCCAAATGCCAACCATGATCCCCCCAAATAACGATTATGGTATTTTCGTCTAGTCCTAAGGCCTTGAGTTCTAACAATAGTTTTCCTATCTGCGTATCGATATAGCTAATTGAGGCCATATACCCGTGTTTTAATTTCTTTGCGTATGCATCGGAGACGGGTTGTTCTAAGGTAGCCTGTTCATCACCTAAAGCATATTGGTTGAATTCTCCGTTGTTATGAAGACTGGCCAAGTTTATATTTTCGGGAATGCCTCCGTTCTGAGATACCGAGATACTATCACGATCATAAAGATCCCAGTATTTTTTTGGGGCATTGAAAGGCAAATGGGGCTTGAAGAATCCTACGCCCATAAAAAAGGGTTTCTCGTTGTCTTTGAGTTCTTTCAGTTTTGAAATAGCGAGCTTGGTTGTTAAACCGTCGGGATATCCTTCGTCATCTACATCACCGGCTTCATAAGGTTTGACTTGTTTTTTGAGACTTTGGCGATTTTCACCGTTGGCATATCCGAAGAAAGCGTTCCATCCGTTTTTCCATTTTCCGGGGTCGAAAAGTAATTCGTCCCAGCTGTGGGGTAGCTCACGTATATTCGAAGGTTCTTCTTCATATCCGTAAACGAGGCCATCTGCTGAATGGCTTATTTTTCCAATGCCGACCGTATGGTATCCTTCATTTCTAAATTGATGGATAAATGTTTCGGGAACCGATTTTTCGGGTTGCCCTGAGATCTCCAATTCGATGGCGCGATTGTTCAAGTGGATGGGTTTTGAGGGTCGCATTCCAGTGAGCAGAGCATGTCGGGAAGCACCACATGTCGGTACCTGTACGTAATGATGGGTGAAAATAGATCCTGACTTGGCAAGCGCATCCATATTCGGGGATTTCACAAGAGAATTGCCGTATGCGCCCAATTCGGTACGCAGGTCGTCAACGGCGATAAAAAGAATATTGGGTCTTGCTTTTTCTTCAATAAGAGGTGTTGGTTCGGTCGAAAAACCGAAAATCAAAAACAAGGCGAAAAGGTATTTATACATGTTCGGAAAATTTAATTGAAAATGGTTGAAGATACTAAAAATGTTAGCCTTGTGCTGAAACAGGCAATCAAATGTCTAGTTTAGTTTTCCGTCTTTTTTGAGTACATCAAAAATCAGGGTATCCACTTCAGAAATTTTGTCCCTGTCGGCGTATTTTAGCCAAGCTATTTCGGTAATTTCCGAATCGGGAAGCAATTCGCCAGTATATTCGGCAGCGTAACAGTTCATACGTACCAAGACACCGGGTTTATGACCATCGGCCTGTGCTTCGAATATTCCAACAAAATCCATTGAAGATATATCGATCTCAACGCTCAACTCTTCCTTTATTTCACGATATAGCGCTTGGGCGTCGGTTTCACCTAATTCCCTTTTTCCACCGGGAATATGGTACTTCACCTTTCCCTTGTTGCGAGTGCTTAGAATACGACCATCTACAATATAGATCCATGCCAATTTATCGATGATGTTTCCGGAAGGTTCTATATAATAATCAATAGAGCTTAGGGAATGGTTCGGGTCTATGGTATCTAGAATCTTATCTATGAATTTTCCGAAACCGGTCAAGGTGCCTAGTTTTTTATTTCGGCCCAGCGCACTTGATATGGTTTCATCGCGGTTACCGAATTTGTAACCTCCCCCTTTTATCCAAAGGGCGTTGAGCAAATGCTGCATCACTACATTACCCAATTGATCGATAGATATGGCGATTTTCAAAAGGTATTCCCCGATGCCTTTGATTCCTTTCGTAACGAAAGTATGTAGTAGCCCATAGATAAAGCCCAACGGTCCGGTAAGGAGAAGAAGAACGATAGAAATCAGAAAAAGTAGAAACCCGATAAACGGATTCACTTTTTTGTCGGGTTTGTAGTTTCGTTCTTTGATGATCATTTTTCTGAAACCTTTTCAGGGAATGTGATGTATTGGGTTTTTCTAAACTGCCCGCTGTACTACTTCGAAAATTTTGTTGCCATCACACTTTAACGTTTTTGATGGATATTTCAAGATGAGGGCATAATCGTGCGTAGCCATTAAAATCGAACGACCCGATTTGTGTATTTCTTGTAAGACTTTCATGACTTCTACACTGGTCTGGGGGTCTAGATTTCCAGTAGGCTCGTCCGCTAAAATAAGTTCGGGGTCGTTTAACAATGCTCGAGCTATGGCGACACGCTGTTGTTCCCCGCCCGAAAGCTGATGCGGAAACTTAAAACCTTTGGTCTTCATACCTACTTTACCAAGTACTTCTTCAATCTTAAGGTTCATTTTGTGGCTGTCTTTCCATCCCGTGGCTTTTAACACAAAATATAGGTTGTTATTGATGTTCCTATCGGGGAGGAGTTTAAAATCTTGAAAGACAATGCCTATTTTTCGGCGTAGAAATGGAATATCTTTTTCACGGAGTTTAGTCAGATCGAAGCCCACGATGCTCCCAGTACCTTCCCGCAGAGGTAAATCACCATAAAGGGTTTTCATGAAGCTGCTTTTTCCGCTACCTGTTTTTCCTATTAAATATACGAATTCACCTTTTCGCACATCGAGGTTTACTTCGTTTAGTACCAAGCTTTCCTTCTGGAAAATGGCTGCTTCTTTTAGGTCTAAAATTGTTTCGGACATTTTGCTTGACGGGTTAATGAACAAGTGATTTAGTATTGAATCAATTGGTGGTATCGGCAATAACCCAATAACCAATAAGTAGTAATCAATAATTCATCCGTTTGTTGATATAAAAGTAATAAGTTCCAAGGGAACTAGATGATGGGTTTTGTAAAATCTTTTTCTTTGGTAGCGTATAATTTCAAAGGGCAAATATACTTTGGAACAATATTCGCCGTTATTAAAATTAATAATAAGGTTAGTAGAACACTATGCTAAAAAAAATCACCGCTTTTCTCCCCGTTTTCTTGGGGATGGTCGCTTTAGGGATATCACAAGAGACCAAAATCTACACCCACGCACAGAAAGAATACCAAGACGCTCTGGCCTTGTACAATAACGAACAGTACCAGGCAGCGCAGACCATTTTCTCCAAGGTAAAGCAAAGAACCGATAACCTTGAAACCCAAGCGAACAGTGTGTATTACGAGGCCAACGCTGCTGTTCGATTGAACCAATTGGGAGCGGATCGCTTGATGGAGGATTTTGTGGCCAATTACCCGACTTCCACTAAACGGAATTCCGCTTATGCCGATGTGGCCGAATACTATTTCGAGACCGGAAAATATCCGTATGCGCTGAAATGGTACAATAAGGTAGATCAAGGGGCGCTTTCCCGAAAGGAAATGGACAAGTTCAACTTCAATTATGGCTATTCACTATTTTCCTCCAAAAAACAAAAAGAGGCGGAGCGCTATCTGCAAAAAGTTGAAAATTCGCCTGTATACGGTTCACAGGCCAAGTACTATCAGGGCTATATTGCATACCAGCAAAACGATTACGATACGGCCAATCAGCGTTTTGACGAAATCAACGACCCAGAGATCCTTGAAGAAAAAATGGACTACTATCAGGCCGACATGAATTTCAAGCTGGGGAAATTCGAACAAGCCATTGCATTGGCCAAAAAGCAGATGGCGAAGGGCAACCGAAAGGAAAAGTCCGAGCTCAGTAAAATTATCGGCGAGAGTTATTTTAATCTGGAACAGTATGCCAATGCCATTCCCTATTTGGAAGATTACAAAGGAAAAAAAGGTAAGTGGAGCAATACGGATTATTATTTGCTCGGATATTCCTATTACAAGCAGGGCGATTTCGCAAATGCGATACAGCAATTCAATAAGATTATAGATGGTACGAATAGTGTTTCGCAGAATGCCTATTACCATTTGGCGGAATGTTATCTGAAACTGGATAAAAAGCAGGAAGCACTGAACGCCTTTCGGAATGCTTCCCAAATGGACTTTTCCCAAGAAATTCAAAAGGATGCCTATTTGAACTACGCCCGTTTGAGCTACGAAATCGGAAATCCTTATGAGCCCGTTCCCAAAGTACTCTCCGATTATTTGGCAACATACCCTAACAGTGCGAATACCCAAGAAATGCAAAATCTTTTGGTAGATTCTTATATCACCTCAAAGAACTTCAAGGGCGCTATGGAACTGCTTGAAAAGAACCGAGATTTCGCAAGCAAGGCGACGTATCAAAAAGTGGCCTACTATCTCGGTATTGAACTTTTTATGAACGGAGAGTATGCCGAGGCTTCCGAAAACTTTAAAAAATCTCTTGGTAATGCGGAAGATGCCTTTTTCAAGGCACGAGCCAGCTATTGGAAAGCAGAATCCGAGTATCTATTGAACCGTTATGATGTGGCTTTGGTCGATTATATTCAGTTTCAACAGAATCCGACGGCCAAGTCCACCGAAGAATATAAAGAACTCGAATACAATTTGGCCTATACCTATTTCAAGTTGAAAGATTATTCCAATGCCATTTCCTATTTCGGCAATTTTACCGGTTCGGGTACCGACGACACCCAGAAGCTATATGATGGCTATTTACGCTTGGGCGATAGCTATTTCGTGACGCGTAAATACTGGCCTGCCATTGAGACCTATAACAAGGCACTTGCGTTGTCCGGCCCAGAAAAAGATTATGCAGCTTTTCAAAAGGCCCTGAGCTATGGTTTTGTAGATAGGCGCGATACCAAAATTGAAGAGTTGCGCACTTTCGTTTCGGCCTACCCAAAATCGACCTTGAAAGACGACGCCCTTTTTGAATTGGCGAACACATTAATTTCGGCTGGTCAAGAACAGCAAGGTCTTCAGGCCTACGACCGTCTAATTACCGAATATCGAGGTAGTTCGTTAGTGCCTCAAGCCATGATGCGTCAAGGTCTGGTGCACTACAATTCTAACGGAAATGAACAGGCTTTGGGTAAATTTAAGTCGGTAGTGCGTGATTTTCCCAATACTCAAGAAGCCATTCAGGCCGTTTCCACCGCGAAATTGATCTATGTCGATTTGGGCCGTGTCGACGAATATGCCGAGTGGGTACAAGGTATCGATTTCGTAGAAGTGACCGATAGCGAACTTGACAATGCTACCTTCGAATCTGCCGACAAACAAAACCTGGAAGGCAAAAAAGAGGCTGCTATCAAAGGCTACGAAAAGTATGTTAAGCAGTTTCCTAACGGATTGAATGCGGTTAAGGCCAATTTTAATTTGGCACAGCTCTATTTCGCCAAGGACCAAAAAGAGAAAGCCCTACCGAATTATAAATTTGTAGCCGACAAGTCGGGTAGCGAATATGCCGAGCAAGCATTGACACGAGTCTGTGAAATCTATATCGGTTCTAGCGATTATGCGGCTGCACTTCCATATCTGGAGCACCTAGAAAATCAGGCGGATATTCAGCAGAATCGCACTTTTGCACAATCGAACTTGATGAAAGGCTATTACCAGGAAAAGAATTATGCACAAACCTTGGCCTATGCCGATAAGGTATTGGCCACCCCGACCATTGATAATCGAATAAAAAGTGATGCTCAAATTATGATTGCCCGTTCGGCCATTGCCACTGGTGATCAGGCAAAAGCAGAAGGTGCTTATAGCGATGTGTTAAAAATCGCATCAGGAGGAACAGCGGCCGAAGCGTTGTACTATGATGCGTACTTTAAAAGCAAGGCTCAAGATTATGAGACATCGAACGCATCGGTTCAAAAATTGGCCAAAGATTACTCCAGCTATAAAGAATGGGGCGGAAAGGGACTCATCGTTATGGCAAAAAACTTTTATGCATTGGGTGATGCTTATCAAGCCACTTATATTTTAGACAGTGTTATTTCAAATTTTAGTCAGTATGATGAAATCGTCGCCGAGGCTCAGGGAGAGCTTTCAATTATCAAGGCGAAGGAAGCACAGAGCAATTCGTCGGTGCGGACAGATGGAAATTAGAAAAAGAAGATAAAAGAGTAAGGAATAAAGAGGAAGACAAAATTCCGGAACAAATTATCATAGCAAAAAGAACACAGAATGCACAAATACATAAAATTTATTTTAATCTTGATTTTGGGCTCTTCACAAATAGTGATTGCTCAAGAAGATGAAGATGACGATATCGGTACGGAGATTGTAACAGTTACCAAAGCATATACGCCGACGATTTCCGATGCTTTTAAGATTAAGTCAATGCCGAACCTGAATGACTCTATCGTGCTTCAGAAGAAGAAAATCGAATACAGTATTTTTTCGGTTCCGGTGGCATCGACATTTACACCAGCTAAGGGTCAGGCGTCTAAGGTCAAAAAAACACCACCGCCTGTTTTGTATAATTCGTACGCTTCGGCGGGTGGCGGTAATCCTGCCAACGTAATCGCCAAATTTTATACCAGTAGAACAATTGACCGGGAGTCTGGCTACACAGTGGGCTTGGATCACAATTCTTCTGCAGGTGATATTGACGGGACTGCTTTGGATAATGTTTATTCGAATTCAAAATTAGATGCCTCCTATAAAAAAAGGGATAGGGACTTTGATTGGGGCTTCGATGTCGGCGGTCAACATCAATTGTATAATTGGTACGGCATTCCTGATGGCGTTTTCACCGAAGAGATCGTAAACTCTATTGAAGAACGTCAAAATTATTTTATGGCCGAAGCCGGTGCACATATCAATGTTGAGGATTCTTATTTTGAAAATGCAAAATTAGAATATCGTCGCTTTTGGGATGCTGTGAAATCAGGAGAAAATAGGGTTGTTTTTAATACGGACTTTACTTTCCCCGTGGCCGATGAGTCATTTGGTATCGGTGCTAATGTTGATTTTGTAAACGGAAGTTTTAAAAATTCGAGCCTGAACAATGTCACCGATACCCCTGAGATCAAATACAGCAACCTGCAAGTAGGCCTCAATCCTAGCCTTACAATGTTAGGCGACGATTTTTCGTTGAATTTGGGCGTGAAACTCGTATACGGTATGGATATCGAAAATAGTGACAGTAATTTTTATATCTACCCTGCGGTTACGGCATCCTACCGACTGCTTGATGAAATGGCCATTGCTTATGGTGGGATAGAAGGAGATTTGAAACAAAACTCGTATTACGGATTTGTTGAGGACAATCCTTATGTATCGCCCACTTTGACGATACTTCCGACAGATAAACAGTATGATGGTTACGTTGGTCTGAAAGGGCAATTACTGCCCAATTTGAGTTATAACGTGAAAGCTTCCTACACTGCGGAAAACCGAAGGCCTCTGTTCAAATTAAATCCGCAGAATACGGCGAGAACTGATGATAAGGGCTATTACTATGGCAATTCGTTCGAAGTATTCTATGATGATATTAAAACGATAGGCGTGTTCGGCGAATTAAACGTCGATGTGAATCGGAATTTTACCTTGGGAATCAATGCCGAATACTTTAATTATAATACGGAAACCGATAACCCTGCATGGAACCTGCCCGAATTTACCGGAACATTGTTTATGGATTATCAGATAGACGAGAAATGGTACGCCGGCGCGAATCTTTTCTTTATTGGAAGTCGCGAAGACGTAGCGACTATTGCCAATGGAAGTGGAGACCCCTCAACTTTTGATGCTACAATCATAGCACTGGATTCGTACTTCGATGCCAATGCGCATATTGGCTACCGGTGGAACAAACAACTATCCATTTTCTTAAAAGCAGCCAATATTGCGAACAACAACTACCAACGCTGGGCAAATTACCCTGTTCAAGGGCTGCAGATTTTAGGGGGATTGACCTATAAATTCGATTTTTAAGAGTGAAGATAATTTCAGGTGGTTCGTTGAACCGATTTTTACGGCACTCGTCTATACGAGCCTACGATTTATTGGAAATTCTTTATTTTTGCACTAATTGCTTAAAGGAAAATTTGATTGCTATGCCTCAATTCACCCAAGACCTGAAATATGGTAACCTT
>CAZRIE010000102.1:0-15147 GCA_964600075.1 uncultured Flavobacteriaceae bacterium
TTAAGGGTTAAGGGTTAAGGGTTAAGGGTTAAGGGTTAAGGGTTAAGGGTTAAGGAAAAAACACTTTTAACCTTGAACACAAACTACGAAGTAGTTTTGAATTGTGATGCCTACTACAACTTTCAACTATTTACTTATCTTGATTTTTGAATTTGAATTTGCACCTCTTTATTTCAACACCAACACCAAGTCATCGGAATTTACCAACGAGCCTCCCTCTAATTGAATTTCATCTACCATTCCTTCGGCCGTCGCGGTGACCGTAGTTTCCATTTTCATCGCCTCTATGATAAACAAGGGCTGGTTCCGTTTAACCTGCTGCCCTTTTTTCACCAGAACGTTTGAAAGTAAACCCTGTAAAGGAGCACCAATCTGTTTGTCATTATCGACTTCGGCCTTTACGTTTTCTATTTTTTCAACTTTGACGGACCTATCTTTAATAATTACATTTCTAAGCTGCCCATTGATCTTGAAAAAAATACTCACATTACCAGCATCGTCAGCTGCACCTTTGAGCATCAACGAAATCAGTACGTTTTTACCTTTATCCAATTCGACCATGATTTCTTCCCCTACATCCATTCCATAAAAGAAATTCTTTGTAGGAATATTGACGACATTCCCAAATTTCACGTGGTTGTTATAGGCTTCCATAAATACCTTCGGATAAAGTTTGTACGATAAGAGATCGGTCATTTCGAGCTCACGGCCCATTCCCTTTTTAAATTTTCTTTTAAAGGATTTGAAATCCTTATCAAAATCAATAGGCTCTAAATGGGCATTAGGCCTGTTGGTGTAGGGTTTTTCATTCTTAAGAATTATTTTCTGTAATTTTTTTGGAAAACCCCCAACAGGTTGCCCCAGATCACCTCTAAAAAAACTCTTTACTGATTCCGGAAAAGAAATTTCTTCCCCTTTTTCCATTACGTCTTCAACGCTAAGGCTATTGCTAATCATATACTGGGCCATATCGCCGACCACCTTCGAACTCGGTGTGACTTTTATAATATCGCCGAACATTTGGTTGACCTTACCGTACATTTTGGTCACTTCGGGAAACTTGTCTTCCAAGCCTAAAGCAATGGCCTGACCTTTCAAATTAGAATACTGACCCCCGGGTATTTCATGGTCGTAGACCTCGCCCGTACCCGATTTCAAACCTGATTCAAAGGTGTAATAGTAGTTACGAACCGTTTCCCAATAGTTAGAATATTCAGCCAGTTTTTCGGTATCCATAGAATTTTCCCGTTTATGGAAACGCAGCATTTCGAGTACCGAATTAAAGTTTGGTTGCGAGGTAAGACCAGACAATCCACCCAGTGCTACATCGACTACATCTACTCCGGCCTCGACCGCTTTCATATAAGTTGCCGTCTGAACAGATGAAGTATCATGGGTATGTAAATGAATAGGGATATCAATTTCCGACTTCAAGGCCTTTATCAGTTCATATGCGGCATTCGGTTTCAATAGCCCCGCCATATCCTTTACGCCCAGAATATGGGCCCCGGCATTTTCGATATCCTTCGCCAGCTGTACATAGTATTTTAGGTCATATTTTGTTTTTGAAGGGTCTAGAATATCCCCGGTATAACAAATCGAACCTTCTGCGAGGCCACCCGTATTTTTCCTTACATACTCGATGCAGGGTGCTATGGATTTCATCCAGTTGAGGGAATCAAAGATTCGGAACACATCAACACCCGTATTCCACGATTCTTCCACAAATTTTTCGATCAGATTATCAGGATAGGCGGTATAACCAACACCGTTCGAACCTCGAATCAACATCTGCAGCAATACATTCGGCATCGCTTTACGTAAAAGTGCTAGACGCTCCCAAGGGTTTTCATGTAAGAACCGAAGACATACATCAAAAGTGGCACCGCCCCAGACTTCCATAGAGAAAATTTCAGGATGGTTCTTGGCATAACCCTCAGCAACTTTTAGCATATCAGCTGTTCGCATACGTGTTGCCAAGAGACTTTGGTGCGCATCGCGCATAGTCGTATCGGTAAAATGCACTTTTTTCTCTTTCTTCAACCACTTCGCAAAATTTTCGGGTCCAAGTTCGGTCAATAGGTCTTTGGTGCCTTTTGGATAACCTTCCATTTTTGGGAACGAAGGAACTTTAGGCTTTGAAAAAACGTGTTTAGGATCATAGTTCTTAACATCGAGGTTTCCGTTTACTATGGTCTCCCCAATAAACTCAATCAATTTATTGGCACGGTTTCGTGGTTCTATAAACTCGAAAAGCTTGGGCTCGCTATTGATAAAATTGACGGTCACCTTACCTTCGCGAAAGGTCGGGTGTACCAAGATATTATCTAGAAATGCCATATTAGTATTCACGCCACGAATTCGGAACTCTGCCAATGCCCTGCGCATTTTTCTGCAACAACCATCCAATGTACGGCTGTGGGCCGAAACCTTGACGAGCATAGAATCAAAAAACGGGGAAATAGCAACCCCCTGATAAATACTTCCGGCATCTAAACGAATTCCAAAACCGGATGCACTTCTATATGTAGTTACTACACCATAATCAGGCTTAAAATCATTTGCCGGATCTTCCGTTGTCACACGACATTGCAATGCAACACCGTTCAGCTGAACAGATTCTTGATCGGGAATTTTGATTTGAGTATCGGAAAGCTTGTACCCCCCAGCAATGAAGAGCTGTGTCTTAACCAAGTCAATGTTGGTGATCATCTCGGTGACGGTATGCTCGACCTGGATACGAGGGTTTACCTCAATGAAATAGATACTGCCATCGTCATCGACCAAAAACTCGACTGTACCTATATTATTATAATTTACTGCCTTACAGATGTCAATGGCATATTTGTAGAGACTGTCTTTGGTTTCTTGGGGTACCCCTATCGATGGAGCGAACTCGATTACTTTCTGATAGCGACGCTGTACAGAGCAGTCCCTTTCGTAGAGATGCACAATGTTACCGTGCGTATCCGCAACAATCTGAATTTCGATGTGTTTGGGGTTCTCCACGAATTTTTCCAAAAAAACCGTATCGTCGCCAAAAGCGTTCAAAGATTCCCGCTTTGCTTCGGGAAATCCTTTTCTAAGTTCATCTTCTGTGCGTATAACCCGCATGCCACGACCTCCCCCACCTGATGCCGCTTTCAACATCAGTGGATAACCGACTCGTTTGGCCTCTGAGATGGCCGTTTTTATATCTTTCAAGTCTTTAGCACTACTTTGGATAATGGGAATATTGTTGGCTACCGCAACTTCTTTAGCCGTAATCTTATCGCCCAAAGCCTTTAGGACGGAAACTTTAGGCCCGACAAAAATAATATCGTTCTCGGCACATTTTTGTGCAAACTTGGCATTTTCCGATAAAAAGCCGTACCCTGGATGAATGGCATCGACATCGTTGTCTTTTGCAACTTTTATAATAGCGTCTATATCTAGATACGGTTTTAAGGGTTCGTTGTCTTCCCCGATCTGATAACACTCATCGGCTTTATAGCGATGCAGTGAATAACGGTCTTCATAGGTATAAACCCCCACTGTGCGTACCCCTATTTCAACACAGGCTCTAAAAATTCGAATGGCAATCTCGCCACGGTTCGCTACTAAAACCTTTTCTATTTTCATTTTCTATACTTTTTAAAAAGAGGATGTTCTTTCAAAACCGATTCAAACAAACTTAACTTTTTTGGGTTAGGATAACAATAAGATACCTTCATTAATTAAACGCACTTTGTGTCACTTTGACAAACATAGAGTCCTAGTCAATTTTAAACTTCAGATCTAAATGTTTAATTTCAGGAGAACAAATTAAATATAAATGGGAAAAGGAGATAAAAAATCAAGAAGAGGAAAAATAGCAAATCGGTCGTTCGGGGCAAGACGACCTCGAAAAATCAAAAAAAGACCTACTGTAGAGGAAAAAATAGGTGTCCGTAAAAAGAAATAATTAAGGGCTTATGTAAACCTGCCTGTCATTGGAAGGGCTCTAGTTACTTTCCGTTCTTTATTATTTTAAGTCGATTTCGATTACGGGCTTACCTAATAAAGACAGGCTCACTTTCCTTTACTGTATGTTCTTCGCTATAGATATAATCATCGTAATCGAAACCTTTTAGATCTTCTAGGGTTTTGACATTTTTGTCAACGATATATCTTACCATAGAACCCCTTGCCTTTTTGGCAAAAAAGCTGATAACCTTTAATTTATCGTTCTTCCAATCTTTAAAAACAGGAGTGATAACCGGAACCTTTAAGGCTTTCGTATCTACAGCCCCAAAATATTCGTTACTCGCTAAATTGATAAAAAGTTCATTGTCTTCCAATTCTGAATTCAAGTGCTGGGTAATACTTTTTTTCCAAAACTCGTACAAATTCCTTTTTCGGCCCACCTTAAGTTGGGTCCCCATTTCAAGACGATAGGGTTGCAAAAGGTCGAGCGGTCGAAGTATGCCGTAAAGACCGGACAATATTCGAAGCATGTCTTGAAGTTTTTCCATTTTATGCGTTGACATCGTATAGGCATCGAGGCCTCGATACACGTCACCACTGAAGGCGTAAATCGCAGGACGTGAATTTTCAAGGGTAAAAGGGACTTCAAATTTTTGGTTGCGCTCCCAATTAAGTTGAGCCAGATTATCGGAAATTCCCATTAAGGTCGACAAAGCTTTGGGCTTCTTTTTTGCCAAAAGCGTATTAAGTTTTGCGGCCTCGTCTAAAAAGACCGGTTGCGTTTGCTTAAGTTTGGGATACTCTCTTTCAAAATCTAACGATTTTGCTGGGGAGATTACTATTTTCATGGTTCCTGTCTATTTGATAAACGTACCGTAAAAATAACGATGATTCTTAAGATAACCTATGCCCTGTTCAAAGAGTTATCGATGTAGGTATTGAAGGAATTTATCATTTTAATAGCTATGCTTGGTGTAGTGTCGCCACTTTTCGATGCAGTCGGCCATATCTTGGGGGATTTCCGAATTGAACCGCATGGTTTCTCCGGTTACGGGGTGAACGAAGCCTAAAGTCTTTGCATGCAAAGCCTGTCTTGGCAATATCTTAAAAGCATTGTCTACAAATTGCTTGTATTTCGTAAATGTGGTACCCTTTAGAATTTTATCGCCACCGTAGCGCTCATCGTTGAAAAGGGTATGGCCGATGTATTTCATATGCACACGAATCTGGTGAGTACGGCCCGTTTCCAATTTACAGGAAGTCAAAGTCACATAACCCAGGCGTTCTATAACCGAATAATGCGTAACGGCCTCCTTACCCTCATCACCATCAGGAAAAACCTGCATCTGCAAACGGTTCTTCGGGTTACGGGCGATATTGCCCTCGACCGTTCCGCTGTCCTCATTCATATTCCCCCACACTAGCGCAACGTATTCACGTTCGGAAGTCTTGTCAAAAAACTGCTTGGCAAGATGTGTCATAGCCGTTTCCGTTTTGGCAACTACGAGAAGACCAGAAGTATCTTTGTCAATACGATGCACCAATCCCGGGCGTTCGTTGCTATTTACCGGCAGATCCTTGATATGGTAAAGCAGGGCGTTAATAAGAGTGCCTGAATAATTTCCATGCCCAGGGTGAACCACCATACCCGCAGGCTTGTTGACAACAAGAAGTACATCATCCTCATAAACAATATCCAAAGGAATATCCTCCGGAACTAGTAAAAACTCATGAGGTGGATGTTTAAATAGCACCTTTACCTCATCACCCGGTTTTACCTTATAATTTTGTTTAACAATAGAACCGTTGACCCAGATATGACCATTTTTGGCTGACTGCTGAATTTTATTTCGAGTGGCGTACTCGATAAAGTTCATTAAAAATTTGTCTACCCGTAAAGGTTCTTGACCTTTAGAAGCTACAAAACGATGGTGTTCAAAAAGCTCTTCATCGTTGGGCTCGATACTATCTTGAGGCTGCATAAATTAATCTGAATCGGCTTGTACCCGTGCTTGACCGGGAATAGTACCATTACCACAGACCAGTTCTATTTTAGAAGTTTTGGGCAATTTGTCACCAGGTTTGATCTGCTTCCCTTTGTATTTAATATAATATACCATGTCCTTTCCCAATTGGTCGATGTAACTAACGCGCTGGACATCAAGACCGACCGCACGCAACATCGAGGTAGCATTACGTTGTGTTACCTGTATTATTTTAGGTACTGAAACTTTTTTATACCCTGAAGGATTTACCGTAAAATAAATTTTCCGGTTTTCTTTGACCTTGTTTCCGGCAGGAGGATTCTGTTCTATTATCGAAAACCTAGGATAATCAGGATTGAAATTTGCAGAATCAAGAACCTCGTAACGAAGCGCTGCGGTCTCAACTGATTTTCGCATATCCGGTACCGACATTTTAGAAAAATCAGGCACCTCTACAAACTCGCCATGATTGGTGTTACTGTTCAACCAACGTAGTGCCAAGAAAACCAAAAGCACCGAGACCAAAAGGGCAAGACCCAATTGTATCAGGAATACCTTACTTTTTAAAAAATTGAAAAAATTGCGCATAAGGTTATTTTTGACCTGACAAATATAAGTATTGAACTCTTCTTGAGTTCAATGCATTCAAACTATTTAACGGCCAATTACGAATTGTTTTGCTAACCAATTGTCGCCATCAACAAAAAATAAGCGACAACGGCGAAAATCGAACGCTTTTTTCTTTACTTTGGAACGGCCTAAAAAGCAAACGAAACAATGAAGAAAAATATTGCTATCATCATGGGAGGTTATTCAAGCGAATTTGAAATCTCGCTAAATAGCGGAAACGTTGTTCATCGGTATTTAGATAAGGATAAGTACAAAACCTATCGTGTTCATGTATTGAAAGAAAAATGGGTCTATGTTGATGATAATGAAGAGGAGCACAACATTAACAGAAATGACTTTTCAGTTGAAACCGAAAGCGGTAAGCTCGCCTTCGATTGTGTTTTTAATGCTATTCACGGTACCCCGGGCGAAGATGGGCTGATGCAGGCCTATTTTATGTTGTTAGATATTCCACAGACATCATGCGATTATTACCAATCGGCCCTGACCTTTAACAAGCGTGATCTATTGAGCGTTCTAAAACCCTACGGTATCAAGGCCGCACCTTCTTTTTATCTCAACCTCGGTGACGAAATCGATACAAACGCCATTGTCTCAAAAGTTGGCTTACCTTGCTTTGTAAAAGCTAATAAAGCAGGGAGCAGCTTCGGTATTTCAAAGGTCTATAAAAGGGAAAAATTGGAAGCCGCCATAGAAAAAGCTTACAAAGAAGATGACGAAATTATCATCGAAGCCTTTTTAGATGGCACTGAAGTTTCTGTAGGTGTAATAACCTTTAAAGGCAAGACCAAAGTATTGCCCATTACAGAAATTGTAAGCGAAAACGATTTTTTCGACTATGAGGCCAAATATGAAGGTAAATCTCAAGAAATTACTCCCGCCCGTATTTCTAAAGAGCAAGAAAAAACGGTTTCCGAATTGGCCAGACGCGCTTACGAAGTGCTAAAAATGAAAGGCTATTCCCGTAGTGAGTTCATTTTTAAAGATAATGAGCCCTATATGCTCGAAATGAACACGACACCTGGGCTAACTACCGAGAGCATACTGCCCCAACAGGCAAAAATTGCCGGTATATCATTGTCAGAATTATTCGGGAGTGCCATCGAGGAAGCATTGAAGAAAAAATAGGTAACTTTATGGTTGACACGGTAGACGAAAAAACTAAACTTCTAAACTCATAAACTTTTTTTTGAAATTGACACTTGAACTTGAACTTGAACTTGAATTTAAAAATCTGAATCCCATAAAATGAGACGTGCCATCTTTCCCGGTTCTTTCGACCCTTTGACCTTGGGGCATTTCGATATTATCATGAGAGGCATTACACTTTTTGATGAACTCATCATCGCAATTGGTATCAATGCCGAAAAGAAGTACATGTTTACGCTCGAACAGCGAATGCAGTTTATAACCGAAGCCTTTGTGAACGAACCCAAAGTACGAGTACTTACTTACGAGGGCCTTACCGTTGATTTCTGCAAAAAAATAGATGCTGATTTCATTTTAAGGGGACTGCGCAATCCCGGCGATTTTGAATTCGAAAAAGCTATTGCCCATACTAACCGTAAACTTTCTGAAATAGAGACTGTTTTTCTACTTACCTCATCAGGAAAATCTTATATCAGTTCTTCGATAGTACGAGATGTTATCAGAAATGGTGGTGATTATACCGGTCTAGTTCCTGATACTGTTCGTGTGTTATAAGATAGTTTATTCTTAAAAGCATAGATTACTGCAGGACATTAGAAAAATTTAATTACGTATTCCATTTAAGGAAGAAATTACTTTTATAGCAACTACTATTTCCTTTACCACTTGATTTAGTATAGAACACAACGGGTTTTATAGTGTTCACAACAAACCTTTAGACATATTGGGAAAACCTTCTATTTTAGTAAGAAATCCCATCAATATGCCGAGAGCAGTCCAAATTTCTGCCAATAATTATTTAATTAGACAACTGCCAACGGCTACTGCTTTTATCGACAAAAAGTTCGAAGTAGTATATGCCTCAGATAAGTGGATTGCCTACCACGAAATGGATACTTCTGCCGTATTCGGAAAGCGAATCGATACCTTTTTTACAAAATTAAGTGACCAACAGGAAAAAATACTAGGTGATTGCCTTAAAGGAGAGGCTCACGAGGTTCAGGTCGATTACAATGTAAATATCGCTTCAGGTCATAAATGGTTAGAGTGGACGTGTAACCCCTGGTATGATGAGAAGGAAAATATAATCGGCCTTGTCATACAAGCGAAAGACATAACTGAACTCAAACTTAATGAAGATAGACTTTACAAATCACAATCACTTTTAAAGGCCATATCGGAAATTAGCAAAATAGGAAACTGGGAATACGATATTATCAATGATAACCTCCATTGGTCCGACATGACACGGAAAATACACCAGGTTTCCGAAGATTTTGTTCCGACAATTGAAAATGCGTTGGATTTTTTCAAAGACGGTTATAATAAGAATACCATTTCAATGATAGTTTACGAGGGAATGGAAAAGGGTACCCCATGGAGTGAAAAACTACAAATAATAACAGCAAAAGGCAATGAAATATGGGTTCAAACTGCTGGAATGCCTGTTTTTCAGAATGAAAAGTTAATTGGTCTTACAGGTACATTTCAAAATATAGACCATCGAATTCGATCCGAGGCAAAAACAAAAGAAAATGAGCAGTTACTTCAAACGCTCATCGATAACCTACCGCTCAATGTCTTTATTAAAGATACTGAATCACGTAAAATATTGGTCAACAAAGCAGAGTGTGAGTATTTGGGTGTCACTAATGCAGACGAACTCATAGGTAAAACTGACTTTGATCTTTTTGATAAGGGAATTGCACAAGTTTCTAGAGATGAGGACATCAAGGTGATGGATACCCTGACGCCAATGTTAGGAAGCGAAACTGTAAGTAGAAAGAAAAATGGAGAAATTACCACTTTCTTAACTTCCAAAATTCCTTTAGTAGACAATAATGGTCGGGCAGCCGGATTGGTAGGCATCAGTATGGATATTTCCGACCTTAAGCAAAAAGAGAAAAAACTTCGCGACCTCATAAATATAGCCTCCCAACAAAACAAGAAACTCATCAATTTTGCCCATATCGTCTCTCATAACCTACGTTCACATACCGCTAATTTTTCGATGTTGCTTGACTTTTTGATCGACGAAAAAAATGAGGTCGAAAAACAGAATATCCTCAAAATGCTTACCGATGCGTCCGACAATCTTTTAGAGACCTTAGAAAATCTCAATGAGGTAGTTGATATCAACACCAATATCAACATCGAGAAGAAGTCCATTAACCTCTATTCAAAAATAAGTGACGTAGAACAGAACCTTACTGAATTCTTGCTAGACAATAATGCGACTATTGTAAATAACATTTCGAATAAAGTCGAGATAAATATAGTTGCCAGCTATATCGATAATATCTTAATGAACTTCATCACCAATTCAGTCAAATATAAAGATCCTGAACGAAATCCGATAGTGACTTTAAGTACAACGAGTGAAAATGGTTATACCATTCTTTCTATCAAAGACAATGGTTTGGGCATTGATCTTAAAAAATACGGCGATAAGCTCTTCGGTATGTACAAAACCTTTCACAACCATACCGATGCGAAGGGCATTGGCCTCTTTATTACGAAAAACCAAATTGAGGCCATGAAGGGAAAGGTTACGGTGCACAGTAAAGTTGGGGTAGGAACTACGTTCAATGTCTATTTTAATGAGAAAAATTGAGAGTATCTGTATTATCGAGGACGATCGTATAACCTTGTTCGGTATTCGAAAAATGTTAAATTTAGCTGTTACTTGTGATGATATCTCATCATACGTCAATGGTAAATTAGCATTGGAAGCAATAAAAAAAAGGTTTGAGGAGCAAGGAAAGGTGCCAGATATAATTTTTTTGGATATCAATATGCAAATTATGGACGGTTGGCAGTTTCTTGAGGAATTCATTGCCCTTCCATTAGAGCAAAAGGTACGTGTGAATATTATCACTTCTTCGATAGACCATCATGATAAAAAGATTTGGGAAGACTATCAGAAACGCACCCATCATGTCATTACCTACAATAACAAACCCATTCGGAAAAATCAAATAGCAGAGATTACAATAAAGGCGTAACACAAGTACCTGAAAAAGTACGGCTACCAGAGAATGCACTTGCATACAATATCATAACTACCTTTCTTATTTTATCATTAAACCATCCACGGTAGCATGCTCACATCTAGGTTTTCACGTAATTTCGTGAAATGAAATCATTATTGCCCGATTACCGAAAGACGAAATTTTCGCTCCTTTTTTTGGGCACCTTGTTCGCTCTCTCATGTGAAACAAAACAGGAAGACGATGCAACTAGCTTTCTGACCCATTTTGAGTTGAGCAAAGGCGAAGAAACGGCAACATATCTTCAGACTATCGATTTCTATATTCAATTGGCCAAAGAATTTCCTGAAATCAATATGCAAACCGTTGGAGAGACCGATAGCGGCTATCCTTTGCATATTATCATCTACAATCCTGACAGAGATTTTAATTTTCAAAAAATCAGAAAAGATAAAATCATCATGCTGGTCAATAACGGTATACATCCCGGGGAGAGCGACGGCATCGATGCGACCATGCTTTTGTACCGCGATTTTGTTACGGGAAAATTAACAGCACCAAAAAATACGGTATTGGTAACCATTCCTCTTTACAACATCGGTGGGGCGTTGAACCGTAACAGTACTACCCGGGCCAATCAGAATGGCCCTAAATCTTACGGTTTTCGCGGCAATACCCTCAACTATGACCTCAACAGAGATTTTATTAAGGCCGATACCAAAAACGCACATACCTTCTATAAAATATTCCATTTGGTCAAGCCTGATATCTTTATCGAAAACCATGTAAGCAATGGTGCCGATTATCAATATACGTTGACCCACCTCTTTACGCAGCATAACAGATTGGGTGAAGAACTAGGCTACTATTTGAACCAAGAAATGATGCCCGCCCTAGAAAAGTCATTACTAGATATCGACTGGGAGATTACCCCATATGTAAATGTATTCAACGCGGTACCGGAAGATGGTTTTTCCCAGTTCATGGATCATCCTAGATACTCGACGGGCTATACGACCCTATGGAATACGCTTGGTATGATGGTAGAAACGCATATGTTGAAACCGTATAAGCAAAGGGTCGAAGGTACCTATAAATTGATGGAAAAAATGATTGCTATTGCTGAAACCGATAGCTATAAGATCAAGCGTTTACGGGCAGAGGCAAAACATCGCCATAAAGGCTGGAAATACTATCCCACAGCTTGGGCAATAGATTCCACCCGCACCACGACCCTGAATTTCAAGGGTTTTATGGCTGATACCCTGACCAGTGCGGTAACAGGTTTTACACGACTAAAATATGATCGCAACAGACCTTTTGCCAAACCCGTCAACTACCAGAACTTTTATAAGCCCATAGATTCGGTCGTAATTCCCAAAGGGTATATATTAAAAAGAGGTTGGAGCAAGGTGGCGACATTGTTAGATTTGAACGAAATAGATTACAAAACCCTTCAAAACGATACCATACTTTCTGCTGAATCATATAAAATTGATTCATTTAAAACAGCGGATTACCCGTACGAAGGACATTATCCACATCGCGACACAAAAGTAAACAGAGTTAGCAAAAAGATAAAGTTTCGGCAGGGCGACCTATACATTCCCAGTGATCAAGCTGGTATTCGATACCTTTTGGAAACCTTGGAGCCCGAGGCTATGGATTCTTTTTTCAATTGGAACTTTTTCGACCCTATTCTACAACGAAAAGAAGGGTTTTCACCATACGTTTTTGAAGACGAGGCATTAAAATTGCTAGAGGAAAATGAAACTCTTCGGAATAGATTTGAACTTAAAAAAACCAGCGAACCAAAATTTGCAGAAAGTTGGTACGCCCAACTAGATTGGCTATTCAAACAATCGGGGCATTACGAGGAAACCCATATGCAATATCCCGTTTATCGAATTTTAAAAGAAGAAACGCATAGTAATGACTAGGCGCCAAAAAGAATCTTAATATTGGTATAAGAATTCTGTAACGCCTTTTGAATCTTTTTCGGGCCTTTCCATTTGACCTTTACGATGCCTTCTTTTTTTTCGGGCTTTAGCTTTCCTGTATATTCGGTTTTCATGGCGTACCAGTGTACTTCCTTCAGTGTATATGTGCCGTTGTTCTTGAAAACGTGATAGGTAGTTTGTAGAAAATTTTCGATTCGAAGGTCCTTAACCCCGGTTTCTTCCATCACTTCTCTAATGGCACAGTCTTCAATCGATTCACCTTTGTCCAATTTTCCTTTGGGCAGATCCCATTTATCATTTCTATAAATAAAAAGAACTTTACCTTTTGCATTGGTAACGACCCCTCCGGCAGCAACGACCAAAGGAATTTTTTTGGTGAATTTTTTTAAAATTTCCTCGTGGTTGGGGTGGTATATATAAGCTTCTGGTAGTTTCTTTTTTATCAGCGCCTTAATTGCTTCTTGAATCGAAACTTCGTTGAGCAGAAAATATTCACCATTGCCGGTTTCCGAGAGTTTATTTGTTAGGATCAACGGTAGTTCGTTTACAAAAACTTTATACATTTGTATCATGGTTTTAGATAAAAACACCGCCAAAAAAACAGCTGAGCTTCTATTGCAAATTAATGCAATAAAGTTGAAACCCGAAAATCCTTTTATATGGGCTTCCGGTTGGAAATCACCCATCTATTGTGATAACAGAATCATACTTTCCTATCCTATTATCCGAAATTATGTCCGCGAAGAAATGGCCAAACAAGTTGAATCGCTCTACGGCAAACCCGATATCATTGCAGGAGTCGCAACGGGTGCTATCGGTATAGGTGCTTTGGTAGCCGATTTTTTGGGCTTACCTTTCATTTACGTCCGACCAGAACCTAAATCGCATGGTAGACAGAACCAAATCGAAGGCCAACTGGAGCCGAACCAGACCGTTGTGGTCATCGAAGACCTGATCAGCACGGGAAAAAGCAGCCTTAATGCGGTCGATGCTCTAGTTGCCGAAGGTGCGAACGTAAAGGGTATGTTGGCAATCTTTACCTACGGTTTTGATATTGCCGAGATAAATTTTAATGAAAAAGAGGTCACACTCCATACGCTAAGTGACTACGAACACCTGATACAGCAGGCCTCCGAAACCCACTTTGTAAAGGAAGAGCAATTGAACACACTTATGGAGTGGCGCAAAAGACCAGCTGAATGGAAACCTGAAATCTCAAAAAATTAACTCATAACAAAAATTACATGCACGTAGAAACTCCCGTCAAAAACCTAAACAAGGGCGACAAAGAGGTCTTTGACTTTTTGACAAATCTAAAAAATTTCGAAAAACTGATGCCCGAAAATATCGATAAATTTGAAGTGATCAACGAAGATCGTTTTCTTTTTGCGCTAAAAGGAATGCCCGAAATAGTGCTACAACGAAAAAACCAGACCCCGAACAGCCAAATTATATTAGGGGCCGCTGGTGAGAAGTTACCTTTTACGCTAACGGCCGATATTGTAGCGAAAGCTGATAACACCAGTGAAGTATCCCTGAGTTTCGAAGGCGAATTCAATGCTATGATGGCCATGATGATTAAAAAGCCTATTACCAATTTTATGGGTACGCTGTCTGAAAACCTAACAAAAATCTAAGAGTACGTTTAATATCAATAACGGAGTTTGATTTCCTTCAAATCGAATTCTTTGATGATATTGTCTTCAATTTCAATAATCAATTTGCCCTCTTTGGAAACCCCGCGAATAAATCCCATGAATAGTTCTCCACCACTATTTTCAAAGGTAGAAGGTTTATTTCTTCGAAAAAGAACACTTTCGTAGGTTTTTCGAAGCTGACCTGATCCTGTTTCTTCCCATTCGCTAAAAATATTTTCCAAGTTTTTTATGATTTGAATTAGTACTTCCTCTAAACTAAAAGTGCTGCCCAGCAACAATTTTAGCGATGTCACGTTGTGAAGGGTATCGAAGTCTTGTTGATTTACATTCAGGCCGATACCCATTACCGCAGTATTTATTTTATCGCCCGAAAGTAGGTTTTCGATGAGAATACCACAGATTTTCGAATTACCTGACAGAATGTCGTTGGGCCACTTAATACACAAATCGGGAACATAAAGTGCTCTTAAACTTTTGTAAATAGCCATTGAAACACCAATATTTAAAAGAAAACTATCGGAAATGGGCAAATCAAGGTTTTTTTTTAAAATACTAAAGGTGAGGTTTTTACCGGGTTTCGATTGCCATTTCGCACCCATCTGGCCTCTACCTTTCAGTTGTTCTTTGGCAACAACTACCGTGAAATCGGCCAAGCCCTCTGACAGCATCAAACTTTTTAAATAATCGTTCGTTGAGTCCGTGGCATCAAGTTTGATTAATCGCATGAACGAACGTTTCCGTAGATATTACATCTATTGTTACAAAACATAGGTCTAAAAGAACAAAAAAATAATAACTTTGTAGAAATTAAAATTTTTGAATGCAGAAA
>CAZRIE010000103.1:0-14955 GCA_964600075.1 uncultured Flavobacteriaceae bacterium
GACCACCTGATTATGAGTCAGGTGCTCTAACCAACTGAGCTATAGGACCGAAAATGAGGGCAAATTTAACCATTAAGCCCAACTACGCAAAATATTAGGTTTTATTTGTTCGCAAAACTACGCTTTCCCTTCTTACGTCTTACGAAATACCATTTAGTAGTGAGCCGAGGGCCCATTTTGAGGAGGAGCCTCTTGGCATAGTTCAATCAATACCCCATTCGTGCTTTTAGGGTGTAAAAAAGTAACCAGCTTATTATCAGCACCCTTTTTTGGTTCTTCGTTCAGAACGGTAAAACCTTCCGCCTGCAATCGTTTGATTTCAGCCACAATGTCATTGACCGCAAAAGCAATATGATGGACACCTTCTCCCTTTTTTTCTATAAATTTCGCAATAGCGCTATTATCGCTCAAAGCTTCCAAAAGCTCTATTTTATTTTCCCCAGTCTTAAAAAAGGAAGTCCTGACCCCCTCGGATGCCACTTCTTCTATCTTGTAATGCGACGTACCCAAAAGCTTTTCGAAAAGTAGGTTCGAGGCTTCCAAATCTTTGACAGCTATGCCGATATGCTCTATTTTTTTCAAGTAGAATGCCTTTTTATTGATCGTTATCTTTATCCTCCTAAATTACGTTTAATTCTGCGTATTTTTGCCGTATGGAAACGCAACGACAGAAAAAAATAGCAGGAGTCATACAAGAAGATATCGTCGATATTCTTCAACGTGCTGCTATCGATGGAGGTTTGAAAGGTACTTTGATTTCCATTACGAAAGTATCCGTTACAACAGACCTATCGATTGCCAAGGTGTATATCAGTATTTTTCCGAATAAAAATGCCGAAGAACTGCTTGAGGGGATTAAATCGAACCAGCCTTTAATTAAACACGAACTGGCCCAGCGTACAAGAAACCAATTACGCAGAGTGCCCGAGCTTCTATTTTTTATGGATGATTCCCTTGATTACATCGAAAACATAGAGAAGTCGTTAAAAGGAGACGAGAACCCTATTGAAAATCGTGATTTGTTGGCCAAAAGAAAAAAATTATAAGGTTGAACTTTCCGCTATATATCGCTAAGCGCTATGTTCGCTCTAAAAGCAGCCAGAATGCGGTGAACATCATCAATCTGATTACTTTTTTGGTGATTGTCATTGGTTCAGCAGCACTTTTTATTGTACTATCGGGCTTTGCGGGACTCAAAACTTTCAGCCTTCAGTTCAGTAATACTTTCGATCCCGACCTGAAGGCGCTTCCGGCCATAGGTAAATTTTTCTCCGTATCCCCAGAACAAGAGGTCATATTAGGTGAACTCGAAGGTGTTGTATCCTACGCTAAAGAGCTTGAAGAAAAAGTTTACTTAGAGCACAAAGAGAAAAGTCATATTGCCTTCATCAAGGGTGTCGATTCCAACTACAACAAGGTTACCGGTATTGAAAGTGCCCTACTCTATGGTACTTGGGGAATTAACGAAGAACAAGGTGTAGCGGGCATTGGAGTCGCCAATATTCTGGGGCTTACCGTAAACCAATACAATCCATTAGTCGTTCTAGCCCTAAAACCTGGCAAAGGTTCGCTAACGCTAAAAGACCTGAAAAGAAAACCTTTGTTTATCAGCGGCGTTTTTGGGATAGAGCAAAATCTTGATAAATTATACGTTTTTGCCGATTTGCTCTCGGTACAGAACCTGTTAGAAAAAGAAACTACGCAGGTATCAGGAATCGATTTCAAACTACAGGAACCTGAAAATACCCTAGAGCTTAAGGAAAAAATTATGGCTGTTTTGGGAAACAAAGTAATCTTGAAGAATCGACAAGAACTGAACAGTACCTTGCACCGAATGCTCAACACAGAAAATCTAGCGACCTATCTTATTTTTACCTTGGTACTTATTATCGCCCTATTCAATGTTGTAGGAGCCATTATCATGATGATTTTGGATAAACAACAGAATCTAAAAACCTTGTATAATTTAGGAACGACCATAACGAAACTTCGTCGTATCTATTTCGTTCAGGGCATTCTTGTTACTGGTATCGGCGGAATCATAGGAGTTTCGTTAGGCTCCCTGTTGATATGGTCACAGTTGAGCTTTGAGTGGCTTAAAATTACGCCCTCTTTGGCTTATCCTGTAGAATATGAAATTATAAATGTGTTAATCGTTCTGGCTACGATTATGGTTTTAGGGGTAATCGCTTCAAAAATCTCAAGTAGCCGAATTACGAAGAAGTTGATAAGCCCCCTCTAACTCACATTGAGACGCAATAGCTATCTGTTTTTTCAGCCTATGATAATCGGAACATAATCCCCTATTGCTTCTCCGAAAAAGACAATCATCAGAATTTTTGTTCGCCATCTCAAGGGAAGTTAAAAAGGGCTAAACTCATAGTCGCCGAACTTCTGTAGTACCTCATCAAACGCAGCAAAAACATCGACCGAATCATCACTGGTCACCATTTTCATACGGTAAGGTTTAAAATCAGGTATCCCTTTGAAGTAATTCGTGTAATGGCGTCGTGTCTCAAAAACACCAAGTTTTTCTCCTTTCCAATCGATGGCCATTTGAAGATGCCTTTTGGCGGCATCGACACGTTCTTCCATGGTAGGGGGTGCAAGATGGGTTCCGGTTTTGAAAAAGTGTTTTACCTCTTTAAAAAACCAAGGGTAACCAATAGTGGCACGGCCGATCATAGCGCCATCTAACCCATAGTCATCTCTCATTTTCAATGCGGCTTCAGGGCTATCGATATCTCCATTTCCGAATACCGGAATATGCATACGCGGATTGTTCTTTACTTCTGCAATCGGTTTCCAATCGGCACTGCCTTTGTACATCTGGGCGCGCGTACGACCGTGAATAGCGATAGCCTTACAACCTACATCTTGTAAGCGTTCGGCCACCTCAACGATCATAATAGAATTATCGTCCCAACCCAAACGGGTCTTCACGGTAATAGGTAATTTTGTTCGCTCTACCATTGCCTTTGTCAACGAAACCATTAAATCGATATCCTTCAAAATACCCGCCCCGGCTCCCTTACTCACCACTTTCTTTACAGGGCATCCAAAATTGATGTCGATAATATCGGGGTTGGATTTTTCAACTATTTCCACAGATTGTAGCATGGAATCCAGATTGGCACCAAAAATCTGAATGCCTACCGGACGTTCCTTTTCGTAGATATCCAACTTCATGACGCTCTTGGCGGCATCGCGAATAAGGCCTTCGGATGAAATAAACTCCGTATACACCACATCGGCACCTTGCTCTTTGCACAAAGCACGAAAAGGCGGGTCACTAACATCTTCCATAGGAGCAAGTAGTAACGGAAAATCGGGTAATTGTATGTCGCCTATTTTGGACATTTTCTCATTTCTTTTTCAAGGGTGCAAATTTAGGAAAAATTCTTCTTTGGTTAATCAACATCCCAATTGCGAGGAGCCATAGCAAAACTTGACCTCGGAATCATGGTTGATGCGACGTGGCAATCTGTTGAGGTTTTACAAAGGGTTCAACAGATTGCTTCTTCACATTTGAACTTATTACAATAACCTAAACTTTTTGAGTGCTGCGCCTCGCAATGACGTGTTCCTAAAAAGTTATCTCGGCCTCAACTTTCTCCCCATTTCGATCGACTACCACTTTGGTTGAATTACCCTCCTCAAAAGCGGAAAGCGCCCGCATATAACTCATCATATCGACCACTGTACTGTCACCTAATTGCACGACCACATCACCTTTTTTCAATCCGGCAGTGGCGGCAGGTCGGCCTTCTGTAATACCGTCGATACGCATTCCCTTGCCGTCGAAGAGATAATCGGGCATAACGCCCAAAGCGACCTTAAATCGCGGAACATCCTCACTTTCATTTTTGGTCGGGCGGAATGAAAGTTTAGCATCGTTTTCGAGTTCACCGATAATATTCAAAATATAATCGACAATCATTTCCATACCCTCATAGTTCAATTTTTCGGCATCATCGGAAGGTTTGTGGTAATCTTCATGCTGCCCGGTGAAGAAGTGCAAGACCGGTATATCCTGTAGATAAAAGGAAGTGTGGTCGCTAGGGCCAACACCTGATTCGCTTAAGACTAATTTGAATCCCGGATTAGTGGAGTTCAGCACTTGCTCCCAAATTGGTGCCGTTCCTGTGCCACTTATAGCTAAGGTTTTGTTCTTCCGAAGCCTTCCTACCATGTCCATATTGATCATATAATTAGCTTTTTTGAGGTCGACGGTAGGGTTTTTAGTAAAATAATTGCTGCCCAACAACCCCATTTCCTCTCCTGAAAAAGCGATAAATAAGTAGTTGTTTCCGCTGATCGAATCCTTTAATTTTTCGGCCAGCTTTAATAATACCCCAACTCCACTTGCATTGTCATCGGCACCGTTATGAACAGCATCGCCTTCGGCATAGAGCGACCCTTCGCCTCCCATGCCCAGATGGTCGTAATGCGCCCCGATAATGATGGTCTTTTCTGCCTGATTGTCTACATATCCGAGAACGTTCGTGCCGGTAATCATACTGTCTCCCGAAGCGAATTGCACTTCGCCATGCGGGTCAGTTTTAGGTTTGAAGGTAAAGGTCTGAAAGAAAGTGCCCGCGTTTCCTTTGGGTTTAAGTCCGATTTGTTGCATGCGTTTTTGCAGGTAATTCGCAGCTTGAAGCTCAAAAGGTGTTCCCGTTTCGCGACCTTGCAAACTATCGCTGGCCAAAAAGGCAATATCTTCTTGTATTGAGACCCTTTTTTGTAGTTCAGTTTTACAGGAAATGAAAACTAGAAAAATTACTGGTAAAACGATCCACTTAGGTACCATAGCCATTATTTTTATGCAAAAATACGCATCATTATGAGAATTCTTTTTGTGTAGTACTCGTGATACGAATCTATTTATTGCAGAGTGGTGGGAGGCCTACACCGGTGCCTCCCAAGGAGGGAGTAATTTAAATTCAGAACTTAAATACTAGAGTCGGTTACGCTCCTCTACCCTTTTTGATTTTTGGTTGTCGCGAATCTTCACGTTACCGAACTTGTAGCGGAATCCAAGAGTGAACAATCGGTTCTCGGCCCTTCTCAGCGACGTACCGTTCTGGTCAAGATAATTTCGACTGTTGAACTGATTTCCCTGATTGAAGATATCTTCTAAACCCATAGAGATACTAGCCTTTTTGTTCCAAAGGGTTTTTCGAAACAAGAGGCTCATGGCTCCAAAGCCATCGAAAATAGCATTTTCTGAGAGTAAGGGGGCCGTATAGTAATAACTCAGGTCTGCCGTCAACGACCTATCGCTTAAAAGCGTAAAGCCATTACTGGTTCTTACAAACCAACTGAATAAATTATTTTCGACCAGTTGTTTGGTGCTTAAATTTTCAAAAGTCGTTTTTTCGTCAAAAAAACTTGCTAGAAGATAGCAATTCCAGAAGGTGTTGAAATCTTTGCTAACCGAAAAATCTATACCGTAGCTGGAATTTTCTTTCATGTTCGAACTAATAAAACGTAACAGTCGAAAATCGTTGTCCTGAAATATCAATTCGGCCAAGCCATTTTTTTCGGTTTTATAAAATAACTCAACCGTGTAACTGTTCTTGAACGTGTAACCTCCTGCTATATAGTGGCGCGTTGCCGGCAAAAGGTCAGGGTTACCCTCGATCGTAGAAAAATTACTCTGAAAAACCTGAAACGGATTGATCGACGCGTATCTCGGTCTACTTATCCTTCGATAATAGTAAAGGTTTAAATCATGTTTTTGGCTAGGTGTATATTGAAGGGAGAATGAAGGGAATAACTTTAAATAGTCATTTTCGCGATTTTGAGTGCCTACATTCCACCTTCCCATGGTTTTGGTATATTCCGCACGTAGGCCCGTTTTTAGTTCCCAAAGATTCCACTTGGTGCTGAAGGAAGCATAGGCCGCATAGATCGATTCATCATATTCAAAATTTCCGACTTCTGTGGGGGCAATGCCCGGCACTTCATTGTCGAAACCTTCTTGTATAATAAGGTTTTTTGAAGCTATTCTGGCATATCGAAGACCTGTTTCCATTTTTCCCGACTCACCTAGAGGTGTGCTATAATCTGCCTGTAAGCTATAGAGGTTGATATACTGCTCTGAATTTGTGGTAAAATCATTTTCGCCAGAAAAATCTCCATTCAAATCATAAAAATCGGTCTCCACTTGCTGTCCTTTGTTGAAATGGAAGAAGGTGTAGTGTCCACTTAATGAAATTTCCGCGCCTATATCGTTCAGCTTGTTTACATAGTCAATATAATATGAAGTATTCTCTTGGTGTTCTTTGGAGAAATTGAACGTATTAAACCTTGAGAGCAGGGTATCTCCGGTAATTTTGGTCTCGGTGTCGTAAAGTCGTTCCACCTCGGGCTGCAAAATGATTATTGCGGATAGACTCAACCTGCTTTTTTCATTTAGGTCATAATCAAAAAAAGCGGAAACCGTATGTTGCTTTCTACGTTTCAGGAATTCTCGTTCAGCCGACCATGTCGACCCAATCTCGCCATTGTCGAAGAAATTTGTAATATCAGTATATTGAATGACTTCCCTTGAATGGCCAAAATTGTAATTAATTGAAAAATCGGTTTTACTCCCTTTAAAATAATGGTCGGTGCCAATGGTGTGTTTAGGTAAAATTCCCTGTACATATTTGTTGTAAATAGCTCCATTGTAACCTGCTACCAGGTTTTTTTTCATTTTAATATTAATAAGCACCCCGTCTTCTGCACTGTACTTTGCCGGGGGGTTGGTTATGACCTCGATAGCCTCGACCCCACTTGCCGAAGTACCGGACAAGAGGTTGATAATATCGCTTTTAGGTATGTTGACCTTGCGGCCGTTGATCAATATGCCTACGGCGTTACTACCTTTTACAGTAAGTTTATCGTTTATGATCATTACACTTGGGGTACGTTTCAGTACATCCCAAATTTGACCGTCGGTCAAGGCCGTGTTTTCTATATTAAATACCAATCGGTCGACTTTTCTTTCCACACGTGGCTTTTGGGAAGTTACTACCACTTCGTTAAGGGCTTGTGCGTCGTTGTTCAATCGAAGTGGCTCCAGATTGACGTCGCCACTCACCAAAACAGACCGTAACTCAGACTCGTTTTCAAGGTAACTTGCTTTGATAAAGTACGTTCCCTGTGGAGCCTTCACAATTTCGAAACGACCATTTTCATCGGTAGAGGCACCATTAATCAGCGTTGAGTCCGATTGGCTCAAAAGCTGAATATTGGCAAAGGCAATGGGTGCCTTTTTCGAATCTTCGACGGTTCCACTTATCGAATATTCTTGAGAAAAGAGACTACACACAAAGCAAAAGCAAAGAAAAAAGGGGCAGATTCGATTTTTCACTTACGCTATAAGTCGGAATCAAATTTACGTCATTAAGTAAACTCCTACAATTTTATAATCACAATAAATAGGCCCGAACCATAGCACGGTCTTTAGAAATATTTAAAAAAATCATATTAGATTGAAATACAGGTATTTAATAGCATTTTGTCGATATTATACATCCATATTTACTAGAATTTTCGAATTGGGCGAAACAGCTTCTTCGTGATTTAACTTCAGTTCAAAAAGGGTAAACTTTACTTTTGGACAATTACATATGCGACGACTATGCTTTGAGCTTCTCCTTCGGTTGATAAGGTATGCTGTTCGGTTCTCCCAAAATAATTTATCCAATGTGGTTTACGTGCAAAATTGATACAATCGTTGAAAATGACTATAAACGTAAAATCAAAATTGGTATCTAGACTATTTTCAAGGGTATGGTCTTTATATAACAAAAAAATGGTGCACCCCAATTGAACTGCATCAGGGTCTCTTTTTTGAGACTTCGATATTTAACAAAAACGCACTAAAATAACCTATCTTTGCAGCCTTAAAAGCTGTTCGTGCCGCTATGAAGAATATTCGAAACTTTTGTATCATCGCCCATATCGACCATGGTAAAAGCACCTTGGCGGACCGTCTGTTGGAATTTACCGGTTCGGTGACCGATCGCGAAAAGAAGGAACAGTTGCTCGACAATATGGATCTCGAGCGCGAGCGGGGTATCACCATCAAAAGCCACGCCGTTCAAATGGATTATACCCATAATGGCGAACAGTTCGTTTTGAACCTTATCGACACCCCGGGCCACGTCGATTTTTCTTATGAAGTTTCACGATCAATCGCAGCCTGTGAAGGTGCCCTTTTGGTAGTCGATGCAGCCCAGAGTATTCAGGCACAGACCATTTCGAACCTCTACCTTGCCTTGGAAAACGATTTGGAAATCATCCCCGTTCTGAACAAGGTCGACTTGCCCAGCGCAAATCCCGAAGAAGTGACCGATGATATCGTTGATCTTTTGGGGTGCAAAGCCGAAGAGGTAATTCCTGCAAGCGCAAAAACCGGCATCGGTATCCAGGCTATACTTAATGCCATTATCGACCGTATTCCTGCTCCTAAAGGAAATCTTGACGAGCCCCTACAGGCGTTGGTTTTCGATTCGGTGTACAATTCTTTCCGTGGCGTCGAGACCTATTTTAGGGTCATCAACGGAGAAATCAAAAAAGGACAGAAAATAAAGTTCGTAGCCACCGATAAAAGCTATTTTGCCGACGAAGTGGGCACTTTAAAATTGACCCAGCATCCGAAGCAAACCATTAAGGCCGGAGATGTAGGCTATTTGATAACGGGAATAAAAGATGCGCGAGAAGTTAAAGTAGGCGATACCATTACAGATTCCGCCAGCCCGACCAAAAATCCTATCGCGGGCTTTGAAGATGTAAAGCCGATGGTATTTGCGGGTATCTACCCCGTAGACACCGAAGATTTTGAAGAACTGCGATCTTCCATGGAAAAGTTACAACTTAACGATGCTTCTTTGGTCTTTGCCCCTGAGAGTAGTGCGGCATTAGGGTTTGGTTTTCGATGTGGATTTTTAGGCATGCTACACATGGAAATCATTCAAGAACGTTTAGAGCGGGAGTTCGATATGACGGTCATCACCACCGTGCCCAATGTGAGCTACCATGCCTTTACCAGAAAAAACCCCGAAATACCGGTAACGGTAAACAACCCAACAGATCTACCGGACCCTTCTGGTATCGATCGTGTTGAAGAGCCCTATATCAAAGCGACAATTATTACCAAGTCCGATTTTGTGGGTAACGTAATGTCACTCTGTATCGAAAAGCGGGGCGTCATCACGAACCAGACCTATTTGACCACCGAACGCGTAGAACTCAATTTCGATATGCCCTTGGCCGAAATCGTATTCGATTTCTATGACCGTTTAAAGACCGTTTCAAAAGGTTATGCCTCTTTTGACTATGCGCCAATCGGTATGCGGGTATCAAAACTGGTGCGTGTCGATATTCTGTTGAACGCACAACCGGTCGATGCGCTTTCGGCATTAATACATGCTGACAATGCACAGCATATCGGTAAAAAAATGTGTGAAAAGCTAAAAGAACTTATTCCTAGACAGCAATTTGATATTCCTATTCAAGCAGCAATCGGTGCAAAAATAATTTCTAGGGAAACCATCAAGGCCCTTCGAAAAGATGTTACCGCAAAATGTTACGGAGGCGATATATCCCGAAAGCGAAAACTCTTGGAAAAGCAGAAAAAAGGTAAAAAACGTATGCGCCAAGTAGGGAATGTCGAAATTCCGCAACAGGCTTTTATGGCGGTGTTAAAGTTGAACGATTAGAACAAAAAAGGGCTTTTGCTACTATTAGCAAAGCCCTTTTTTTATTGTCAGCCGACTATTTAACGGCTAAATAATTTAACTAGAAGCAGGACATCCATCTTCTAATGCCTTAACATATTCCGCTGCAGAAATTCCATCTAGCTCTTCACTCGATAATGTTTCAGACTGTCCGGCTGTAGTAATAGTAACAGTACCGTCTCCATTATCACAAGCTTCAACAGAAATACCTAATAGTGAACAAGACGCGCATTTTTTTTCATTATCATCATCATCATCAGAACAACTGGTAAATGCTACTGTGACCGCTAGAGCCATAAATAAAACTACTTTCTTCATAATAAGCTTGGGGTTTAAAATTTTTGTTCAAAACTTGAACGAAACCCATCATATGATATTGCGCCTTCTCTTCAATTTTAAGCAAAGAATGTGGTGAACTTCGTAAAAAATGTGGTGAAATCTGATTCGTACATTTTCTAAAATCTGAAGTATACGCCATTTAAACTTATTTGACCTACAGGTAATTTCCTAATTTTCCTACAATTAACATTTTCACGAACAATTTTTTAAGCTTCTTTATGTTTTAGAATAGTCGAATTTAGTTCCCCTAACCTATGACAACCTATATTGCACATTTTACGGCAAAACACCGTCTTATTACAACCGAACAAAACTCTATCTTTATCTGGCAACAAGAAAGTGGTGAAATAGATACGCCGCTTCTTCAAGATAAAATTAACCGAGAGTCATCGGTTCATTTTTACCAACTAATTGCCGGAGAAAATCATGAGATAGCAACGAAAGATATCTCAGTAACTGTCATGAAAACCCAATGTTTTTCTGGGTGAACTAGCTTTCTTCTGTTTTGATTTCTATGAATGAAAATCTTCAAAGGAGCCCCCATAATTTTGAATCTTATGTCTCGGAGTCAAGTATGAAGTATTAATGCCTGCATTGAACTCCCCTGAAAGCTACCTAAACATTCCTTAAAAGCAGTGTGTACTATATTTATAGAACTTATGTTTTTTAATATAACGTTGGCAAGTTTAAACCTATTTTTTCATTTCATATAATCGGCCTAGGCCAAATTGGTCACCTGCCTTCCAAGCATTCCCGTCCTTCATGAAAATCTCGATCATTTTCTCGCTCGAAACCGTATTGAAATTTTCATCTTGCAACAAGCGCAGTACTTTGCGAGTTTTGGTGTCGATTACCTCGCCGCTAGAAGGGTATGCGTATCGGCCATCTATGCTAAAGGTCACCCAGCCTGGCATATCGTCAAGAGCAATCGTAGTCAATTGTTGGTAAGGAGCTTTTGCACTAAAGACGTGCAAGCGCATATTATGGCCGTCGCAGATCCATATCTCATTTTCATCTGGAGTGAGTCCAATTCCATGTGCTGGGTTGCCATGTCGTCGAACGGGTCCTTTGTCCCATCCTTTGACCTCGATACTAGCCAGTTTTTTTCCAGTTTTTAAGTCCCCTACCTCGAACCCCAATAATTCGTTTACGTTTACAAAAACCAGTGACTCATCACTATTGATAGTAAACGGGCGAATTCCAGCACTGAACGGACCAATTTTCTGCACAACAGTATGGGTTTCGGTATCGGCCACATGTAGATGGGGCGAGTTTATATCCGCCATATATACGCGCTTTCCCGACGGTCCATAAATGGTATTATGTGCTCTGGAATGTACGTTGATCTTGGTGATAATGTCGCCCGTTTTACAGTCCACCACATTCCAAAAATCCTTTTCCAACGACGGCAGATACATGGTCATTCCATCCGGTGAAATCGACATACGGTCGCAACCACCTTCAACCGGTCGTTCCCAAACCAGTTCTTCGCTCTTCAAATCAATGCGTTGTAAGGTTTCCCAAGTGGAAATATATACGCTATTCAGCTGCCTACTGACCGCAATACCCTTTACGTTAGATGGGGTACCATCTGGGTGAAACCCTTTTGTGGCGATTCGTTTTACGAATTTGTGATCATTATCTATATCAAAAACCAACACTCCGTGACCCCCATACCCCAAATAATCTCGTATGCCAGGAGTAGCTACGTATAGATAGTGGCCTGTGCCTTCCTTCAACGATGACTCATTATGGTTTTCGATACTTGGAACCATCCAAGCGGTGCATACCAACAATAGCGCCGTGCATATCACTACAAAAATAGTCGTGGGCTTATTTCTTATGCTTTTCATTCTCAAAAGTTATTAGGTCTAGAATGAAAGTTACGGTTTCTCTTTACAATTTCAATGAATGGAAATCAAGAAATTGAACAGATAGCTCAATAGTGGTTGCCTTCGGAATAATTTAGAATACCGCTTTTCGATTTTTCCTATCTTTAATAGTTCAGATTTCATAGTAGCATGAAAAAGACTTCCAGAAGAGTTTTTGTTAAAGGAGTGGCATTTTTACCCGCCATGTTCTCATTCGGCGGAGCATTCGCCTTTTCAGCACCTAAAAAACCCCAAAACGCCCTTTCTCACAAGTTTAAGTTGAGCCTTAACCTGTATTCGTTCAATGCCCTTTTACGCGAGGGCAACGTCGATCTGTTCGATATGCTCGATTTTTGTGCCGAACATAACTTTGATGCCATTGACCCTACAGGCTATTATTTTCCTGGATATCCTGAAGTGCCCACAGATGCATTTATTAACTCGTTTAAAAGAAAGGCATTTCTTTTGGGATTGGATATCAGCGGAACCGGAATCCGCAACGACTTTGCGCAACCTGATGAGAAGAAAAGGCAAGTCGATCTTGAGCTCACAGAAAAGTGGGTCGAGGTCGCCGCCAAATTGGGAAGCCCCAACCTGCGTATTTTTTCGGGTAAATCAGAAACAGAAGGCTTTAGTAGATCGCAGGTTATGGATTGGATGGTCAAGGACATAAAAGCCTGTTGCGAATTGGGCGAAAAACATGGAGTAGTAATCGTTCTTCAAAACCATAACGATTTCTTGAAGACGGCCGATGAGGTCAACGAGTTGTTCGAAAAGGTAGATTCAGAATGGTTGGGCCTAAATCATGACATCGGCAGCTATCGCCAAAATAATCCGTATGAAGAGATTGAAAAAAATATTCAGCATGCCGTTACGTGGCAGATAAAAGAAAACGTTTGGATCGATGGAAAAGAGCAGCGCACTGATTTTACAAAGCTCTTCAAAATAATAAAAGAAGCAGGTTACAGGGGTTACTTTCCCTTGGAAACTCTGGGCGAAGGGGACCCCTATCAAAAAGTCCCAAAACTGTTAGAAGAAGTCAAGACGGCTTTGAAACAAATCTAGAACTCCCGAAAATGAGAACATTTTTACTTTTAATAATCCCATTTACCCTTGCTGCACAAAACATGGATGAAGTTCCACAATGGTCTACCCATGAAATCACCTTGACAGCTACCTCAACCTATGAAAATAATTACACCGATGTTGACGTTTGGGCTGTTTTCTCGAACCAAAATGGCGATACCCTAAAAAGACCGGCCTTTTGGGATAACGGCCAAATCTGGAAAATACGTTTCGCTCCGACCGATTCTGAGGGCGATTGGGAATGGAAATCCTTTGCATCTAACGAAAAAGACATCGGTTTGCATGGAAGAGTAGGGGAATTCAAATCTGTTACAAACACAGCAGACAACTCAATATTGGCGAAGGGTCTATTAAAAATGTCCAAAGGGCATCGAAACGTTATCCACTATTCCGGAAAATCATTTTTGGTCGTTGGTGATACCCCTTGGGCGATTCCATTTCGTGCAACCAAGGAACAGGTTGAAATCTATGCCAAAAATCGGGAGGAAAAAGGGTTTAATACCGCACTAATGATGACCTTACAACCTGATACCAAAGCAGAGGGACCTAATGAACGCAATACCGAACAAGGTTTTATGAGGGCGTTTAATGATCTGTCCGATGGCCATATCAACCAAATTAACGTTACCTATTTTCAATACTACGATTCCCTAATCGAAATTCTTTTAAAACATGGTATCGTTCCAGTATATCAACCGGTATTTCATGGTTTTGGATGGAAGGGACTCCAAGTATTGGGTAGGACTATTGAACCGCAAGAGTACGTTCGCTACTGCAAATATCTATTGGCTCGATATGGAAGCAAGCCTGCCTTTTGGCTCTTGGGCGGTGACCATAACGGCAAAGACCCCGGAGTTCTTGAAAGTGGGGAGATGCTACAAGAATGGGACTGTTATGCACAACCGACCGGTATACACTACAACCCCTGCGATGACTATTTGGCAACCTGGGCAAACGGTGAGAGCGAACATTGTTTTCATGAAAATAAAGTCTTTCAGGATAAAGACTGGCTCGATTTTCAATGGGCGCAAACGGGGCATGGTAGCGAACACCAGTACCATAAAGTAGAGCGTATGTACGATAACCTTCCGACCAAGGCGGCCGCGAACGGCGAACCTACGTATGAGGGTATGAACGCCGGTAAAAACGGTCTCGGATGGTGGCAGGGCGAAGAAGCTTGGATGCAGTTGATGCATGGTGGTACTATGGGCGTTTTTTATGGGGCGGCAAGTCTTTGGCAATGGAAAATAACGCCAGAGGAAAAAGGTTGGGAAGCTTGGACGGACCAGCCCCTTTCTTGGGAAGGTGCCATGCAATTGGAAGGTTCAAAATACGTAGGACTGGTTAGCGAAATTCTTGGCGGCCTCGATTTAGCCGATATCGAAAAAAAGTGGAGTTTGGCCAAAGGAAAACCATTGCTGGCAAAAGAGGGAAAACTATATATTTCTTACTTGAACGAAGGTGGCGAAATCGAGATTCAAAATGTTCCTGACACGCTCAATTACCGTTGGATGAACCCTAAAAATGGGGAAATGAAACAGATGGGTAAAGTAACCTCAGAGAAATTCAAAGCACCCGACGAAAACCCGTGGGTGCTTATTATTGGCTAGCGTAGCGACAGACTCTGCTTCTATTAAATTGTTGAGATAACTATAAATGGAGTCTCTTAGGCGGGAAATACCCGAAAAATTGAGTATTTTCTACCGGTTTTCAACTGGTAAAAAACGACTAAGAAGTTTTAAAACAAATTAGTGACTAGTCATCTTCTGAGGTGTCTACAGTTTCGTCGATATCGAACATCTTGCCCAAGTAAACCAATCGGTATTTTTCGTGAATATCCTCGAATTGCTTACTAAAAGAGGAAATTATTTTAAGGTCACCATCGGGTGTTTTCAAAAATACAGGAACGATATTTTCGTCCGCTT
>CAZRIE010000104.1:0-14928 GCA_964600075.1 uncultured Flavobacteriaceae bacterium
GCGGTATTGGTCAAGAAGCAATTTCAGTAGGTGTATCAAGCACTATGCTGCCCGAGGAGTATATATTGCCCATGCATCGTAATCTGGGAGTTTTTACAACACGTGAAATACCGTTGCACAGGCTATTTTCACAATGGCAAGGCAAAGGAGGTGGATTTACAAAGGGGCGTGACCGGAGCTTTCATTTTGGTGCCCAAGACTATAATATAGTGGGTATGATTTCGCATTTGGGTCCGCAATTGGGCGTCGCCGATGGTATAGCCCTTGCCGATTTGATTAAAGAACGGAAGAAGGTCACAGCGGTCTTTACGGGAGAAGGCGGTACCAGTGAGGGCGACTTTCACGAAGCCTTGAATATAGCGTCGGTTTGGAACTTACCTGTGCTTTTTTGCATCGAAAATAATGGCTACGGACTTTCCACCCCTACGAAAGAGCAGTATAATTGCGAGAACTTGTCGGATAAGGGTATTGGGTACGGTATGGAATCGTATACGATTGACGGAAACAATATTTTAGAAGTATTTAGCAAACTGGATACACTTTGCAAGGAAATTCGGGAAAATCCCCGTCCTGTTTTGCTAGAATTCAAGACGTTCCGTATGAGGGGGCATGAAGAGGCAAGTGGCACCAAATACGTTCCCGATGAAGTGATGGACCTTTGGGCCAAAAAAGATCCCATCGAAAATTATGAACAATTTTTGCTAACCGAAGGTCTGCTTGACATGGCTCGGATAGACATTATGAAATCTGAGATAACCTTGGAAATCAACGAGCATTTGCAATTGGCATTCGACGAACAGGAAATTACAAGTGTTGCATCTAACGAATTGGCGGATGTATTCAAAGCCTATTCCTATGAAGAAACCAGTCCCTCATCGGCCACACATAACGTTAGGCTGGTCGATGCCATTTCCGAGGGTTTACGACAGTCTATGGAGAAACACGACAATTTGGTTATTATGGGCCAAGATATTGCAGAATATGGAGGCGTGTTTAAAGTTACCGACGGGTTCATTAACGATTTTGGGAAGGACCGTGTGCGTAATACACCTATATGTGAATCAGCAATCGTATCTGCCGCGATGGGCCTTTCCATCAATGGCATGAAGGCGGTTGTCGAGATGCAGTTTGCCGATTTCGCAAGTAGTGGTTTTAACCCGATTGTCAATTATTTGGCCAAATCACATTACCGTTGGGGCGAAAATGCCGATGTGGTCATTCGTATGCCCTGTGGAGGTGATCTCGGTGCAGGACCGTTCCATTCACAAACCAACGAGGCGTGGTTCACGAAAACACCGGGATTGAAAGTTGTGTATCCTGCATTTCCTTATGATGCCAAAGGATTATTGGCAACAGCGATAAACGACCCCAATCCGGTACTATTTTTCGAACACAAAGCGCTATACCGAAGTGTTTATCAAGACTTGCCTTCTAGCTATTACACCTTACCGTTTGGAAAAGCGAGTTTGTTAAAAAAAGGGGGTGATATAAGTATTGTAACTTACGGAGCGGCAGTACATTGGATACTTAAAATCTTGGAGGAACAGCCAGAAATAAATGCGGACTTGCTAGATCTACGAACGTTACAACCACTAGACATCGAAGCAGTCTACTTTTCAGTTAAAAAGACAGGCAAACTAATCATTCTGCAAGAAGATAGTCTCTTTGGCGGAATAGCAAGTGATATTTCTTCCTCGGTTATGGAAAACTGTTTTGAATTCTTGGATGCACCTGTAATTCGTGTAGGCAGTTTAGAGACACCTATTCCTTTTGCTAAAACTCTGGAAAACAATTACCTGCCTAAATCTAGATTCAAGGCTGAACTACTCAAATTATTGGCGTATTAAGTTGTTTTTTACCTTTATTATCAGACATTAATTTAATATCTTGGGCCCCTCTAATAATTATTAAAATAATTGACTATGAAAAATGTGATTTACTTGGGTTTAGTGATGTTCGTTCTGTCCTGTTCCGCAGCTAAAACAGGCGGCGGCGGCGAAACTACACCAAAAAACAGCAAGAAATTATTAAAGGGTACGTGGACGGTATCAGACATCCGTTTTGTTGGTGAAGCGGGCCTTTACAAAGCAGATTTGTTTGGCATCGCCGATTCGCCTTGTTTCAAGGGAGGAGAATGGCTTTTTATTCCTAATAATGGAACAGGAAGATTCTCCGTTAACGGAACTGAACGCTGCGCCGAAGGAACCTATCGAATTCTTTGGTCTTTCAATGATCATAAGGACGGCACGGGAGAAATCCTATTTAAGCATGTCGACGAGAAGAACAAACCTTTGAGTGGTGACACTACCGGGTATAGCATCGCGGTCGAAAGTTTAACGGAGACCAATGCCGAATTTAGGGTGAAAACCGAATACAAGGGTCAACCTTTTGATGTAGTAATGACTCTTGACAAAACTTCAAAGGAAGTACGGCTTTAAACAAAAAAACGAAAAACACTAAATTGATTAAATTATGATCAGAAGAATTATTAGTATGTTCTTGATAGGGGCCACGGTACTCACCTTGAACAGCAGTTGTAATGCTATCAAAAATGCTAACAAAACACAGAAAGGTGCTGGAATTGGGGTTGCTGGAGGTGCTTTAATAGGAGGTCTTATAGGAGGCAATGTTGCCGGTGCCTTAATCGGTGCAGCCATAGGTGGTGCTGCAGGAGGTCTCATCGGAAACTCAATGGACAAACAGGCCAAAAAAATCGAGCAAGTCGTTCCGGGAGCGGATGTGAAACGAGTGGGCGAGGGTATTCAGATTATTTTTGATGATAAAAGTGGTGTTAACTTTGCGCTAAATAGCGCCAATTTAACCCCTGAGGCCAAATCAAACCTTGACAAAGTTGCGGAAGTCTTTCTTGAATTCCCCGATACTGAGCTTATGTTAGAAGGTCATACCGATAGCACGGGTGAAGCTAATTACAACATGACACTTTCAACCAAAAGGGCCAATGCTGTAGGTGACTACTTGAGCAATAAAGGTGTGGCGAAAAGTAGGATGGTGGTAATGGGTTTTGGCGAAACAGCACCTAGATTTGAAAACGAGACGAAGGAAGGACAAGCTAAGAATAGAAGAGTCGAAATAGGCGTCTTGGCAAATCAAGAAATGATTGAAGATGCTAAGGCCAAGGCAAATTAATAATTTGTAAAAAGCTATAGTATACCTTTATTGAAACATAACCCGGCTCTTGAGCCGGGTTCTTTCTTTAAAACAACTACCTTCATGATAATGAATTGCTATGATGTCATTGTTGTGGGTGGAGGCCTAGCAGGTCTTACGGCTTCTCTTCATTTGGCTAAGAAGGGTCATCAGGTAGTGGTGTTTGAAAAACAACGCTATCCGCACCACAAAGTATGTGGGGAGTATGTTTCAAACGAAATTGTACCCTATCTAGAACGGTTAGGGGTTTCGATGGAAGAAGCAAGCGCCGTCTCCATCGATACCTTGCAGTTAAGTAGTGCCAATGGAAAATATTTGGAAACCGAATTGCCCTTGGGGGGTAAAGGTATTAGTAGATTTTTATTTGATGACAAATTGTATCACATTGCCATGGCAAACGGGGTGCACTTTCGATTTGAAAGTGTGTCCGAAATAGGTTTTGAACACCCTGTTTTTAAAGTAATTACGGAAAACAATAAAACATATACTTCAAATATAGTTCTTGGGGCTTACGGAAAGCGAAGTAGCCTCGATAAGTCTATGAATCGTGATTTTATTAAAAAAAAGTCAGCATGGATGGCGGTGAAAGCCCACTATGAATATAAAAATTTCCCCGAAAACGTAGTGGCGCTGCATAACTTTCACGGAGGCTATGGCGGCTTGTCAAAAACGGAGACTGGGGCGGTAAATTTCTGTTACCTCGCTACCTATGAGAGTTTTCAAAAAGAAAAGAACATCGCTGATTTTAATGCAAATGTGGTAGCCAAGAATCCTTTCTTGGGGGAGTTTTTGCGAAAAGCGACCCCATTGTTCGAACAACCCTTGACGATTGCGCAAATATCTTTCCACCCGAAAAAAAATGTAGAAAACCATGTTTTAATGTGTGGCGATACGGCAGGTTTGATACATCCCTTATGTGGTAACGGAATGGCAATGGCTATTCACAGTGCAAAAATAGCAGCTGAATTGGTCGACACATTTCTAAAAGGAGAACAAAGCCATAGCGATAGGAGCGCACTTGAAGAAAATTACCAAAGACAGTGGAAAAAAGCTTTCAGAAGACGTTTGTGGACTGGAAGGCGTTTACAACAACTGCTCTTGAACGAAAATTTATCGAATAGAATGCTTTCTTCCATCTTTATGGTCCCTAGCGTATTAAAAATATTGATTAAAAACACCCACGGAGAACCGATATACTGATGGCAGATTTTTCAACAAGAAATACAGATGCGGAATTAATGGACGACCCATTGGTTGCAGATAAGGTGCTTAAAAAAGTGTTTGAAGATATCAATAGAAGTAATCGTTTGTTGAGTGGAAACACCGTAACGATTGACAGTGTGGCGAAATTGGTGGCAGACTATCCCCAAGAATCGTATACGATTTTAGATGTGGGCTGCGGCGATGGAACGATGTTGAGAAAGCTCGTTTTATGGGCAAGAACACGAAAAATTGAGATTAAATGTGTTGGGATTGACTTGAGCGAAAAGGGATTGACGATTGCCGATGAAATGTCGCAACATTTCCCGGAAATTCGTTATTTGAAACAAGATATACTCAAATTGGAACCTGCTCATCTGCATTGTGACATACTACTCTGCACCTTGACGATGCATCACTTTCTTAACCATCAAATACCTGTTTTTTTAGGAAAATTTGGAAAACTGGCACATATTGCCGTTGTTATCAACGACTTGCATAGAAGTGCCCTGTCGTATTATCTCTTTAAGGTGTTTAGCCTTATTTTTGTACGCACAGAGATTGCAAAGCGTGATGGACTAATCTCTATTCTGAGCGGGTTTACGAAATCTGAACTTATCGCATTTTCAAGAAATTTACCCTTGATAGCGCACGACATTAAATGGAAGTGGGCATTTCGATATGTATGGGTAATGCGAACCAAAAGACTAAAGTGAGCCTATGAATGAAGTTCGAGTAACAACGGTAGCCAAGCAGCTGCCCGCGTATTGCCGAAATACGAAGGAAATAATTCCATTGGTCGAAATGTGGTTGGGCGATCAAGACGAACGCTTTCGCCGCAAAGTCGTAAAAATTTTTGAGGGTGCAGCTGTTGATAAGCGATACAGTATCATGACTCCTGAGGAGGTTTTTACAGCTACTTCCTTTGAAGATAAAAATACAATTTATGTACGTGAAGTCAAGAAATTGGGTAAGGCCGTTCTTGAAAAGGCCTTGAACAATAACGATTGGTCACCCGATTCCTTAGATTATATCATCACGGTAAGCTGCACGGGTATAATGATTCCATCCCTAGATGCGTACTTGATTAACGATTTAGGACTGCGACAAGACATCATACGTTTGCCAGTAACGGAAATGGGCTGTGCAGCGGGCGTTTCCGGTTTGATCTATGCAAACAACTTTCTACGTTCGAATCCTGGGAAGCGGGTAGCCTTAGTGGCCGTAGAGAGCCCCACGGCAACCTTTCAGCTGAACGATTATTCCATGGCGAATATGGTGAGTGCCGCGATTTTTGGTGACGGTGCCGCTTGTGTATTGCTGTCTTCCGAAGAAATGGCGGAAGGTCCGAAAATAGTAGGTGGGGATATGTATCACTTTACCGATTCAACTCAAATGATGGGTTTCGACCTGACCAATCACGGTCTGAAAATGATATTGGATATCGCTGTACCAGAAACCATAGCAGCTCATTTTCCGGATATTGTACCTCCATTCTTGGAAAAGTATGGAACATCTATCGAGGCTGTTAATCATTTAATTTTTCATCCCGGGGGACGTAAAATCGTGCAGACGGTCGAGGAGCTTTTCGGAAAACTAGGAAAGAATATCGACGATACCCGAGAGGTGTTAAGTAAATACGGAAATATGAGCAGCGCAACGGTGCTATATGTGCTAGAACGCTTTCTAGAAAAGGAGATTGAAGAAAAGGAGCAGGGACTAATCCTAAGTTTCGGTCCCGGGTTTTCGGCCCAACGGGTTTTGCTGGAATGGTGAGCCCTCAATCTAACCCTCACCTGGAGGGAGAGAATGATTTTACCCGTACCCTGATGGGTGAATCTCGGAAATCTTCCTTTCATCCCTGCCTGTCCGGCAAATGGGCTTTAGCCCCGACGCTTCAAGGGAGGTAAAAAAGAAATATTTAAGACAAATTAAATTACTTTGACTCCAAATGTATAATGAGTTAAAACAGTGCTAATTTTATGGCTGTGGATAAGAAAAATGAGTGGGCGATAATTCTTGGTGGAAGCAGTGGCTTAGGTCTCGCTACGGCCAAAAAACTTGCGCATCATGGTTACAATTTGATCATCATTCATCGCGATAGAAAATCTGATTTACAGATAATTAACGAACAGTTTCAAGAAATTACTTCAGGTGGTTCAAAATTGAATAGTTTTAATGTGGATGTTAGCCATCCGGAGAAAAGAGCACAAACGGTCAAAGAAATAAAGGCACTTTTAACGACCAGAGGGAAAATCAAGGTATTGGTGCATAGCATTGCGAAAGGAAATCTCAAACCGATGTACTCCCAAGAAAAAACGGCCTTGAACCATCAAGATTTTCAAATCACCCTAAATGCTATGGCATTAAGTCTTTATGATTGGACAAAAGCACTGATCGATGCAGATTTGTTTGCGGCTGATGCGAGAATTGTTTCTTTTACCAGTGAAGGGAATACCAAAGCTTGGCCTGGTTATGCTGCGGTTTCTGCGGCAAAGGTCACTTTAGAGGCCCTAACCCGAAATATGGCATTAGAATTTGCTACCATTGGTATCAAAGCCAACTGCATTCAGGCCGGGGCAACAGAAACCCGTGCATTTCAAATGATTCCCGGGCATGAGGAGTTGAAAAAAAGCGCATTGAAACGAAATCCTCATGGACGACTGACTATGCCCGAAGATGTCGCAAACGTAGTTTACTTGCTCAGTACCGATGAAGCAAAATGGATAACAGGTACTGTCATAAAAGTTGATGGCGGTGAGAGTTTGCAATGAGGGAGTTAGGAGTTAGGAGTTAGGAGTTAGGAGTTAGGAGTTAGGAGTTAGGAGTTAGGAGAAAATAAAAATTCTAGACTAGAATCTTCAAAAATTACACCCGTTATTCTCCCTTGAGGCGTTGCTTAGGCTTGCTGAAATGGGGCTGGGGGTTTGGCGAAGTAGCCCGAAAGATTTGATTAAGCGCAAACATAGCAATGAACTATCAGAAAATTATATCTAGACTTCCTTACAGCAACCCCTTTCTATTTGTCGACGAATTGGAACATGTTGATGAAAACGGTTCGAAAGGCAGTTATACGTTTTCCGCGGATTCCGATTTCTATAAAGGTCATTTTAAGAACAAGCCCGTAACCCCTGGAGTTATTTTAACGGAATGCTGCGCCCAGATAGGGGTGGTTTGTTTTGGTATTTTTTTATTAGAAAACGATTCCGATTCCTCAATAAATGACTTAAAAATAGGCTTAAGTAGTTCCGAAATGGAATTCTTATTACCCGTGCTTCCCAATGAAAAGGTTACCGTGATCTCAAAAAAGGTCTATTTTCGATTCCATAAATTAAAATGCGAGGTACAAATGTACAATTCCGGGAGTAAATTGGTCTGCAAAGGCACTATTGCCGGAATGATAACCTCCGAAAGAAATGAATAGACGCGTCGTAGTTACGGGATTGGGGGTATGTGCCCCGAACGGAATCGGTCTGCAAGATTTCACTCAGGCCATGACCGACGGTAAGAGTGGTATCCGTTTTATGCCTCGGTTGGAAGAACTACGATTCGCTTGCAAAATCGCGGGAGAACCCTTGATAACCGATACGATACTTGATAGTTATTTCACTCCATTACAACGCCGTGGTTTAAACGCAACGGGAATTATCTATGGCGTAATCGCGGGTACCGATGCTTGGGATGATGCTGGTTTAGCGAAAGCTCCGAAAGAGCATCCGGATTGGGACAGCGGTATCCTTTTCGGAACGGGCACCTTGGGGGTAGCAAAATTTAGGGAAGCTATTTATCAAATTGACGATAAGAATGTACGTCGATTGGGGAGTACAACGGTCATACAAACAATGGCCAGTGGCGTTAGTGCTTATTTAGGAGGAATTCTCGGCTGTGGAAATCAGGTGACTACCAACTCTTCGGCCTGTACTACGGGAACTGAAGGCGTTTTAATGGGCTTTGAGCGTATTGCTTCAGGCCGAGCCGAACGGATGTTGGTGGGCAGTTGTAGTGATAGCGGACCATATGTTTGGGCCGGTTTTGATGCAATGCGTGTTCTTCCACGAAATTATAACGATACCCCTGAAAAAGCCAGTCGGCCGATGAGTGCCTCGGCAGCGGGATTCGTGCCTGGGAGTGGGGCAGGGGCCTTGGTTTTGGAATCGCTAGAAAGCGCCCAAAAGCGTAATGCTAAAATTTACGCAGAAGTTTTAGGAGGTGCGGTCAATAGCGGAGGCCAACGAGGCGACGGTTCGATGACCGCGCCCAATAGTGAAGCGGTACAACGCTGTATTGTTGAGGCTGTTGAGCATTCAGGAATTCATAAATCCGATATCGATACGATAAATGGCCATTTGACCGCAACCACGAAAGACGCCCTCGAAATCGAAAACTGGAGCAAGGCACTTGGAAGAAAAGGAAACGATTTTCCACATATCAATTCCTTTAAAGGACTTTTAGGGCATTGTTTGGCCGCTTCCGGAAGTATCGAATGTGTCGGTACCTTGTTGCAATTTGATAAAGAAAAACTTTTTGGGAACGTGAATTGTGAAGATATCCATCCTGATATTGAAAATAGAATCGACAAAAATAAAATCCCTCTTAAAACAACGGACTATCGGCCCGAAATAATCGCAAAAGCCAGTTTTGGTTTTGGTGATGTCAACGCATGTGTTATTTTTGGGCGATTTAACGACGAATGATTCAGGAGGCACAATTTTATTTACCAAGCATAAAAATGTCCAAAAAATCTCCCTTTTGATTAGAATAGAGAGGCTTTCGGTATTTTAGTATCGCTCATAAAAATGTAAAATTACAAATGACCCAGGACGAACGCTATAAAAGACTAAAGGATATCATAAAAATTTATCTTCCTGAAGATGTTTCTTTTGATGATATCACGGTCGAAAGTCACTTCATCAATGAATTGAATATCAATTCTGCCAATTTGGTCGATATCATTCTTGACGTAGAAGATGAGTTCGACATTATGCTCGAAAATGAAGACATGGAAAAAATGCAGACCGTTCAGGATGCCCTGCTGATTATCGACAACAAACTTTCGGAAAAATAAGGCAATGAAGCAAGTACTCGACTGGGCCAAGACCAAATTGCAGGTCGATAGAAGGTTAATCCTGATATATTGTCTGGTTTATTTTATATGGGGCCTTGGTATGAATTGGTTCGGCACGGTAGCTGAAATCGCTAAATTTACCTATTGGGGGCAAGTCTTCACCTGTTACATTCTTTATATGGTGCCCATTTCGCTATTACTACGAAATCTTCCCTTTCATACGCAGTATGCCTATGGGCTTATCGCCATGGGGTTTCTTGAATTCGGTGGCTATTATTTTGAAACTTCGTATGCCTACCCAAATAATCTCGTTGAACAATTGTTCGGTATCCGGAATTTTGCATTGGGAATGGCACTCTTTTTCGCCCTTTACTTTCCATTAGGCAACTGGGCCGTTGGCAAGATTTACAAAGATATAATTAAAGGAAATTAATTTTTGGCATTCTTGTCCGCTTACCCCATTTTCTCCCCTTCTTCAGGAATCAATAAAGAGGCGACGATACCGGCAACCAAGGCAACTGAAATTACGGTCAATGAGACCCATTCCGGAAGTTCTACTTGGTGTGAGAACAACATTTTCAAGCCCACAAAGGCCAAAATAACGACCAAGCTATAATTGATAAAGCGGAATTTCTGAAGCATTCTTGAAATCAAAAAATACATGGATCGCAGGCCTAAAATGGCCATGATATTAGAACTAAAGACAATAAACGGGTCTGCGGTAATGGCAAGTATCGCGGGAATACTGTCTAAAGCGAACAGTACATCGGTCAGTTCTATGATGATCAAGGCAACGAAAAGGGGAGTGGCCGCAAGAACCCCCATACGTTTTACGAAAAAGTTGTGCCCGTGTATGGTACTCGTTATCGGAAAGCCCTTTTTGATCTGCCGAAAGACCCATGAATTTTTCGGATCGAATTCGCTATTGTCGGACTTCAACATTTTAAATGCGGTGTACAGCAAGAAAACCCCGAAAACATAAATAATCCATTCAAATTTAGTAATTAGGGCCACTCCAAAGACAATCATTAGCCCCCGGAAAACTATTGCTCCGAGAATACCCCAAAACAAAACCCGGTGCTGGTACAAAGGCGGAATCTTGAACGCAGAAAAAATTACGGCAATGACAAATACATTGTCGATACTCAGCGAAAGTTCAATCAGATAACCGGTAATGTATTTGAGTACGGCGTTGTTCGGCGTTAGCCCCGTCGAGTTGTCGACCAGGCCGCTGGAAAAAAGCCAGTAGATTACGCCACTGAAACCGAGGGCTACGGAAACCCAGAGCGCGGTCCAGAGGCCAGCCTCCTTACTTTTTATAACATGTTCATGTTTGTGGAAAACGCCAAGGTCCAAAGCCAAAAAAACAAAGACCAAAGCGATAAAAAGAATCCATACCAACATAGTTACTTAAAATTTTAAGCCGCAAAGTTAATAAATTTTAAGGTTTTTCTGAAGGCTTTTTAATAGGGTATAACTCCAAGTAAACACCGCCTTATAGGGTAGTAGTTGTAAAAAAGTGCTTAATCAGTAGACTAACGATTATGATTTCAGGGAAAGCACGAATTTTACCTGGACCTCATTGTCTTCGCGATCGCTTTTGATCTCGATTCCAAAGTCTGAAGAAAATAGGGTAGTGGCACCTATTAATTGATTCTCCTTCCGCTTAAAATCTATGGTAAGGGCCTTACTTGTGGCTTTAATAGTTAGTTTACCTTTTACGCTGTACCCAACATTACTTTTACTGACTTCGGTACTTTCGAAGGTCATTTTTGGATGGGCGTCCGCGTCGAAATATTTACTGCCTTTTAGGTGCCAATCACGAATAAAATTTCCTGTTTTTAGGGTTTCCAAAGCCACGGAGCCCTTAAATTTGGAATCCGCCAATGCATTTAAATTGATAGTGGAAGACGATTCAAAGCCGGAAATAGTTCCTTTAACTTTTTTTGAAACGAAAGTAAAACTGATTTCGGCAGATGAAATGGTAGCTGTTTGTTGAGCGATTAGCCCAAATGCACAATTCAAGAAAACGAAAAAGAGGAGTAATTTTTGCTTCATGGCGTCAAAAATAACATAGTTTTTCAAAGTTAAACCATTTCGTCTAATCACATATTTCAAAACAGTCTCTTAATCGAATTGATCTGCAGTTTAACAAGTTTCCATATATCGTCGATTGCTATATTTTTTACAAATACGTACCTTCGCTATAGACTATATGAAAGCCCCCTCATGAAGAAGTTTATTTTTAAGACAATGTGCCTTGTTTTGATGGGTATATCTTGTGCGGCTATTGCCCAAGCAGAAACCAGAAATTCTGAAAAACCGGAAGCGGAAGTCACCAAGTACACGGTAATGGAACGTTTTGAGCCCCAATTGGTGCTCAGTGCCGAAGAACGACTGCAACTAAAAGATGAGTATGTGGTTGAAATCAAGCGACGGCGTGAAATTTTAGATACCCTGGATATTTCGGAACGAAGAAGGGAAAAATTGATACGCGATCTCTTAAAACATCCGTACTCTCCAAGATTGTCCCGCACTTTGGCCAAGATCGAATTTGAAGACGAAAACGAATAACTAAATGCGACCAAAGAAAAGCCACCGCATCATATCGGTGGCTTTTTTATTTTAGACCTTTTAGGTTTCTGACAAAAGGTTCGCCATCTCGTTTGTTCATGAAATACTAGGGGATGGCCTATATTTTTCTTTTCCAAGCCTGCGGAATCTAAGCCAAGAAATTGAAGTATTTCAAAACGGCTTAGGCCCGCATAAAATTCTTTATCAAGGTTTACTAAAACCGTATCGCCCAAGATGGTTTCTAGAGTGTCAATGGGCATAATTTTTCATCGACCCCTTTAGTGCATACCTAACACTAATTTTCCTAAAAGAAAATCGGAACTATACTATTAGTGTTAAAAGGTTATCGTTAGTAAATTAATGTTATTAGTAGGGTTTTAGCTTTTCTTTCCGTTTTTTCAATTGTCGATCCAAATCATTTATAGACTCTTTTATAGAAGCCTCATAGTTTTTATGACTTGCTTCAGCGAAAAGTCTGGGACCAGGTAAACTTAAACGAATGTTACAGATTTTTCCGGTTTCAGGTGAACTGGTGTTTTCCGTCTTGAAGAACACATCAGCCCTGATAATAGAATCATATTTCTCAAATAACTTGTTTAGCTTTTCTTTGACCAGTATTTCTAAACGACTACTGGCATTTACGTTATCGTACTCAAAATTTATATCCATAGTCTAAAGATAAATACGGGAATATTAAAACTAGTATTTAAAGGCAATTTTTTTTGCCACAAGTAGTTTAATACATAGTCAGTGTAATGTTAAAGTCTAATTATCTTACTGTTAAGATAAAAGTTGCATTCATTTTTTTTGTAATTTAGAGTAACCTGCTAAGCTCATCACCCTAAAACAACCCTAAATCAATGTTCCATGGAAACAACTCAAAACCTATTGACCCCGACAAGGGAATCTGACAAAAATGCCCTAGTTCTTCGCTTAGAGCGTAACGAAAAAGATCTGATCCAACTTCGCACAACCTTAAATTCGTACCGCTGCGAACCGAGAACCTATAGTTTCTTCGAGCGTATCGAGACTTTAAAAAGCGGTATGGACAGCTTAAGTGAAACCAATCGGGAAATCATTAGTGCATTACGCGAGCACAAAAAAACCGTTGATGATTATGTCGAACGGTCGAAAAAACAATTTTTGGAGTTTCAACGACTGCATGACGGGGTTGAAGAGTATCTTACCAATTGCTTGAGCGGTTAGCCGCAGCGGTAGTATTGATTTGTAAAACTTTCAATTCGAAAACCCGAATAATATTTCGTGAGTACACTTCTATTTATTCATTAACACCTATGTTTGCTACCGAGACAATCGTTTCTAAATCTTCTGGGCTTTCATGAATGCTAATATGGCCATCCAGTTCAAGTAACCCATCAAAATTGATACTTTGGCCATCATCTAACTTTGAAACCACCGTTTCACTAACAGAACATGTACATTCTTTAAGGGTAATAGCAATGGCCCCTCCTTCGGAAGCAGTATTGTATCTGATAAAGGCAGGATGTTCCGTTGTGTTGGAACCTTCTAATTGTATGAGTACCGTTGTTTTACCATCAATGTCTTCGGTGAAAGTAGCGGTACCGGTAATACTAGAACCAGTCATGGCTTGAAGTTGGTAAACTTTACTTTGTAAGATACCATCATCAATATCTTCAGTATCATTATCTTTTTTACACCCCCCTAGAACAAGCACAACAGCAAGTAATAGGAGAAGAGAGGAGCTTTTCTTCATTTTCATAATTTGTTTTGACTAGGAATATAGTGTTCTTTCGCTGTGAAACATTAAACATGTAGATGGCGAATTTACAAAATATTTATTTTTAAATGGAACACTGTTGAATACTATTAATTAAAAACTTGTTCTTTTTCTTCAGCAGTACTCTAGAAACGATAAAGTATTGATAGCTAGAACATAAGCGAAATACAAAGACTAAGATTGATAAGGGAATTATTTAAGGCTATACATTCTAAGAAGATTAAAACGCATTTCAAACATACACCAAAATTCATAAGAGAGAGGACTAAGCAACAATTCGCTTCTTTCTGTTAAAAAATATTCTATTTGACATAATATAAATTATGTTTCAAAAAAGAAACATAATACGTCATTATGCCAAATAGCGATAAGTTATAAGAATTCTAAGCAATTTCCTAGACTATACTCAGATTGCTCAGATAATCCATACGTTGGCTTAATACACGAAGAATAAATAATCCATTAGCTGTTTGAAGATAAAATATGGTGTGAGATTCGTAGGTGAATCTTTTTAGATTTTCAATAAATTCTGATGCATCTCTTCCTAAGTTTGGATTTTCACCAAGCACTTGAAAAACACCGTGCATTCCTAAGAAATACTTTTGTGCCTGGGGTAGTCCAAATTTGTATACCCCAAATTCGTATAGCTCTGCTAAATCAATTTCGGCTTTTCTGGAGAGTTTATAGACGTCCATCTTCGCGCATACGTGCTTCAACTTCTTCCATGATTTCTGGTAACGACTTAGTACCAACGCCACTTTCAAGCCCTTCAACAAGTTTACTCTTTAAGGAATGAAATTTAGCATTGTTAGCTTGGTCTAGGCGTACAAGATTTCGTAAATATTCGCTATCATTAGTAAATTCTCCAGCTTCGATTTGTGCTTTTATCCATTTATCTTGCTGTTCGGTAAAGGTTACCGTTTTACGTATTGTTGCCATATAAATTTGTTTAAATAATCATACTATTGGTGTAATATAGCGAATATATTCAAGATAATATCAATATTTCACCCTTTATTTACAATAACTCATTCCACACACATTGCCTTCCCTCCTATCGTCGGTCAATTAATAAGTGTTCCATTACCTTAGCAGAAGAAACTTTTTAGAAGAAAAATTTAAAGAAAGAGAAGTACAAATTACTTTGCTTTACCCAAGCAAA
>CAZRIE010000105.1:0-14786 GCA_964600075.1 uncultured Flavobacteriaceae bacterium
AACATAAAATACTGAAAGACAATATGTTGATATTATCTTAAGGAGCGACTAATTACTTTTTACAAAATGTGATTCCTGTCATCCTAATGAACCACTTTTCAAGTGCTGTCAAAACACCGTAACCGTATGATTTTCGATGTTTTTTATTTTATATGATGTCAAATGGATACACTTGAAAACCTATAGATCGTGTTCAATATGGGAACAGTTTAGGTAAGCAAGATGCCCTATTGGGCTTTTGATTTAAAGTCACACCAATCCGCCATAAGAACACCAATTAGTTAAACCACTCAGGAGACTAAAGATCTGTTCGATAAGTTTTTTGGTGGTTTCGTACTAAATGTCAGTGATTTCAGACCATTTTTCTAACATGTACACTAATTCTTATTATATTGGTAGAGTGGTTGAAATTAAAAGGAGTTTCATAAATTAAAGTAGTGAGGTACCTACATAACTACCAGAATACTCCCCCGTTTTTAAAGATTGTATGGGTAAATTGACCAATAGATACGGTACAACGGAAGTTTGTTCACTGATAAATTAGTGAACAATTCTTTGAAATAGTAAAAAATATTATGAGGGAAGAAGAACTCTTAAATCTTATCGAAAAAATAAATACTGAAAAATGCGTGGTCATATTAGGTCCTCATCTAGCTACTGAAAATAATACCAGCATAGTGACGGAATTGAATAAAACACTTGTTGAACAACTTGATAAGGTGACGTACTATGAAGATGAAGATGTATTAGGCATGGCAGGGAAAATAAGGAATAATTTTATTCAGCCCAAGATAAATGCCTTTTTTGATGGGTATAAACCGAATGAAGTGTATGAACTACTTTCGGAAGTTCCATTTTCCTTAGTGATCAACACTGTACCAGATAAATTCCTTTTGAAGGCCATGAAAGAAAAAGGGATAACCCCGAGTTACTCCTACTACCATAAGGGTAAACCTGTTGAAGATTACGAACACAATTTCCAGATTATTGAGGAATCAGACGATAAAATAACCACGCATATTTATAATATTTTTGGGGATTACAATCACCACGGTTCATTAGTTCTGACATTTAAGGATATGTATGAATACCTCTACAGTATCATGCAAAAGGATAATCTTAATGAAGAATTGAGAACGAAAATACACGATGCCAAGATGGTGTTGTTCTTTGGTTGCAGTTTTGAAAAATGGTACTTTCAACTCTTTTTTCAACTCTTCTTACAGATAATGGATTTTGACGATGATGATGATGTCTTGAACTCTCATGATCTTGACCCAAAAAAATCAAATACCAAAAATTTCATTATGAATGAGTTTCAAATGGATTTTTTTGAGGATAATGCGGCCAAGTCGATTAAAGTATTGCATGAGGCCGTTAAAAGTAAAAAAATATCTAGAAATAAAAAAGATTCCTTTGATGGGCCACCGCCAAAAGTATTCATTTCCTACAAATGGGGGGGGGATAGTGAAAAATTAGCTAATGAGTTAAAAGATACGTTAACAGAGAAAGGAATAGATATAAAAATTGATAAAGAAGAATTACCTTATAAGGGAGACATTAAAGAATTCGAAAAGCGTATTGGTCAGGCAGATAGTATTTTAGTGGTGGTTAGTCATGCTTATCTGGAATCGGAGCATTGTATGTACGAGCTTTCAGAAATCTTCAATAAAGGAAATTTTGAAGAACGAATATTCCCTATTGTTCTCAAGGATGCAAAAACATTTAAAGCAGAAGATTTGGACAAGTATAAAGAATTTTGGGTGGAGAAGATAAAGGCAACGACCAAAAAATTGTCCGAGGACGTTTCAAAAATGGCTACCTATATGAGTGAACTTACGGTATATAATCAGATACTTCAGGATTTTGATAAAATAACCGGCGTGCTAAAAAATTTAAACTTAGGCGATGTAGATGAACACCGAAAATCCAAATTTGAGGTAATAGGTAAGGAGATAAAAAAGACGCATAGGACCATGCTTAAAAAGGCTGAATAGCCTTCAACACCAATCCAAGACCAAGACCAAACTAATACCGAATGCCAAACCAATCAAGATATCCGGGTACACGACCTTTCCAAGAAGAGGACAGGCACTTATTTTTTGGGCGGGACCATGATAAGAAAAAACTGGGCAATCTGATTGCTCTTGAAAAGCTGGTGGTGCTTTTCGGAAAATCGGGCTACGGAAAATCTTCTTTATTGAATGCTGGGGTAGTCCCATACCTGAGGCATAATAAACATCATTTCCCAATAAAAATTCGTTTTATGCCCTCAGATATAGTGACCGAGGGCTCCAAGAAGAAACCGCTTGAAATACTAGTGCGTCAAATCGAAGAAGTAATTAAAAAAGATTTGAAGCAGAAAAATGGAGGATCCTGCTTTTTAGCTGAAAAAATGGACGTTTCAAAGCAATTGCCTGATGACCTCTCTGCGATACTATGGTATTATATTAAGTTTATTCAATTAACCAAAGAAATTGATGAGGCAACAACCCTAATTTTCTACCAATTCGAAGAGCTTTTTAGATATTTCAATGATTCTGAAGTAGATGAATTTGGCCGTTCCATGGCTGCATTGCTCCACTCCAATCCGCCAGATGAGGTACTGGAGCTGATTAGTAAGAACCTAAATTCATTTTCAGATGAAGAGTTAGATCAGTTGTATGAACCCCTTAACTTAAAAGTACTTTTCTCAGTTGCCAGTGACCACCTTAGTTTGTTGAATAAGTTAAAACGGTCTTTACCTGAAATATTCAAATATACGTATGAGTTAAAAGCCCTTGATAGACATCAGGCGCTAGAAGCCCTTGAGGGACCTACTCAAAAAGAAGAAAAATTTGACAGTCCTAAATTTTCTTTTAGCAAGGATGCAATAGATCAAATATTCGATTACCTAATAAAAGTAAAAAACAAAGAGGGAATTGAATTGGATAATCAGGATATTGAAACCTTTCAATTGCAATTGATTGGGCAATATGCTGAAGAAAAAATAATCGCTAAAAAAAGGAAAACGGAGCTTAAAGCTAAACTTAAAGCTGGGTTCAGCAAACAAAAAGAAAGTCATGAGGCCACCAAATTTGAGTTCAGTCTTAAAGATCTTGGTAAACCCTCGAATATACTAAAGAAGTTTTACAAAAAAGTTATTCGTAGTCTTTCGCCATTGAAAGGCCGAAGAGCAAAGAAATTAATAGAGAAGGGCCTTATTATAGAAGGTAATCGTGTACCTATTTCCGGATCTGCGATTAAACGAGATTATAAGGTATATGAAGATACTTTAGGGATATTAGAAGATAAACATTTGCTGCGATCAGAGTTTAAACTGAAAGATGGTAATCGCACTAAAAGCTATGAAATTAGCCACTTTAATCTGGTAAAACCCATTCAAGACGCCGTCGAAAAGCGCAAGCAACAAAGGTTATGGATTCTGGTTATTGTATTAGGATTACTTATTGCAGGATTACTTGCAAGGTTGGCTTACTTAAGTTACGAATCTAGATCAGGAATTCTTGAAGAAGAGGTAGAAGTTTCAAATGGATTGATTATTAATGCTATAGCTGCGGCTAGGGCTTTACCATTTGAGGGTGAGGCTCCACTTGATGTTAGCTTTACTTTTGCTGAGATTAAACCTATTGGTAAAGTCAGCGTGGTACGGTACCATTGGGAATTTGGTGATGGCACGGCACGTTCTAACGACAATAATCCCGACCTGCATCATATCTATACTAAACCTGGAGAGTATACTGCCCGTCTCTTTGTTAAAGGCAGTGATAGTCTTGAGCATCCTACGCGTACAGAAGATGTTACCATAATAGTAAAAGAGCCTAGACCTATAGTTCAAGTTAGTGCAATTCCTGGTTCGGGTGCTGCTCCCTTAGAAGTCGACTTTAAGGCGACCATTTCCGAAGACATTACTGTGAGCAGATATCTCTGGGAATTTGGCGACCCATTCCTTTCTAGCGAGGCCAATCCCACTCATTCTTTTGAACATGAAGGGGAATATAGTGTGCGCCTCACCATCTGGGACAATACAAACAAAAAGTTTACCGGAAGTGCATTGATAACTATTGGAAATGAAACTTCAAACGCGCCTATTGAAACAAATAGTGCTCCAATGGCTAAGATTACTGCCTCCCGTTATAGTGGCATGGCGCCAATGGTCGTAGACTTCGACGGAAGTACATCGACGGATGATGAGAATGTAAGTCGTTATTTCTGGGAATTTAATGATGGCGGATTTTCGGAAGTGGCAAATCCCGAACATACGTTTAACGCTGCTGGACAATATAAAGTAAGGCTCACAGTTTGGGACAATAAAATGAAGCACCACACTGAAACTATAGCAATTTCAGTTTTTGATTCAATTCCAAAAATAAGAGCTAGGATTACTGCCGAACCGGCATATGGTTCTGTCCCCTTAGTAGTGCATTTCAATGGCAACAGTTCTACTGGAAATTTGACTAAAGAAAGCTATCTATGGGAATTTAATGACGGGACGGTTTCTACTGAAATAAACCCGGTACATACCTTTACAACGCCAAGGAATTATAATGTGCGCCTAACCGTACGAGATGCTGATGACGAGAATATTTATAACGAAAAAATTATTAAAATCTATGCGCTTGATTCTTTAAAACTCCCTCAACCCAAAATCGAAGCTTCCCACTTAAATGGAATTGCCCCACTGGAAGTGAAATTTATGGTGAGCAATGCCAGTGGCTCGGAAACCACGTATGAATGGGATTTTAGGGATGACAGCCCTATTTCCACCGAGGAAAGTCCACTGCATGAATTTATGGATCCGGGCGTATATAATGTGCTATTAAAGGTCACAGGTCCCGAAAGACGTGAAAGCACATCTAAACTGACCATTACAGTTAACCCTCCTTCCACAATAGATACAAAAATTTATGCATCGGTTATCCAGGGAAAGGTACCCCTAACCGTCCAATTTGAAGGAAGCGATACACTGGTCAACGGTATAGAAAACACCTATTTCTGGGTTTTTAAGAATGGTGACCTTACCTCAGGCTTATCGAATCCTAGTCCTACATCCGATGTATCGAATCCTAAACATACCTTTGCGATACCAGGTACCTATGAAGTATATCTTACGGTTACAGATCCGCAGGGGTCAAAAGGCAATGATATCATTCAAATAACCGCTCTACCTGACAAAGTACCTATTGCCAAAATCAATTCCCCAGAAATTTTAGGTGATAGCTTGCCTTTATCGGTAGAATTTGATGGAAGCGGCTCCACCGACGAGGATGGCACTATAGTCCGTTACCATTGGAATTTTGGTGATGGCCAAACTTCAACTGACTCCATTACCGTACACACCTATGCTGTTGCAGGCACTTATGATGTTAAACTAAGGGTTATGGATGCCCAAAAGCAAACTGGCGACACCATAGTTTCAATAAGGTTGTGTCCTTCTGAGGTAGAGGAGTCAGAGGTTGTATCTAAGAAATGGATGGACAAATTCATTAATGTTCAGAATAAAAAGTTGCCTTCAGAAGTCAACAACGGGGAAAGATGGCAGAATTGGCGGATACCTCCAGATTCCCTAAACCTTGTGGTGATTCTTTCTGATCCCTTAACCGGTGACGACTCTAACGAAAATGTACAAATTGCGCTGGCATTCTTTTTTTCGAAGTATAATAAGAAGTTTTATAAGTTTAAAAACGCGTTAGACCATGACGAATCGATGGCTATGGTACGAAGTGAACAGTTCAATATAAAGAGTTTGATTAAACGGGCTAAACGTTATTCAAAGAATACTGATACGACTACCAATTCGAATGCTAACGGATCAGATAATTCTTTTGTACCACACAAGCAAAGTATTCTTCAAGCTTTAGCTGAATTGTTCAAGGAAGAAAACATAACTAATAGAACACAAAATATATACTACACTGCATTCAAGTCTTCAGATTTTGATGGGTCTACCCAAAAAGATTTTGAAACCATATTAGAGTGCTTAGCCTTATAGTAGGCGAATTGTAGCTCAGCTTCTTACTTTCAAGAATGGTATTAATGGTATTAATCCTTAAAACAAAACCCATGATCTCGACCGAACAAATGAAAATAATCATCCCGGATATGAACTGGGCAAAGGCAGCATCGTATATACCGCATATCGACACCGTTTTACCCAACTTCGGTATCGATACTCCTTTACGTAAGGCACACTTTCTCTCGCAACTGGCCCATGAAAGTGGAGGCCTTAAGTATTCACAAGAAAACCTCAATTACTCGGCAAAAGGGTTACGAAGTGTTTTTGGAAAGTATTTCAAGACCATGGAAATGGCCGAAGCCTACGCGCGTCAACCTGAAAAAATTGCGAACCGGGTGTACGGCGATAGAATGGGCAATGGGAGTGAAGCAAGTGGTGATGGTTGGAAATACCGAGGTCGTGGTCTGATTCAACTTACCGGAAAAGAAAACTATCAAAAGTTTGGCCAAGACCATGGTGTCGATTGCGTCAACAATCCTGATTTAATTCTCAACCCCGAATGGGCACTTACCTCCGCCTGCTGGTTCTGGAAAAAACGCAACCTCAATCGCTACGCCGATGACGATGACCTCCATATGGTCACCAAAAGAATCAACGGAGGTACCAATGGTATTCTGCATCGGCAGCATTATCTCGAGAGCTTTAAAAGACTCTACGAAGTTTTGGAAGCTGATTCCCAAATAACCTAGGTAAGTGCGTAAATAGTATTGATTTCCGGTGTTTATGACAGCCAATTGTACATCGCAATAGGGGGTAGGCCAATTTTTTAGTTGCATTTTGCTATTCCTTAAAGTGCCCAATTTTTTACGATGGGGACCTAAGCACCGTATCTATTCCGACTTTAGATTTTGGTTTAAGTGGAACCCAGACCATGTTTCCATCTGGCTGACTTCAGACATAAGTCGAATAGTACAACTGATATTAGAAGCGTATACAACTAAACTATATGGCGCGAGATTGGCGAAAACACTATATGCTAATCACTAGAGATTAACCTATTGCAGCAGGTCAGCTGTTTTACCGCTTTAGAGTAATGTGCCCCGTAATTTTCTGGCCTTCAATATTAATACGATACCAGTAAGCGCCAGAGGGCATTATTTGGTTACTATAGGTGCCATCCCATTCAAATGCACTATTACTTGAAAGTTTCAATAATTTACCATAACGATCAAAAATAGAGACCTGAGACGTACTATAATTTTCAATTCCCGATAAATTGAAGGTGTCGTTTACACCATCATTATTTGGCGTGAAAAATTTAGGAATATCAAAGTGAAAGTGTTCAGTACTAACTACATTATTGCAATCTTGATCTTTTACATATATGATATACGACCCCATTTCTACATCGTAAAATATGTTGCTTTGTTGGAAATTTAAACCATCGATGGAATACAAAAAGTTACCCTGGCCAGTATTTGTAATACTAATGTCATTGCCTGTTGAAACAACTGCTTTGATACTTGGCACTTCTGGACTGCTTACGTTATATATAATCGTTTCTAAAGTATGTACACCATTGCTTATTTCAACGGAATAAACCCCTGCTACTTCGATTATAATTTCCTCGGTGGTTGCAACGGTATTCCAAAGAAAACTGGGCATTTCAATAGCGGTATATGCTTTTAAGGTTAATTGACTACCAACACATAAATTAAGATTTTCTTCCATTGTATCTATAGTAGGTGTACCTGAAATATTCCAACTACAGGAAGTTGGATTAAATAGGGCAGTTTCCCAATATTCCAAGGTAGGTTTTTCAGGTTGAGTTCCAGAAATATCCCAAGAGCAGGTCGCATCATTAAACGTTGCTGTTTCGTAGCATGCTATATCGGGAGGTGTGGTCGGATTCTCCGAAATCTCCCAAGCACAGCTAATGGTGTTGAAGGCAGCCGTTTCCCCACATTCTAAAATAGGCTGTTCAGGTTGACTTCCGGTAATATCCCATAAGCAAGTCGCATCATTAAACGTCGCAGTTTCGTAGCATGCTATATCCGGTGGTGTAGTCGGGCTTCCTGAAACATCCCACGCACAGCTAGTGGTGTTGAAGGCAGCATTTTCTCCGCATGCCAATACGGGCTGTTCAGGTTGACTTCCGGTAATACCCCACAAGCAGCTTGCATCATTAAATGTCGCTGTTTCGTAGCATTCTATAATTGGTTGCGCTGGTTGGGTTCCTGAAATATCCCAGATACATGTTGCACTATTAAAAACAGCAGTTTCGTAACATAGGATATTTGGCTGAACGGTTGGACTTCCCGAAACCTCCCAAGCACAAGTAGCGGTATTGAAGATCGCGGTTTCTCCACATTCCAAAGTTGACGGGTCTGGTTCAATAGGTTCTGTTCCTGCAATGTCCCAGTTACAGGTCGTTGTATTGAAAGTAACGGTTTGCCAGCATTCAAGAGGTGGTTGCGCAGGTTCCGTTCCTAAAATATCCCATTCACAGGTAGCTGTGTTAAAGTTCGTAGTTTCCCAACATTCCAATGTCGACTGTTCTGTTTGAACGGGTTCTGTTCCTATAATTTCCCATTCACAGGTAGCTGTGTTAAAGTTTGTAGTTTCCCAACATTCCAAGGTCGACTGTTTTGGTTCTAGAGGCTGTATGCCTGATACATCCCAAATACAGGTTGTATCATTAAAAAAAACAGTTTGCCAGCATTCAATTGGTGGTTGAACAGGTTGTGTTCCTAAAACCTCCCACTCACAAGTTGCCGTGTTGAAGTTTGTAGTTTCCCAACATTCCAAGGTCGCTTGATCTGGTTCATTAGGTTCTGTTCCTGAAACATCCCACATACAGGTCGCGGTATTGAATGCAGCGGTTTGCCAGCATTCAATTGGCGGTTGAACAGCTTGCGCGCCTATAACCTCCCACTCACAAGTTGCGGTATTATAGCTAGTGGTCTCCCAACATGCTAAGGTCGAAGGGTCAGGTTCAATAGGTGGCGTTCCCGAAACCACCCAATCACATAACAGAGGGTCAAATGTGGCTGTTTCCCAACATTCTAAGGTCGACTGGTCAGGTTCTAACGGCTGTATGCCTGAAACCTCCCACATACAGGTTGTGGTATTAAATAAAGCGCTTTCCCAACATTCTAAAGGAGGTTGAATAGGCTGTGTTCCCGTAACTTCCCAAGTACAGGTTGCCGGGTTTATAGTGGCGGTTTCCCAACATTCGATTGGGGGCATAGCAGGTGATGGGGTGACTATGACCTGATATTCGTTAGAAAAAGAATTACATTGCGAATCGTTCAAATTAGCAGTTACTTCGGCGACTTTGGTTCTGTAGTATCCGGCGGTAGGAATAGAAATTGTGAGGCTTTGGTTATTCTCTCCTGCTATATCCATCCAGACAGTACCATTTGCGCTTTCTTGCCACTGATATGCATACGAATTAAATACCGAACGATCTGGTGTCGCTGTTAAGGTCTCCGAGTAAGGTGTTACACCGCTGCAAACACTTATGGAAGTGCTGTTAGATGTATCTTCAACGGATATATCATCGCCGCAGGTTTTAAACTCGATATCATCTATAGCCAGATCATTGCCGCAGCCGCCTGCACCATTGTTGATTATCCTTAAAATTACCGAGGTCTGATTCCCTGTATTATAGACAAGGCCATATTCTTGCCAATTTGCATTTGCAGTTTCTTCGATATTTCCGGTATTTCCGAAAGCCAATTCATTTGTATCGGACCCGTTTCTAATTTCAAACCTGACATTGATAGGTATGGCGTTTCCGCCGCATGCTGCAGCAGATAGTCTCACTAGATTAATGAGAAATGCCGAAAACTCGTAAGTCGTGTTTTCGCAAAGACCGGTAATTTCTGTTCTGTAAAATTCCCCTGGATTCGCTTCTGCATTTACAATAAGAAATTTTCCATTCGCATCTGCTGGGGTATGATCCTCAATTTCATGCCATATGAAAGGGTTTCCAAAAGTGCCATTAGAGACCGTGTAAAGACCATCAAGAGGATAGTCATTTCCAGCATACCCGTAGTTGGTTGTTCCTGCGGGTAAGGCATTGTTCGTGGTTCCTGTTCCAAAATCTTCAGTAAATATCGGATCCCCCGAGTTACCGGAGCAAAACCCCAATTGGGCATGTGTCTTCAGAATTGAAGAACATGATATGATAACAAGTAATAAAATACACTTTTTGAAGATAGTTAAGTATTTATTATATTCTTATTTTATAAATGCGCTAAATGCTATATTATGAAAAGAAATACAGGTATATGGGGTTTTTCGGAAATTTGTACATATATAAAAACTATACAAAAGAGCCTTTTGTCCTATTGAAGGACAAGATTGGTAAACGCCCTTGGAATATACTAACAATGTCATCTAGTTTAGCGGCATACACCTTGAGATACTAGTGGTGAATTGTGTAGATAAGGCATTCGAGTTTAGAGATCGGCTCTTTCAAAAGCGTTCCATCGGATTTACAAACATAGAATGGCAGCCTAGCGTATAATTAAATGATTTATTATGCGTTTTAGTCATGCAAAAGTCTTGTATTTTTTCAACTTTGGCAGTAAATTTGATTCGTGTTATGAGAATGTTACCTTTGTTCAAAAGATGGCATTAATAGCAACACACCTTTTTGATAATTAAAATAGTTAAACCGCCTAATCTATAAAGTCAGCAAGAAAATCTCTTCGCTCCGCTTGAATTCCCAAATTGTTCCCCTCTATGTGGCAGAAAAATACTTGTAAATGATAGTTAGTATTTCGCAACCAACGCTTTTTCCATGGATGGGTTATTTTAATATGATTAAAAATTCAGATGTTTTTGTTTTTCTTGATAATGTAGAATTCAAGAAACAAACTTGGCAAATGCGAAACAGGTTAAAAGTCCGATCTAAAATTGAAGATTCGGAAATTTGGATTCGAATTCCTACAAAGTCATCAAAGACAAATACCTTAATCAAGGACGTATTTATTGATAATAGCCAAGATTGGAAGCAAAAACACCTAGATATTTTTCAGAGTAATTACGGAAAAAAGTATAAAAACATTCTTTTTTTAGAAAAATTGTATCAACAGGATTGGGATAAAATAGCAGATTTTAATATAAAATTTATTACCGAATGTTGCCAATTTCTTGAAATACAGACCAAGCTGGTCCTCGCTTCAGATCTACAGGCGAAAGGAAAGAAAAGCCATCTTGTATTGGACATTTGTAAACATTTGAATGCTAATGAGTTATTGGCGAATAGTGGCTCGAAAGATTATTTAGAAAGGGATAGGGATATTTTTGAGAAGGAAAATATTAGGATGTCCTACCACAACTATAAACAACCACGGTACCAACAAAAGGGCAAAACATTTCTAGAGAATTTATCCGTATTGGATTTATTGTTTTCAGAACTTGAAAATTCAAAGAAATTTATTTAATAACAGAAGAACCCGATACCTGTTACCAAGTTGGAAAAGCATCCAAAAAGTGGGGTTGCGCGTATAAGTTAGGGTAGATAAAGTATAAGATAATAAACATTGGTACAGATGTAAAGGAATTCTATATACAATGTCTGTTCTAATTTCAATCAAAAAGGACTTTCTTACCTTTAAAAATAACACTATGGAAGAAAAGAACGTTGCCGATTTTGATATAATTTCCTCTGAGAAAGATGAATTCGGTTTAAGAGAACTTATAGAAAAATACCTGTATTACTGGAAATGGTTTGTTTTTGGCGTAATAATAACCCTAACTGGTTCATTTCTCTATTTGCGTTATACCACTCCGAAATACAAAGTAGTGGCTACCTTGCTAATTAACGATAAACAAAATGAAAATGTATCGTCAGAAACTTCGACTTTTAAAGATTTAGGGTTAGTTGATAATAATAGTTCAATATTTGATACTGAAATAGGTATTTTAAAGTCGCGCAGTTTAATTGAAAAAGTTGTTGCAAAACTAGGCCTCAACCAAATGTATTATACTCAAGGTAGAGTACATGATCGTGAATTATATGGGGCTAGCCTTCCTTTCAAGCTTAATTTTTTTACTAAAGATTCCCTATTTCATCAACGGGACACTGTAATATCAATAATACCTACTTCACAAACTAAATTTGACTTGCTAGATGGCCAAGATAAATTAACAGGGAGCCATTTGTTTGGTGAAAATGTCGTGAGCAACATGACCAATTTTACTATAACTCCTACCACAAGTGTACCTATTCAGGTTGGTTTGAAAATTAGTTTCATTATACAGCCTTTAGCCTCTACAACCGACTTTTATAGGAAGAACATTTTAATAGCACCTGTTGATAGAAAATCTACGCTAATCAATATCTCACTGGAAAACCCCAAAAGAGAAAAGGCCCTAGACATATTAAGAGTGTTGATAGCGGAATACAATTCTGCAGCCATTAGCGATAAGACCTTAATTGCTGAGAATACTGAAACATTTATTAACGATCGAATAGATGGGATTTTCAAAGAACTAACACTGTTGGACAGTAATACCCAGAACTTTAAAACACGTAACAATCTAACAGATATTACTTCTGAATCAAGTCTGATTCTAGATTCAAATAGTAAACTGGAGAAAGAAACCCTTGACATGACTACGCAGCTAAAATTAGTTGAGTATATGGCAGAATTTATAGACAACAATGAGACTCAACTAATACCGACCAACTTAGGCTTGTCTAACATTTCTTTAAACCAGAATACTGTATCATATAATGATGTTGTATTAGAGCGCAATAGGCTTTTACGAAGTTCAAATAGCCTAAACCCGGTAATTGTAAATTTGGAAAGTCAGCTTCTCAGTTTAAAAACAAGTATTTCACAAAGCCTAACAAATTTAAAATCATCTTTAATAATTTCATTAAATGATTTGAAAAGACAGGAGGATAAATTGAATTCTAAAATCACTTCAATACCTAGGCAAGAGAGGGCGCTAAAAGATATTGATCGCCAAAAACAGATTGTAGAAACGTTGTATCTATACTTGTTAGAAAAAAGAGAGGAAAATGCCATAGCTCTGGCAATTAAAGCACCTAATGCAAGAATTATCGACGTTCCTTACGGTAGTAATATTCCAGTATCTCCAAGACGTATGCTAGTTTACCTAATAGGCCTTGTATTAGGAGTTGTAATACCTTTTGCACTTATTTATCTATCTTTTTTGCTCGATAATAAGGTTCAGAATATAGAAGATATTGAATCTGTTGTTTCCGCTCCGATACTTGGAGATATTCCAAACTCTAAGAACTTCGATAGATTATTTCATCAAGAAGATGATAGAAGCCCTTTGAGTGAGGCATTACGTATTTTTAGAACCAATTTAAATTTTGTGCTATCCAAAAATAAAAAAGGAGCCAAAAATATATTTGTTTCTTCAACTATTCAAGGCGAAGGAAAATCTGGCATGTCTATTAATTTGGCCAAAATTTTAGCATTGTCTTCAAAAAAAGTATTGCTTATTGAAGGAGATATAAGAAAACCTACTTTAGGTGAAGTTTTAAAAGTTAAAAACAACCAAGGGTTTACGCACTATTTATCAGACGATACTCTTAAGCCGGCAACATTGATCGAACCTATTCTATTGAATCTTGATTTTTTGCAATGTGGAGCGGTCCCGCCAAACCCTTCCGAATTAATAATGAACGGCCGTTTTGACGAATTGCTCGAGTATGCCAATAAAAACTATGACTATGTTATTATTGATACAGCTCCAGTTAGCATGGTTGCGGACACCATACTTTTAAGTCATAATAGAACAGATTTGTTTATTTATGTAGTTAGGGCTAATTACTTGGATAAGGGAATGTTGAAAATTCCGAAAAAGCTTCATGAAACTAATCGTATCGATAACATGGCGATCGTTCTTAATTCCAGTAATCCCAAGATAGCATATGGTTACGGCTATGATAATGCGTTAGCAAAAAAGCCGTGGTGGAAAAGATTATTTACATCTAACGTCCTAAAATCCGGCAACAGGTTACTATTAAAATTTAAGCTGTTAACATCTCACGTCCTAAAATACGGCTACAGGTTGCTATTAGAATTTAAGCTATTAGCATCTCACGTCCTAAAATACGTCTACAGGTTACTATTAAAATTTAAGCTATTAACATCTCACGTCCTAAAATACGTCTACAGGTTACTATTAAAATTTAAGCTATTAATATCTAACGTCCTAAAATACGGCTACAGATTACTATTAAAATTTAAGCGGCATATTGGTACACGTAAGTAGCTGGGTGTTCAACCGATGTTCTGGAAAACAAGAGACGCTTCAGATCATTTTGTAGGCTTCCCTCTTTTGTAGGCTTCCCCATAACTGTAGGCTTCCCCATAATGTAGGCTTCCCCATAATGTAGGCTTCCCATTATGGGGAAGCCTACAATACCACCGGTAAAATATGCGAAACTTAATTCTTCCGGGGCTAGCCCCGGAAGAATTAAAAACAATAACTTTAATGAAGCTTTAGAAAACTAGGCAGTTCTATCTAGGGGAAGCTTACAGAGCTTACATAATTTGGGATATAAGCTCCTTGTTGGTCAAACTTAAGTGTTTCCCGAAAAATCCGAAACAGATTTTAAGGATACAAATCATTCAATACTTTTACTCAGACTGATTAGTTACCTGGTTTTAGTATTAATTCTTATACATTTCTTTATAATACTTTTCGTAATCACCACTTGTAATATTTTCCATCCAAGCTGTATTTTCAATGTACCATTTTACAGTTTTCTCAATTCCTTCTTCAAATTGTAATGATGGTTCCCATCCTAATTCCTTCTTCAATTTGGTAG
>CAZRIE010000106.1:0-14767 GCA_964600075.1 uncultured Flavobacteriaceae bacterium
ATCAAAACAATCTAATCTTAAAGGAATTTATAAATTATTAGAAAAAATTGAAGCTCATCAGGTCAAAACGATTCCCATGGGAACAGGTAATAAATCTAGCCGAATTGCAGTTTGGACATTCCTTTCTAGAGAAGAACAAAAGGAGTGGAGAGAAACGAGATGGAAAACACAATTGAAGAATGAACATTTGAATTACATCCGCTAAAAAAATCATAAGCAAACCCAACCTAACGGTTTTACGTTTTTTTGCATAGCGATAACGCAACCAACACAAATTCCACATCTCATTCCCAATCCCTACCTTTGCCATCGATTTTAAGAACAATGGCCGCTATTCACAGCAAAACACTTCAAGACCTTGAATTCCCAACGGTTTTACAGCAGGTTTCCGCCCGTTGTGCGACCGAATTGGGCAAAGCCCGTACATTGAACATTGTACCCTTTTCCGATAGGGAGAAAATTTTAGAGAATCTTGGCCAGACGGCCGAATACCTTTCTTCCTTTGTTAGTGAAAACCGGATACCAAATCATGGCTTTGAAAGTATCGATAGGGAACTCAAGCTTCTTAGAATTGAAAATACCACGCTTGAAATAAGCGGTTTCCGAAAAATTGGGTCTATTTGCGTAACGGTTGCATCACATAAAAAATTCTTTAAGAAGTTTAAGGAGTACTACCCATTGCTTTTTAAAGCAATGGAACGAATTGAAGCGAATACGGATATTCCCGCTCAAATCGATAGCGTTATAGATCGTTTCGGGGAGGTAAAAGACAAAGCCTCCGATAATCTTTTCAACATTCGCAGACAGATGCACCAAGTAAAAGGCAAGATCGGACAGAGTTTCGCATCTGCCCTGAATACATACCACGGCTCCGATTATTTGGATGATATTCGGGAGTCTGTTGTCGAGAACCGTCGTGTTTTGGCGGTCAAAGCCATGTACCGTAGAAAAGTAAAAGGTACAGTAATGGGTAACTCGAGAACCGGAAGCATCGTTTATATCGAACCCGAGACGACACTGAAATATAGTCGCGAACTCAACAATCTCGAGTTTGATGAAAAAGAAGAAGTACAACGAATTCTTAATGAACTAACCAATCAAATTCGCCCGTACATATCTCTTTTGGGAGCGTATCAAGAGTTTTTGGCGCATATCGATATCACCGCGGCAAAGGCACGATATGCTTCCGATACGAATTCGCTGCTTCCGAAAATCAACACGGAAAGACGTTTGTACCTTCGGGATGCCTTTCACCCCCTACTCTATTTGAGCAACAAACTCCAAAACGAAAAGACATTCCCGCAGACTATTGAATTACATTCAGAAAACCGAATTATTGTTATCTCGGGCCCGAATGCCGGTGGGAAGAGCATTACCTTAAAGACCATTGGCCTACTTCAAGTAATGCTTCAATCAGGTCTCCTAATTCCCGTTCATGAAAGGAGTTCTGTATCTTTTTTTGAAACTATTTTGACCGATATCGGCGATAATCAATCTATCGAAAACCACCTCAGCACCTATAGCTATAGGCTCAAGAACATGAATAATTTCTTGCGCATGTGCAATGAAGAAACGCTATTTCTTATTGACGAATTCGGTACCGGAAGCGACCCTGAACTCGGCGGTGCACTAGCAGAAGCATTCTTGGAGGTATTTTATGAACGAGGCGCTTATGGAATTATCACCACCCATTATGCTAATTTAAAGGCCTTGGCAGACGAACTGCCGCATACCACAAACGCGAATATGCTTTTTGATGGAAGTACCTTAGAGCCGACATTTCAATTAGTTCTTGGAGAGGCGGGTAGTTCATTTACTTTTGAAGTCGCCCAAAAGAATGGTATTCCTTATAGTTTAATAAACAAAGCAAAGAAGAAGATAGAGCGCGGAAAGGTTCGTTTTGACGCTACCATAGCCAAACTGCAAAAAGAACGTAGTAAAATGGCCAAAACAGGCTCTAGGTTGCAGGAAGAGGAGTCTAAAGCGAGGGAAGAGGCCGCCCGCTTGGAAAAATTGAATGCCAAGGTCAAAAGCAAATTAGAAAACTATCAAGAACTATACGACCATGACCAACGGATGATCCAATTGGGGAACAAGGTGAATAAAGCCGCGGACGGGTACTTTCAAGATAAAAAGAAACGGCCCTTGGTTTCGGAGCTTTTACGTATCGTAGAGACTGAAAACAGCAAACGAAAGAAAAAATCCGCCAACGAAACAAAGGCAGATCGTAGTAAGAAAGCCCAAGTAACACAAGAGGTTCAAAAAGAGGTTAAGGTTATTCGAGAGAAAAAACAGGTTGAAAAGAGAAAAGCCACTTTTAAAGAGAAAAATAAACCCAGGCCTGTTTTTAAAATTGATGATCGGGTTCGTATGACGGACGGAAAAGCTGTAGGTAGCATTGATAAGCTAGAAAAAGGCAAGGCCGTAGTGAATTATGGTATATTTACGACCAATGTGAGCGTGGACCAATTAGAGCTGGTAGAGCGAGGAAAAAGTTAAGAGTCCTAAATTCAAGCTTATAAGTCAGACCGAAATATTTTAGCGTTTGTGTTCGCTAAAAGTCTCATAATTGCTTTGGTTTTTTCCTTTTAGCTACGAGGTAATCGCTTCGAACCTTTTTAATTTTCCACAGATTCTGCCTTTCATTAGCACTTTTTATAATAGAGGCCGACACCCAAGTTGTTGAACCCACAACTTTAGATGCCGACCATGACAAACTATAACTATTATTCGCGCCGTATACTGCTAATCGTGCTTAAATACACATTTGATAACCGATTTACAATTTCCGTACGTTAATGGTCGTACATAAAAACCCAGAACAAAACCCTTCAAAATACGCGTCCTTTTTAATGTAATTCAGACTAAACTCACCCATTGTAGTCCAAATAAAGACATCTAAGAACTCGAACTGAATGCGTACATCGTGGGCACCTGCAGGTGGTTTAGCGGCGGTATTGACTTTGTTTTTGGTGACTTCGGTCCAGCCAGTGGTTTTAAAATTTTGTGTTCCCTTGGCTTTGTAAGAAAAACGAAATCTCATTTTTTGGTTTAAGTCTTTTTTGATATAGGCGTTCTTATGTGCAAAAGCGAAACTCCCACATTGCTCGATACTGTAATCCGTAGTATACCCCATTTTCGCAAAGGTATTGTCTTTCAAATAACGGATGGTATAGGCTATGGGAACGCCGGGATTATCGCGACTATATACAGCATTCTTACCTGTAATAATGCTGTTTAACGATCCCGGTCCGACTGCGGTTACAGCTTCTGAAGCAACTTCAGCATTGCCGCCAATGGTGACTACAGTGATGTTGGAAGTCTTTAATACTTCGTCATATTCCGAATTGACCGTTCCCGTTCCGGTTACTCCGCCTGCATATTCCAATACGACATCTAAATCAATTGAGGTATTGGTATTAGTCGTTTCCATTCTAAACATTATGATTCGACCATAGGAAACCGAATTGATATAGGCCGGAGGAGTATCAGATCTCATAGCCGCCTGTACCTGCTCCGCCGTGACCTCTGTCCCGAATACGCTTGAAGGGGCTGAAGGCGTATCCATAGTTACCGTATAAAAAACTTGTTTGTACACCATCATCGCCACCCTCTTTTCGGTCGAACTCTCATATTCTAGCTGTGAGGCTACCGAACCCGTGGCCCACTCTAAATTAAGGCCCACATCTAAACTCATTTGTTTAGAAGAATATGAAGTAGATGCCTGATACGATGAGTTCGATGCGTTGACATACCCCTCTTGGTATGCGTTGCCATTCCACCATTCAAGAGCACCATCTATTCCAGTTTGTATAGATGAGTTTGAAGGGTTCTCAACTATAATATTTCCTTCCGACTCTATGCCTGGTAAATCTAGACGAAGTGTTACAGCTGCCCTATCTAATGTAAAGGGATCCGGAGCACCATCTAACATACCCTCATTGCCGATTACCAAAGCCCCAGGCCAAACAATACCGTTCGTTGGACGTAAAATAGCCACATCTTCAAAATTACTATCGAGAGAATAATCTGTTTTCTTACACGTATTTACTATACCTAAAGTGGGGCCTTTTGTCTTCGGTATTTCAGGCCCGGCTGTACGTTTTGAGGGTGCACCTCCCGTATCCTTTACATTCAAAAGTGTATTAGGATCATAGCTTAGGTTCGCGATTACATCGTCGATTTCCATCGTGTTAGGATTAATTTTTGGCCCAGGTTCATCACCACCCCCATCTTTACTGCATGACAGGCAGACAATCAAAAATAGAAATGAAAAAAAATGTTTGAAGCAAATTGGTTTTGTTTTCATAATTAAAAGTTTTTTAGGATTCAACAGTCCGAAATTAGAAGCGGACTGGCCCCATTCCTAATTTTAGACATGGACAAAGTATGGACGAGGTGTATATATTTACTCAATTGGCAATCTAGACAAGGTCAATAGACAAATAACAAAAACAATGTGCCAAGATTAATGAAGACAACGGTTAACATCATTTTTGGAGATGATAGTCATGAATAAAACCATGGACCTTACATGGACAGATTACTATTTAGACACGGACACCCGTTTTTTTATGGGAATCATAATATGTATCTTGATTTAACTAAAAAGCCATCAATATGAAATCCAAGTGTTATATTCTAATTCCAGTTTTATGTTTTTCCGTTTGTATTATGGCACAAGACAGAAAGAAGGAACTAGATAGTTTAATAAATTATGCACAGTCGCTTCCCCAAGACACTCTAAAGGCGCAAGTATTGGGACGAATACATGAGCGTATGATGTTCATGGATAACGAAAGTGCTTTTGATTATGCCAAGCAGGCATTTGAACTTTCAAAGGCTATAGGGTATGAAAAAGGTATTGCCAACGGTTATCTTCAATTTGGCAACTATTATTATAACCAATCAAAAAATGATTCTTCCGAAATCTATCATCAACTAGCATTGAAAAAGTTCAAGGAAATGAATTCCGTTAAAGGTCAAATCTTCGCTCTTCATTCACTGGCCACTATTGAACGAGAAAAGGGAAATTACAATAGCGCGATTGAATTGACTGGGTTGATTTTAGGAATGTACACCGAAGAAAACAGAAAAAATACGGATTTAGGAAAATTCGATTTAAGAGGTTCAGAGTATGAGGTACTAGGAGCTATTTACATAGAAAAAGGGAATTACAAACTAGCTTTGGAAAATACGTTACAGGCATTAAGGCTTTTTGAAGAAGTAAAAGATGAAGTGCGGGCTGCCGATGCTTTAAAGCAAATTTCAGACATTGAGTACCAACTTGAAAATTATGCCTCAAGTCTAGATTATGCAAAGAGAGCCATTGTAATATATAGGAAAAACGACGATAAAATATATTTAAGTTATGCCCTGAATACCGCAGGATTGGCCGCGGAAAAACTAAGGCAAGTTGATACTGCCGCAAGATATTACCAAGAATCCATGGTTATGGCAAGGGAAATGAACGTACAATCAATGATTTCACAATCATTGAACGAAATAGCGAGATTGCGTTCAGACGAAGGAAAGTTTGTGGAGGCGAGAAAACTATTGACCGAATCTTTGGTAATAGCAAAAAAGCTGGATATTAAATTAGATCTGACCGAGGCGTTACAAGGGATGGCCAATCTAAATGTATTACAAAACAATTTATCAGGTGCCCTGTCCAACATTAATGAAGTCATATCTATTTCCAATGAAATAGGTGCTCTGCCAACAGAACGGGACGCACTTAGGACAAGAGCCGAAATCAGGAATAAAATGAATCAACCTAACCTAGCGTATGCTGATTACAAACAATATCATGCCTTAAGTGACACGATTTACAATACTAAAAAATCTCAACAGATAGAAGAATTAAAAACTATTTACGAAACCGAAAAGAAAAAGTCGGAAATCGCATTGCAGAAAGAACAAATAAATACACTAAATGAAAAGGTAAAGGTAGATAGGCTTACAAAGGGACTCTATGGTGGAGGAACAATAGCGGGGTTGGCCCTATCTGGACTCCTATTCTTTGGTTTCCGTCAACGGATAAAAAAGAACAAGATAGCGCGTGAGAAACAAAATGAAATTTATAAACAGGAAATAGCCCATAAAAAGAAGGAACTCACAAGTCAAACTTTGCATTTGGTACAAAAAAATACGTTTATACAAGAGTTAATGGAAAATCTGGAAAATATAAAAAACTCGCCTGAAAAGTTTAAAATGGAATTCCGACGTATGGTTATGCTACTCAAAAAAGAGAATGCTTCGGATAAGGATTGGGAAGTCTTCAAAACCTATTTTGCAGATGTTCACAATGACTTTGACCAAAAACTAAAAACACTTTATGCCGATATTTCAGAAAAAGAAATACGCTTGGCCGCATTTCTAAGGATGAATTTGACCACCAAGGAAATTGCTGCAACCTTGAATGTCTTGCCAGATAGCATCTTAAAATCAAAGTACAGATTGAAAAAGAAGTTACAATTAAGCAAAGAGCAAAATTTGACTAGTTTCTTAAATCAAATCTAAAGTTTTGGGCCATAGCATAAAGCAACCGTATCTTTACATAGTGGAAAAATCAAAAAAAATTGTCCTTTTCGATGGGGTCTGTAACCTATGCAATGGTGCAATCCAGTTTATTATAAAACGGGATAATTCAGATATTTTCCGCTATGCCGCGTTGCAAAGTGATATAGGAAAACAAATCGTTTCCGAGCGAAATATCGATATTTCAAAGGTAGATTCCATCATTCTTATCGATCCAGGGGTTGTTTACTACATAAAGTCCACCGCTGCGCTGGAAATTGGCAAGGGGTTGAAAGGCTACCGCACCATTTCATCGGTATTGCTATGGTTTCCCAGTACATTACGAGATATCGTATACGATTTTATAGCCAGAAACCGATATCAATGGTATGGAAAGAAAGAGGAATGTATGGTACCATCACCCGAATTAAAGGCCAAGTTTTTGGATTGATTACTTCAAAATTTCATCCAATGCCGCAAAATAGATTACTTCAAAATTTGCAAGATTATTGTGCCCCCCACCTTCAACACTATAGAATTTCTTGATTTTAGCAGGGGAAATACGGAATAGCTCCCTTCCATGATCAATAGGAATAAGTGCATCGTCCGTTCCATGGATAATAGCGGTAGGGATCGTTATTTTCGATGTGTTTTTATCGTTTTGAAAGCGGAACTTCAACAGATACCGTGTTGGTAAAAAAGGATATTCTTTTGCCGCGACGTTCAAAATGCTGGTCGGCGTAGATTCCAAAATCAACTTCCGGTGATTCGTATCTTTAGAAATGTGAGTAGCGAAAAACCCACCTAAAGAGCGTCCGAAAACGACAATATCGCTCTCAGGAAAATTTGTCTGACAATATTCATAAAACAAAAAACCATCATTCAGCATTAACTGTTGACGCCTTTTACCTGTGCTTTTTCCATACCCGCGATAATCCCAAATAACAACATCGTAATTGTACCGGTTCGAAAGCTCTTCCGCCCAATTACCCCAGGCGTTCAATTCCCCGGCATTACCATGACAATATAAAATAACACCTTCAGGATTTGGTTGCTTAAAATGAAGTCCGTTTAATAGTGCGCCATCATCTGCTTTTAGAAAAATTTCCTCAAAGTCACTTTCGAATGTGTATACATAATCCTGCGGTAATGTGTCGCTTCTAAATATCAGTTTTCCTTGGAAATAATATAACATGCCGAAGATTACAATTACGGTTATTACAATTCTTATCAAAAATAGACCAGCGCGTTTCATATCACCCTTTTTTCCGCCTAAAGCTAAGACTACTGGTGTTCGGGTCGACTTCTTTAGGGAGCTTGGCGTGCAATATCTCTTCTAGATAACGATGGTACTGTGGAAACGTATGCATATTATTATGGCCGCCATCTATTATAGGATATAAACGGGTGCGTTGGGCATTTATTTTCGAGAGCTTGATACTGGTTTTAAAGGGTATCAACTTGTCATTCGTGCCGTGAATTATCTTTATCGGACATTTGACGTATTGTATCCATTTATATGTTTTTATTGGGAATCGCAACAAAAACGACATTGGCATTATCGGAAGAAATTTCTTTGCAATATGGCTCATGCTATAATAGGGCGCATCGAGTATCAACATTCGCGGGTTATTTCTTGATGCCAGTTTCGCAGCAAAACCCGAACCCAATGACCTCCCATAGAGCACAATATACTTTTCTTCAACTTGTTTCTTGAGCTCGTTATAAGCGTATTGCAGGTCTTTTTTTATACCCTCTTCAGTGCGAATACCGGTGCTTTTTCCGAAACCACGGTAATCGATCATCAGAACATCGAAACCATGCCTAGTAAAATCGATAGCGAACTTGCCCCACCCCTTTAAACTTCTGGAATTGCCTTTTAGGTACAAAACGATACCTCTGGGTTCCCTGACCTTGAAATGCACCCCATTAAGGTTCACGCCATCGCTTACTTCAATGTTATACTCATCGAAAACTTGGTTTTTATAATTGAATTTAAAATCTTCAGGAAGTTTCTCAGGCTTGAAAATAAGACGTTCTTGCAGGAAATAGGTAGCGACGTTCAGTAGAACGAAAAGAACAACAAAAATCACTATTACTACGGGCCAATTCATTGATAACAAGTTTAATTGAAACAGTATGTTTATAACCTACCTGGGCAGGAAGGTAAGCGCATAGATTTCAGTCCACAAGGGTTTCTTTACTTGACTTCTTCTAAATTATCGTCCCAATTCTTGATATTTGGTTTACCCATTTTACCAACAGATTTGGCTACCATCATAGCAACGGTAGCATCACCAGTAACGTTGACTACAGTTCGGAGCATATCTAAAGGCCTGTCTACGGCGAATATAAGCGCAAGGCCAATAGCCAACTTATCAGGCGGAAAACCGATGGCCTCCAATACGATGACCAACATGACCATACCCGCTCCGGGCACGGCAGCCGAACCGATAGATGCCAATAATGCCGTAAGAACAATAGTCAATTGGCCGGCGAAAGTCAAATCAAAATTAAGGGCTTCGGCGATGAATACAGCGGCTACTGCTTGGTAAAGACTGGTACCGTCCATATTTATGGTCGCCCCTACGGGAAGTACAAAACTGGAGACTTCTTTGTCTACACCGATATGCTCTTCTACTCGCTCCATAGTTACCGGTAGGGTCGCTGCACTCGAACTCGTCGAAAATGCCAATAATTGGGCCGGACTGATCTTTATAAGAAAGGTCAAAGGGTTATAGCCTGTAAAAGTAGAGACAACGATACAATAAAAAACAATCATTAAAAGAAGCCCCAAAACAACTACTCCTGCATATTTCAAAAGTGCTAACAGTATATCGGCATCTCCCGAAGATACCACAACATTTGACAATAGCGCAAATACCGCGATAGGGGCCGTAAGCATAATCAAATCTACCATCTTAAGTACAACGTCGTTCAGGGAATCAAAAAAATCTTTCAAAGGCTTGGCCCTTTTTTCACCGATCAAAAGCATGGAGATACCCAAGAAAATGGTAAAAAAGATGACTTGCAGCATTAAACTATTATCCCCTAAGGCCGCAACCGCATTGTCTGGAACCATATCTTCTAAAAACTGAAGTGGGCCACTATCTTGTTGTCGTGAGGCTTCCTCTAATTTTGAAGTCACTCCGCTATCCTTTGAATAGGTTTCGGTCAGTTTTGTAATAGTTTCCTCCGAAATACCGTTTCCGGGTTTAATGGTGTTGACCAGTAGAAGGCCAATTGTAATGGCTACAATTGTTGTACAGATATAGATGGCGATCGTTCGTAAACCGATGTTACGAAATTTAGAGATATCCTTCAAGTCGGAAATACCTTTGACCAAGGAGGCCACAATCAATGGAATTGCTATTAATTTCAGGAGTTTCACAAAAATCGACCCGAGCGGATTTATCCAATCTTGAACAAATTCAGCGCCCCAGGATAGCTGAGTCATACCAAATCCAAAAAGGATTCCAAGTACCATTCCAATTAAGATTCTCCAATGCAATTCCAGTTTTCGCATGTATTAAATTTAGTTAAGAAAGATACTGTTTTTGATAAGAAGGTGTAAAAACAATAATCCAAAGCCGCTTTGAATTATTGTTTTAGCAAAAAACCATAGGTCATTTTGCTTTTATGGTCCGATTAAGCAGCGAATAATCCGCTAATACTAAAGCGGTCATCGCCTCAACGATAGGTACTGCACGAGGCACGACACAAGGATCGTGACGGCCCTTACCTGTAGTCTGCACTTTGTTGCCATCTCTATCGATAGTCTCATAGGGCTGTATGATAGTCGCAACAGGTTTAAATGCTACATTGAAGTAAATGTCCATTCCGTTACTAATACCGCCTTGAACACCTCCGCTATAGTTGGTTTTGGTGCTGCCATCCGAATTGAATTGATCATTGTGGGCGCTACCCTTCATCTGCACACCTTCAAATCCACTACCATATTCGAAACCTTTTACAGCGTTGATGGACAACATCGCTTTGCCAAGTTCGGCATGCAATTTATCAAAAACGGGTTCGCCGAGCCCCACGGGCATATTTTGGGCCACACAGGTAATTATTCCACCAATAGTATCTCCCTCTTTACGTACTTGCTTGATATAATCTTCCATTCTTTCTGCCATTTCAGGATCTGGACAGCGAACGGGATTGGATTCGGATAACGAAAAATCAAGTTCTTGGTAAGGCTTATCTAGCTTCAACGTACCAACTTGGGACACGAAAGCATTGATTTTTATATCGGACAAAAACTGTTTTGCGATAGCACCTGCCACTACCCTACTGGCTGTTTCGCGGGCAGAACTCCTTCCACCGCCACGATAGTCTCGGAAACCGTATTTCTTATCATACACATAATCGGCATGCGAAGGGCGATACGAATCTTTGATATGGGTGTAATCCTTTGATTTTTGGTTGGTGTTGTGAATGGCGAAACCGATAGGCGTTCCTGAAGTTTTTCCCTCAAAAATACCAGAGTAAAATTCAACTGTATCGGGTTCCTTTCGCTGAGTAACAATGGCGGACTGTCCTGGTTTTCTGCGATTCAGGTCATTCTGAATTGCTTCGAGGTCGATTTCGATGCCTGAAGGACATCCATCAAGAACACCCCCAATAGCCGCGCCGTGCGATTCGCCAAAAGTGGTTAATTTGAAAAGGTTTCCAAAAGTATTTCCTGCCATTAATAGTTGGTTAATAGTTAATCAATACGCCAAAGGTAAATTTTAATGAATACATACAGAAATCAATTGATCAGCGCGTTTTTCAGAATTGTTACAGGATGCAAGGCCTGTCTTTTGGTGCCATCATAAATTTGATGGCGGCAACTTGTTCCGTTGGCTGAAATTATGGTGTCTTCAGATGATTTTCTAACGGAAGGAAAAAGCTTTAACTCTCCGATTTGCATACTCACATCGTAATGTTCCTTTTCATAACCAAAAGAACCCGCCATACCACAGCAACCCGAACTGATGATGGAAACCGAATAATTTTCTGGAAGGTTCAGCACGTCAAATGTCACTTTTTGATTGCTCAATGCCTTTTGGTGGCAGTGGTTATGGATTTTAACGGTTTTGGCTTCTTTCGTAAATCGATCTGAGGTCAATTCTCCTTTTTCTATTTCTTGGGCTAAGAATTCCTCCAACAAAAAAGCGTTCTGTGCGATGGCATTCGTTGTTTCCGAATCACTGGAAAAACGTTTGTATTCATCGCGAAAGGTTAAAATAGCAGAGGGTTCAAGACCAACAACGGGGGATCCTGCATCGGCGAACTTCTTTAATCGCGGGATATTGGTTAGGGCCAATTTTTTCGCCTGCTTCAAAAAGCCCTTGGAAATGTATGCACGACCACTTTCGCCATAGAAAAGTTGTACATCATAATCTAAACGGGTCAGCACCTCAATGGCATCCTTACCCAATTCAATATCCAAATACTGACTGAACTCGTCGATGTATAGAATAACTTTACGTTTTGAAGTATCGTGCTTTTTTTTAATTAATTGAAGGTATTTATCAAAATTAAAACTTGATACTTTCGGAAGGTTTCTTTCTGCGGCTACCCCTGCAGATTTTTTCAATAATCCACCTAATAGACCAGAGTCATAAATAGCATTCGTAAGTCCGGACACCATACTACCCAAGCGATTCAGTTTCGTATTGTAAGCAAAGAGTTTACTGCGCAACGGATACCCATTCGTCTCTTGGTACTGATATAAAAATTCTGCCTTTAAGGTAGCCACATCAACATTGCTTGGACATTCACTGCCACAGGCCTTGCAGCTCAGGCATAAATCGAATACTTCTTTTAGTTCTTTTTGGTCGAATTTATTTTTCCGGTCCGATACCGTTAGAAACTCCCGCAGTGCATTGGCTCTTCCCCTAGTAGTATCTTTTTCGTTCTTTGTTGCATGATAACTGGGGCACATAGTACCTTTCATGTTCTCGGTCTTTCGACAATCACCGCTACCATTACATTTTTCAGCTGCTTTTAAAATGCCTTCACTATCGGAAAAATCGAACAAAGTCTTAATTTCCGGTTCTCTTCGGTCTATTTCGTAACGCAGGGATTCATCCATGGGGTAGGCATCGACAATCTTCCCTGGATTAAAAATGTTATGCGGATCAAAATAAGATTTGATACGTTTCAACAATTCATAGTTTTCCTCGCCAATCATTAAAGGAATAAATTCAGCGCGAACGATACCATCACCATGCTCTCCGCTAAAGGAGCCCCTATACTTTTTCGTCAGTTTGGCCACATCGGTAGTGATACCCCGAAACATGCCGACATCGGCAGACTGCTTTAAATTCAATATGGGGCGTAAATGTAGTTCTCCTGCTCCTGCATGGGCATAATACACGGCACTTTGACCATAACCCTTCATGATTTCACTGAATTCAATGATGAAATCACTTAAATCTTCTAAAGCGACTGCCGTATCTTCGATACAGGCAACAGCTTTTTTGTCACCGACCATATTGCCTAACAGACCAAGACCTGCCTTTCGCAATTCTATGGCTTTCTTGATGTCATTCTCCTTTAGAACGGGGTTTGCATAACTTAAACCTGAAGCGCTAATCGTAGCTTGTAATTCGTTAAGTTGCTGTTCTAAATTCGACTCCGTGTCCGCTTTCAATTCAAGCATCAACAATGCCGCGGGGTCGCCTTCGACAAAAAATCGATTTTTGAGTTGTTCTCGGTTGTTTTTCGTACAATCTAGAATCACCTTGTCCATCATCTCGCAAAGATGCAGATGATGCCTCATTACCAGGGCAACATCTGAAAGGCAGTCTTCCAAGGTTTTATAATGTGTCACTACCATTGCGGCATACTTTGGCGGTAAATCGTCTAATTGCAACGTAATTTCTGTCGTAAAGGCCAAGGTACCTTCACTACCACTGAGTAATTTACAAAGGTTGAAGTTGTCGGTATCATTTCCGAAAACAGTATTATGCAACAACTCGTCTACCGCGTAGCCCGTATTCCTGCGATGTATTTCAGGTTTCGGAAATTCAGAAATTATATTTTTTTGTATCTCCTGATTTGATAATTCTTTATAGATATTTTTATAAATAGATGCTTCAATAGAATTTGCATCCATTTTGCTTCGAAACTCTGACTCTGAAAGTGCACTGAACTCCGCTTCGCTGCCATCGGAAAGTATTGTTTTCAATGAAACCACTTTATCTCGCGTCACCCCATATTGAATAGAAGTCGTACCTGAAGAATTGTTTCCGACCATACCTCCTATCATAGATCGATTCGCAGTAGACGTATTGGGTCCAAAAAAGAGTCCGTACGGATCTAAATACTGGTTCAATTCATCTCGGATTACCCCGGGCTGCACGACAACTTGCTTCTTTTCCTCATCTAAAGAGATGATTTTCGTGAAATGTTTAGATACGTCGACCACAATGCCGTCACCAACGCACTGGCCTGCCAAGGAAGTACCTGCCGTTCGCGGAATCAGTCCCACTTTATTATTTCCGGCAAAAACTATTAATTTTTTAATGTCATCAACAGTTTTTGGAAAGGCTACGGCAACAGGAGTTTTGCGGTAAACAGAAGCATCGGTAGCATAAAGTGCTTTAGTCAACTTGTCCGATAACACTTGGCCTTGCAAGGCATCATCAAGTTTTGGGAGTAAATTTTTATTCAACGGAAAACAATTTTGACCGCTAAATTAAGTTTTTATGGTTGAAAGGGGTAACCAAAAGCATCTTTTAGAATCAAAAACGTATAATAAAATGAGAAATTTTAAACTATTTCTATTGCTTGGTATTTCTACCGCATTTACTTCAATGTATTCACAGGAAATCGCCGACCACGCCTTGGGGCTTCGTCTTGGGGATAGCGACGGATTCGGAGCAGAAATATCGTATCAGAAATCCATTGGAAGATATACTCGCGCCGAACTGGATTTTGGATGGCGAGACAGTAGGGAATACGATGCTTTTAAACTAGTAGCCTTATATCAATGGGTGCATACCATCGATGGAGGTCTGCAATGGTATTACGGATTCGGTGGTGGCTTAGGGTATGTCAATTTCGAGGCTACATTAGACAGCAATAATCAACCCTTTGAACCAGATGGCGGCCTATTTGTATTCGCTGCCGGAGATGTGGGCATCGAATATAATTTTGATATACCACTGCTTCTTTCTTTAGATTTCAGGCCAGAAATTGGTATTATCGGGTACGGAGATTTTAACGATCGTTTAAATTTTGATATAGCACT
>CAZRIE010000107.1:0-14733 GCA_964600075.1 uncultured Flavobacteriaceae bacterium
CAAGACTATCTTACCGATATGGCCCTGAGAACCGGTATTTTAACCAGTAAAAAGAAAATAAAGTTCATCAACCAATTATCGAAGGGGTTTTACCAGAATGTAGGCGAAAACAAAGTGGGTCTTACCTATGACCCAAAACAACTGAAAATCTCTAAATTGAAATTGTTCAAAGAATTCATAAAATCGCCAGAAAAGGTCTTTAAGTACTTGGTAAAAGTAAAACCGTTCTTATATGCAAAAGGGCTGTATTGGATTTCTTGGCCCATAAATTTAACGTATTATTATATCAAATTTAATTTTTGGTTCAAGAAAAAATGGTTGAATAAGGGCTTAGTATCTTAGTTATTTTTCAAGACACTATATTCTCTTTTGACCTTATTCAACCAGTTCAATTAATATTTGGTAATCACGAATTCTGACCTTCTATTGATTTGGTGCTTTTCTTCGGTACAATAGGTATTATCATCACATTCGTTTAATAATGCTTTCTCCCCATAGGCTTCATCTGAAAGCCTATTTTGACCGATTTCAAGGTTAATGAGATAAGCCACTGTTCTTTTAACACGTTTTTCGGATAACCAATCATTATATTCTGATGCGCCTCTTGAATCTGTGTGAGAAGTTATTTTTAACTCCAAATCAGGGTTATTATTTAAAATAATCGCTAGCCTTTCCAAAATATTCTTCGACCTCTTATCCAAAAAAGAAGAATTCAGCTCAAAATATACAAACCCTAAAGCATTGATTTCATCTAGTATACGTTGCTTTCTTTTATTTTCGGCATCGATTTTGGCTTTTTCAGCGGCAGCTAATTGGGCTCTTTCCTTTTCTTTGGCCAATCTCTCGGCTAGGGCAGCAGCTTCTTTTGCGTTGTTTACGGCGGCAATGGAATCTTGTGCACGCTGCTTTTGTTTTTCTAAAGCTTCCAGCATAGCCAGTTTTTCAACTCCCTTCTTTGATAAGTCTTTTTCAATACCGAATCGATAGACAATACCGGCAGCATGTTGTATATGGTTAGTGGCCTGATCATTCCCCATCGACCACTTACCCGAAGAGCTTAGATCAAGTCCCCACTGATCTGAAAACCATGTTCTAAAACCTACTACGGCATTGTAGGTTCCCCTAGGTTCGTTGTTTGCATCGGTGTACCCTAACCCTACTCCCAAATAGGGATCGAACCAAGACGTTTCACCAACTAGTTTATTCAAGTCGTATGAAAAGCGTGTATCTATCGATAGATACTTACTTTCTTCGAGATTTGTAACTCCATCTATTACCTTTCCTACTTTATATTTGTTATAGCTGCCAATCGCTTCCAAGCCGATACCGCTTTTAAAATACCTACCAATACTTACCCTTGAAGGATAGGCAAGAGCGTTCCATTGTGAATCGATATCAAATAGTTTACCCCATACATCTCCAGAGTCGTCAACAATATTATAGCCCAGACCGACCATCCACGAGCTGACAACGATACTATCTTTAGAGGTAAGCTGTAAATCTTCTTGAGCGTCAAGAAAATTAAAAGTGAAGCATAACAAAACAAATATACTTTTGGTAAAATTTTTCATAGGTTGTAAGATTTGGGTGTTCTCACCTACAAAGCTACGACCGTATTACCTACATAAAAGAAATATTGACTGAACTGCACTTATTTTCGTTGGAATACCACAAAAGCATCTAAAATAAACTTTTTATTGATTTTCTCGAATTATAACCTGCTTTTCAGTGAGCGGCATTTTGTAGACTGAAAAAGGACTTGTGATGGCAGAAGAAGTTGCTTTTACATCCATTTTTTTTATACCAATAACCAATGATACCCCAGTATCTTCCATCAAATAAAGTTCGGGCACTGAAGAGTCTTCTTGCTTTCCGGCACAGCGTACAATAACCATTTCTTTAGAGAAATCGATTTCGGGAATAGGTAATCCTGGTTTTCTTGTCTTATTTATCTTTGAATAGAACTTTTGTAAACTTTTTTCATCCCTTATAAAAAGCGTTTCGGCCTCATCGCTACCTGTATAATGATCACTAATTATCAAGCTCAAACGATTGTCATCATGCTCATTCTCCATTTCCTCTGTCTCCATAGCGCTCTTTTTCTGTCCGTTACAGGACAAAAAAATTAACATTAAACCTGTTACTACCCACTTCATATCAGCTATATGATTGGTCGAACCTACGTTTATAGGCCTTTTCATAAAGGTTTTCGTACAGCGGAAGCACCTTCAAAATATCGAACCGTTCTGCGGATTTTACGGAGTTTTCCTTGAACCTTTCCAAGTTATCGTCGTCCCCTAATATTTTTAAGGCGTTTTCTGCCATTCCCTCGACATCGCCTACATCGCTTAAGAAACCTGTTACGCCTTCCAAATTAACTTCGGGAAGACCTCCAGCGTTACTGGAAATGACGGGAACCCTATTAATCATGGCTTCAAGCGCGGCCAAGCCGAAACTTTCCGATTCGGAAGGAAGCAAAAACAAATCTGAGAAACATAAAATTCTGTCGATTTCATTACTGTTGCCCAAAAATATAACCTTATCGGAAATACCAAGGTCATCACAAAGCCTTTCGGCACCTTCTTTTTCTGGCCCCTCACCTACCATTACCAATTTTGCGGGTACTTCTTGCTGAATGCGATAAAAAACCTGAATCACATCCGGAATCCGCTTCACTTTTCGAAAATTACTGATATGGGTAATGATTTTTTCATCATCGTTCGCCATCAAAGAACGTTGACAGTCAGTAAAATAGGTGCTGTATTTATTTTTGTCGATAAAATTGGGAACGACTTCGATTTCCTTTTTAATATCAAAAAATTCCAAAGTACGCTGTCTCAAGTTTTCTGAAACGGAGGTCACCACATCAGATTGGTTGATACTGAACGTTACCGCCGGTTTATAAAATGGATGTTTACCGACTAAGGTAATATCTGTGCCATGTAGCGTAGTTATCATAGGAATATATATGCCCTCCTCTTCCAACATTTTCTTTGCCATGTAGCCGGCATACGCATGTGGAATTGCATAATGAACATGCAAAAGATCAATATCATATAATTTAATGGTATCTACCAATTTACTGGAAAGTGCCAATTCATAAGGCTGATAGTGAAACAACGGATATTCGGGTACGTGAACCTCGTGAAAATAAATATTGTTGTTCAGAAGGCCCAGACGTACGGGCTGCCTATAGGTAACAAAGTGAACCTCATGCCCGCGACCCGCGAGGGCAATACCTAATTCAGTGGCCACCACACCACTACCGCCGAAAGTCGGGTAACATACTATTGCTATCTTCATTAGTCAAATTTAATCAAAACCGTATAGTATGTCGGTATAAGGGTATCTTAATTTCAAGATTTGGAGGTTAAGGTTTCGTTAATGGGAAAGTGTTTCTGGTTTCAAGTTCTCTTTGTTTCAGGTTACCGGCTTTCCCAATTTAGAGATTATCAAAACTTTTATCTATTGCAGCAAGATAGATTGCTACACGAAGTTACACGCAAAAAAGAGAAATTTATAAAGGTGTCACTAATAGCGAATATGTAAAACGTAGTACAGAAATAGAAATATCTATATTCTATTCTTTCGGCTTTCTTTGAACTTGAGTTTGAACTTGTACTTCAACTCTTAGTTTTCTATTGCATCGTAGATTGCTTTCTGAATACGGGTTCGTAGCCCGGATTTAATCAATAGCGTATTTGACGACGATGGGTAAGTTCTATTTGAAAGAAAAACATACACAATTTCTTCTTCGGGATCCGCCCATGTGTACGTACCGGTAAAACCACTATGCCCAAAGCTCTTGCGCGATACACAACCGCAAGTCGGGCCTTTATCTTGTAATTGCGGTTTATCGAAACCTACGCCCCTTCTCACCTTTTTGTCACAGAAGTAACAGGTATTGAACTTTTTTACGGTTCTAGAGTCTAAAAAACGAGTGCCACCATAAAACCCTTCCTGTAGGTACATTTGCATAATCTTGGCAACATCGGAGGCATTACTGAAAAGTCCGGCATGGCCGCCAACACCGCCTTGCATGGCTGCACCCATATCATGTACGTAGCCTTGAACGGTTTCATAGCGGTAATATTTATCTTCTTCGGAAGGTACGATTCTATTTTTGGGAAATTTTTCCAAGGGATTATAGCTCGTATTAAAGGCACCGATAGGCGTATAGAGAAAATCGTTTGTAAGTTTATTAAGAGGTTCTTTTTTTACTTGTTCTATATACTTTTTCATCACATAATAGGCCACATCACTATAGCGGTATCGGTTAGATTTTAGATTTTGCCGACCAATGCGGTTGTAAATGGAATCTGTATAGGCATCCGTTAAATAAAGTTTGTCGGTTACCTTAATGGAATAACCATCCATAGGAGCTTGTCGATAGAATTCTTTTGATGGTTTACGGTCTTTATCCAAGGTATCAACATAAAAAGCTATCCATGCCGGAAGCCTTCCATAGTGGGAAAGGGCCTTTAGTACAGTTACGTTCTTAAGCTTTGAATCGGCATATTCGGGAATCAAATCTTGAAAGGTATCGTTCAAGGCGATTTCGCCATCTTCTTCCATTTTCATAACTATCGGCAACGTACCCAATATTTTTGTTATGGAAGCCAAATCGTAAATATGGTCTGTTGTAATACTGTCCTTTGAATTGTAGGTCGGTTTGCCAAAGCCTTTGTTGTAGACCACTTTACCCCTGCGAGCAATCAGTACTTGGGCCCCTGGAAACATTAGAGAGTCAAGACCGTGCTTCACCAAGCTATCGACCTCAGCAAGCTTAGTGGCATTAAAGCCGACCCTTTCAGGATAACTATAGCCCAAACGTAATAACGATTTTATTTGAAGTTGCGAATTTACCGGAAACTCTTGATGGGCGGTGACCGGCAATTTTCCCTTGGCGGGAATGGCACCAAAAATCAATTCTGCTGCCTTTCGTTGCGCTAATTCACTGTTTTGATAGGCTACCACTACCCCATCGATGTTTTTGAAAGAGGGCACATCCAGCAGCGCATAGGGCTTAGCGAACAATGAAAGTATAGTGTTCGAGCTGCGTACTTCGGCAATCTCTTGTAGCCATTCCAGCTCCTTCTTAGAGAACTTAAAGGATTTCCATGGGCTCGCGTTGCTTTTATGGTGTCCGATGATAACAAGGTTAAAATCTTCTAGCTTTTTTTTTAAGGTGGCAATGTCCTTACCATTTACTTGTGTTACTTTAATAAATTTGTTCAATTCTTCGACAAAAGGGTCGCTATTCGCATCTCCGAACTTTACATAAGCGATTTTCTTGTTTTCCAAACGCTTAATGCCCATTAAGTAATAATTATTCTTTAAGACAGTCAAAGCGTTCTCGATAGCTTCCTCATAAACCAAATCATCTTTCCGAGAATTGAGATCTTCGTAAAGGTTCTCAATTTCAACCGGCTTATACGTATTCAATCCTACCTTGTATTTGGCCATCAGTATTTTTTTTACCGATGCTGCCAATCGTTCTTCTGAAATTTTACCCTTATCGTAAGCCTTTGTCAGTTTTTCTTTTGCCTTTTCAACTTCTGTGGGCATTAATAGGATATCGTTTCCGGCCATAAAAGCGGCCAGCTCGGCATCTCCATTTTTCCCATGGTCGGTAACCCCTTTCATATTCAAGGCATCGGTAAATACTAGCCCCTGAAAGCCCATTTGTTCTTTTAAAAGGCCGGAAATTATTTGTTCCGACAACGAAGACGGAAGTTCTTTTTTCAGCTCTAGGGCGGGTACCTCTAAATGAGCGACCATTACGCTACTTAAACCGGAATCGATCAATTGTCGAAACGGATATAATTCGACACTATCGAGCCGTGCTTCTGTAAAATTTATGACCGGAAGGGCATGATGTGAGTCCGTCGCGGTATCGCCATGGCCCGGAAAATGTTTTCCGCTTGATAAAACGCCAGCCCCCTCCATGCCCTTCATGAAGGCTATCCCTTTTTGGGCGACGTTTTCCCTATCCTCTCCAAACGAACGATTACCAATGATCGGGTTCAGGGGATTTGTGTTAATATCGATATCAGGGGCAAAATTGATATGTACCCCTAAGCGCTTAGCGTGCACTCCAATACGTGTTCCTACTTTTTTAACAATTTTGTTATCTGTAATCGCTCCCAAGGTCATATTCCATGGGAAGGCATATGTAGAATCGAGTCGCATTGCGAGCCCCCATTCCGCATCCATACCGACCAACAATGGGGTTTTTGACGCTGATTGGTACTCGTTGGTCAATTTCGCCTGCCGCACAGGGCCGCCTGTCGAAAAAATGACCCCACCGATTTTTTCCTTTTGAATAAGAAACTTTATTTTGTCGGTACTCGCCTTATCTTGGTCCGAAGCTACCATAACCATAAAAAGTTGCCCTAATCTTTCATTTAATGACATCTCGCCGTACTGCACATCTACCCATGATTTCTGTGCAATACTATCTCTAGAAACCAAAGGGTTTTTCTGTGCATTAAGACACATAACGGTTAAGAAAAGTAAGGGGAAAGCTTTAAAAAAATGCATAGTAAAATCGGTCTATGGCAATAACTAAAAACTAAAAAAAATATTGCACTTCATCGGATGTATATAATGAAATCAGTACTTTGTAATTCTTCTACACATACTGGGCTACATAAACCGGGCGTGCCAACTTTCGCCTGCCGGCACTTCCCAATGTTCTTCGTATTCTTGTTTATTGGCCACCAAATTATTAAAGACTATTGTATTTTTTGAGACCGCTTTTTGTCTGGCCATCTTTTTAAAGTCGCTCAGGGGTTTATAAGCTACATATTCACCCTGTTTGTACGAGACGTTCATTTTATCTAACAGTTCTACATTATACTTTTTTTCAAGACGTAGCATAAAATGTACAGAGGCATCAATGGAACAGCCCGAAGCTGACGTTTGCGACTGGTCAAGGCCTAAAATGATAAATCTCTTGTACCTAATTTCGTAGCCGGCCTTAAGGTCGCTGCCATGCGCCGTCCAGTCGTTAACAAACGTATTCATTTCACTACGAATTTCCGTTAACTCCGTTTCGTTAAAAGAACGACTGGCCTGATAGATCCAGATTCGTGCAGTATCGGGCAATGTTTTAAAGTCTACTAACATTTTTTCAAATTTCAAGTTCAAATTCAAATTCAAGTTTAAGCGCAATGTGTTTGGTGTTTAGTGCCTGAAATTTAGAATTCTAAACCTATAAGTCTTCGGCCGAAGCGATCAACTCCGCAATATCCATTACGGCGATAGCCCCTTCTTTTTCTTTGTTCTTTACTCCGTCGGTCATCATGGTATTACAAAATGGACAGGCGGCGGCAATAATTTCAGGCTGGGTTTCCAATGCTTGTTCGGTACGTTCGATGTTTACATCTTTATCCCCTTTTTCAGGTTCCTTGAACATTTGGGCTCCTCCAGCTCCGCAGCACAAACCTTTTTGCTTACAGCTTTTCATTTCGATAAGTTCGGCATCTAACTTTCGAATTAGATCCCTAGGGGCTTCAAAAACGTTATTGGCCCTCCCCAAATAGCAGGGGTCATGGTAGGTAATACGCTTTCCTTTAAATTTTCCGCCTTCCAAAGAAATTCGTCCTTCTTCTACAAGTTGCTTCAAGAATTGTGTGTGGTGTACAACTTCATAATTTCCACCCAAGCCAGGATATTCGTTCTTGATCGTATTGAAACAGTGTGGGCAAGCCGTAACCACCTTTCTTATTTCGTAAGCGTTCATAACCTCTATATTGGTCACTGCCTGCATCTGGAAAAGAAACTCGTTGCCTGCACGCTTTGCCGGGTCACCGGTACAACTCTCTTCTGTACCCAAGACTGCGAAAGAAACATTCGCCTTATTCAATAACTGAACAAATGCCTTGGTTATTTTTTTCGCCCTGTCATCAAAACTTCCTGCACAGCCAACCCAGAATAGCACTTCTGGCTTTTTACCTGCGGCAAAAAGTTCTGCCATAGTCGGGACTTTCAGTTCTTTAGCCATTATTCAAATTTCATGTTCAAAACTCGGCACTTACCACGAAATGCCTATTGACTTATTCTTCTTTCGCCCAATTCAACCGATCCATTTGATTAAAAGGCCAAGGAGCACCATTATTCTCTACATTACCCATCATATTATTCAAATCTGTCGGCGCGGCGGATTGTTCCATAACGAGATACTGGCGCATATCCATAATTATGGAAAGCGGATCAATACTAACAGGGCAGGCTTGCACACACGCATTGCACGTTGTACAGGCCCAAAGTTCTTCACGAGTAATGTAATCGTCTAGCAACTGTTTTCCGTCTGCCACAAATTCACCTTTATTGGTCTCTATATTTTTTCCGACTTCCTCCAATCTATCCCTTGTATCCATCATTATCTTCCTTGGAGACAACTTTTTACCGGTCTGGTTCGCAGGACATTCATCGGTACAACGACCACATTCTGTGCATGTATAGGCATTCAACAATTGCACCCAGTTTAAGTCTGCAACATCGGAAGCTCCGAATTTTTCAGGATCAGGCGCATCCTCGGCAGGAGCTGCAAAAGGATCCCCAGAAGGATCAAGCATTAATTTCACCTCTTGGGTGACCGCATTTAGGTTCTTAAACTGACCTTGGGGATTCAGCCTCCCATAATACGCATTCGGAAAGGCCAGTAGAATATGTAGGTGCTTCGAATAATAGAGATAGTTCAAAAAGAATAGAATGCCTGCAATATGGAGCCACCAGGTGGTCCGTTCTATCAAAATTATAGAGGAAATCGACATCCCTTCAAAAAAAGGTTTAATAAACTGACTTACTGGGAATAGACCTGCTTTCGTGTAATGCACAGCATCTAATTGCTGCAATTGATAGTCGGCAGCATTCATTGTCAAGAACAATGTCATCAAAACCAATTCGATATACAATATCAGGTTTCCGTCTTTTTTGGGCCATCCCTTCATTTCGGGTTTTATGAATCGTTGTAAACGAATGACATTCCTTCGAATCCAAAAAGCGATTACTGCAATAATGACCAACAAGGCCAAAACTTCGAACGAGGCAATTAGTACGTCATATAATGTTCCGAGGGGAGCAAAAATACGATGAGTTCCGAGCAGACCGTCAATAATAATTTCAAGAACTTCGATATTAATGATAATAAAACCAACATACACGATTACGTGAAGTAATCCTGCGATGGGCCTAACCACCATTTTTGTCTGCCCAAGGGCAATTTTAGCCATATTTTTCCAACGCAGGGAAGTATTGTCCGAAACATCAACATCTTTTCCCAGTTTGATATTTCGTGAAAGCCGTTTTAAGTTTCTAGCAAAAAAGCCAATACCCGCAATCAGTATTATAGCAAATAAAATATTTGGCAGGTATTCCATTTATTGTTTTGGTTGTTCTTGGGGCATAGTTGCGGGATCGTCTTCCGGAAGTTCGTAGTCTCTCTGCTTCTTTCCGAAAACCGACACGTTTACATAGCGTTTGGGGTTCAAACGAAAATCTTGGAGCAATAGGTCCAATTCTTTTGAGGCACTATTTAGGTTAACGTATAACTCTTCGTCTTTCATCAACTTGCCCAAAGTGCCATCACCATTCTCTATCCGGCCTATCAAACTGTTCAAATTGGATATCGTCGACTCCAGACTGGCCAAGGTTCTTCCCAAGCCGGCATTGTTGATCGAATCGGAAAGTTTAGCAAAATTAGAAGTGAGTTCCTCAAAATTTTTAAGCGAACCTTCTATTTTGGTCTCGTTGGTATTCAGGATTCGATTGAGTACTTCGGCACTTTTTTGAAAACTTGCTACCGTAGTGTTGAGCCCACTTAAGGTCTCTCTCAAATCTCTTTTGGCCTTATCGTCTAAAATCGTGTTTACGTTAATAAATAGGGAATCAGCGTTGGTAACGGCTCCCTCAACCTTTTCTTGTAACGGAGTAAGTTGCTTTTGAAGCAATTGTGTTAGTCCCAGTTGGGTACTACTTGGTAAAGTGTCGCCAGATTTTCCCATTGGTGACCCATCGAAAACGGGCTTTATCTGAATACCCTTTCCACCAATAATACCGGTATCGTAGAGTTCTGCGGGGCTTTTATTTGAAAAGCTAAAATCATTCTTTACAAAAAGAGTGACCACCAGATTACCGCTTTGGTCTTTAAACTTGACATTTGTTACATTACCGACTACGTAGCCGTTTATAGTTATAGGGGTGCCTACCTGCAATCCACCGACATCTTTGTAGACGGCGTATAGTGTTCTACCGTTTTCGAACAACGGTGAAGATTTTAAATAACTAAAGCCTAAGATGAACAACAGAATACCGCCAATTACAATGATTCCTGTCTTGATTTCTCTGGATAATTTCAAAAGAATCGATTTTGGGTTAATAGCGACTGCTTAAAATCTACTGGTTCTAAACAAAATTAGAAATAAAATATGGAAAGAGATCAGTTATTATGCCGAAACCTATTTCAGACTTTCCTTAAAGGAAATTCGTTCTCCGTTTCGATAGGCCACGATGAATGACGTGGGATACCCGTTGATATCGGCGTTGGACTTCATTATTTTAGCCTCTTCCAGCGATTTCGTGCTTCCGTAGACATATCTATATAGATTCTTATACGGTTCTTTAGCCACACGGTTTAATCCATTGAAAGATTCAGGTCGCAAAGGAAGGTTTTTGGCACTTGCCATTATCTGAACTTTGTAAACAACATCGCTCTTAGTCACAGCTTTCTTATTGGCTGCAAGAGAAGGAGATTTTTCGGGACCTATCTTTACAATCTCAGATTTTGAGGGTTCGCCCGTCTCCGTTTTGGCTTTTGCCTCTTCAATAATCTGCGCTGCCTCTTTTTCCGTAGAAACACTAATGGTTTTTTCTTCTAGTTTGGCTGAGGAGTCTATAGCATCTTTGCTTTGAGATACCTCGGTAGAAGCCGGAATAATTTTTTTATTTTTTTTGGGCACTTCTTTTTTAGGTTTCCCTTTCTTCGGAATTTCCTTGGGTTCAGGAGCATCAGGAACAGTATTCATGGCAAAATCGGCCATGTTGGCAATTGCATTTTGCTTGTAAGTAATGATAGCCTCAGCGATAGAGGTGCCCATTTCAACTTGTCCCTTTTTTGAATTGAGGTAAGCCCCTTCCTCTTTATTGGTGAGAAAACCGGTCTCTACCAGCACACTGGGCATTACGGTCTGGTGCAAAACAATGAATCCCGCTTGTTTTACTTTACGGTTGTTACGCTTTAATTTTTCAGAAAAATTATCCTGTATTGCTTTGGCCAAGGCAATACTGTTATCTAAGAATTCTTCCTGCATAATGGTAAGGCCGATTACCGATTCGGGTGAGTTGATATCGTAATCGGCATAACGACTTTGGTAATTATCCTCTAAATAAATTACCGAATTTTCTTTTTTGGCAACTTCAAAATTTTGTTTGTTGGCATGCAAACCCAATACGAAAGTACCAGCTCCATGGGCATTCGACCCATGCGAATCACAATGTACCGAAACAAAAAGGTCTGCGTTGGCCCTGTTAGCAATCTCTCCACGAAAGTAAAGGTCAATAAAAGTGTCGTCTTTGCGTGTATAGATTACTTTAATATTGGGGTTCTTCTCTAAAATCGCACCTGCCTTCAAAACAATGCTCAGCGCAATATTTTTTTCGAAGTAGCCGTTTCCAAGATTTCCAGGATCGTGACCACCATGCCCGGCGTCGAGAACCACCGTAAATTTATCGCCATTTTGTTTTTCGGCACTACTGTTGTTGAACGAAGTAAGCGACAACATCAATATCGCGATCGGAAGGAAAAAAAACCGTTCAACACACGCATTCATACTGTATTTTGATGCCTTCATTATGGTTAAATTTATGGTAACAACCTGTAAGGGGAACAAAAAATATATGTAAGTTTGGGCTCCCGATGCCAAGCCAAACGGTTACAAAAATAGGATATATAGCCTTGCAATCAAACAAACATCATTTACTTTTAATGGCATTACTTTTTGTCTACGCTATTTCGGCCGTCGCTCAAGAAGACGGTATAATACCCTTGCCTATAAAAGCTGAAAAAGACACCATCATTGCTCCGCTCTTTCCAAATCCGGTTAAAAGAGACTCAATTCTGAACGATTCTACACGCACTGATTCTATAAACCGAACGCCTACATTGCTACTCGACAAAATCAAATATAAGGCCAAAGATTACGTAAAGCTGAGCCAAAAAGACCAAAAAATCTATCTCTACAACGAAGCCGAAATCTTATATCAGGATACCGAACTGAAGGCAGGCATTATCATTCTAGACTACGTGAAGAACGAAGTCTACGCTGGCCGCATGAAAGATTCTTTAGGCAACTATACCCAACTCCCCTATTTTAAACAAGGTGATAATGAGGTTCGCCCCGATAGTATCCGTTTTAATTTTGATACGGAAAAAGCACTTATATTCAATTCACGCACAGAGCAACAGGCCGGTTTGGGGCAATTGGGTAGTGATGCTATGAAAGTATATGCGGAGGTTACTAAAAAAGAGAACGATTCAGTATATTTTATGAGTGAGGCTAAGCTCACGACCTCAACAGACACTATAAACCCAGATTACTATATTCGACTTCGTAAGGCTAAATTTGTACCCAAAAAGAAGGTAATTGCCGGGTTTAGTAATCTTTATATTGCAGACGTACCTACACCTATTGGCTTGCCTTTCGCTTATTTCCCCTTAACTGTTGGCAGAACGGCCGGGCTTATGATGCCGACCTTCGGAAATGACCCGGATCGAGGATATTTTTTGCAGAACGGGGGGTATTACCTACCCCTTGGTGAATACGCCGACCTATTAGTTACAGGAGACTTTTACACCAATGGCAGCTATGGTTTCAGAACTGCGAGTATCTATTCAAAACGCTATCGTTACAGAGGTAACGTGAATTTCAGATACGAGAATCTTGTGACAAGCCAAAAAGGGTTCGACGATTACAGTAATAGTAAAGTTTGGAATATACAACTATCACATAACCAAGATCAAAAGGCCAGCCCAAATTCACGATTTTCTGCCTCGGTAAACCTAGGAAGCAGCTCGTATTACCAAAATTCTTTGAATCAGGTCAATCTACCTTTGACGCAGAACAACAATCTCTCCTCATCCGTTTCATATTCGAAGACATTTCCGAATTATCCTTCGGTAAATATGAGCCTAACGGCAACCCATTCTCAAAATACAAGCCCGGATGCGCGTGAAAATCCTGATTTTGACAACATTCAGATGACCTTACCTACTTTTCAGGCCAGTGTAGAGCGTATATTTCCTTTTGTGAAAAGAGAGGGCATTAAAAAAGGAGTCATACAGAATATCAATTTCCAATATGACGTGAATGCGCGTAACCAGCTGACCACCAATGATGCGGATTTTTTAACAGCCGCCATGTTCGACAAAGCAAAGTTTGGAGCGAAACATCGAATACCAATAAGCACCAACTTCAAGGTCGCCAAATTTTTTAGTGTTAGTATGGGCGGAAGTTATGAAGACGTATGGACGCTAGAAACCTTCACGCAAAGTTATGAGCCTGGTGTGGGCGACGAAAACGGACAGGTCGTTAGAGATACCGTGCCAGGTTTCGATCGTTACAACAAATACAATATGAGCGCCAGTATCGGCACTACAGTATATGGAACTTTTAATTTTGGAGAAGACAAAAAAATACAGGCCATAAGACATGTTATGCGGCCTTCTTTAAGCTATGGATATGCCCCTTCTTTTGACCAGTTTTATGATGAATACTTAAATAGCGATACGGGCGAACTGGTGCAATATAGCCGCTTTCAAGGCACATTGAACGGAGCACCTAGTTTGGGCAAATCGAACAGTCTAAGCTTTTCGTTGGCCAATACGCTTGAAGCTAAGGTGACAGATAAGGATTCAACGGCCCTAGAACCAAAAAAAGTGCCCATTCTTAGTAATTTCAATCTTTCCACTGGTTATAATTTTGAGTCGGATTCACTAAAACTGAGCCCTTTGCGGATAAATGGAGGTACCAATGTCTTAGACAATAAAATGACCATCAACTTCTCCGCTAGCTTAGATCCTTATGCCCTCGACAACAATGGAAGACGCATAGAAAAATTTAATATTGACAATGGCGGAAGCCTTTTTCGTTTGACCCAGGCTAATATCAATATTGGCTATTCCATTGACAGTGAAACCTTTGGAAAGAAAGAAGGAGAAGAAGAAGAAGAAGAAAAAGAGCCCGGCGCGTATGACTACGTGGCCCAAAGTGGGGGTCGTGATGATGATTTATTTGGTAAGGCAGATAATTTTGACCGCCGTGTACCGGGTGATGAAAATAATAAAGACGGGGACATCGAAAACCCACCATACGCCGCAAGAATACCTTGGAATTTTCGACTGGCATATTCCGCAAGTTATATCAATTCAGCTCGCCAAAGCCAGTTCAGCAGTCACTCGCTTATGTTCACGGGGGATATCGAACTCTCCCCGAGATGGAAAGTCGGCGGGTCTTCGGGTTATGATTTTAAGAATAAAGGGTGGACGTTGACACAATTGCGCTTTGAGCGCGACCTCAAAAGTTTTAGAATGAACTTTAGTTGGACGCCTTTTGGAACATACGAACGGTGGTATTTTTTTATTGGCCTCAAAAGTTCCATTCTTAGCGACGTAAAGTGGGAAAACAGAAGTCAGCGATAACGTAAGATTTCGAATCTCTGGTTTCTGGTTTC
>CAZRIE010000108.1:0-14489 GCA_964600075.1 uncultured Flavobacteriaceae bacterium
CGACACGATCTTTCTTTTCTTTCATTTCAACTTCTGAAGCAGCACCAACATAAAGAACAGCTACACCCCCGGCTAATTTGGCCAAGCGCTCTTGTAGTTTTTCTTTGTCGTAATCAGAAGTAGTAGTCTCGATTTGAGATTTTATCTGATTGACACGCGCCTTGATATCTTTCTGAACACCACCGCCGTTCACGATAACCGTATTGTCTTTATCGATGGTCACTTTTTCACAAGTTCCCAACATATCGACAGTCGTATTGTCTAAAGAGAAACCTCTTTCTTCAGAGATAACGGTACCTTTAGTCAAGATGGCGATATCTTCCAACATTGCTTTTCTTCTGTCTCCAAAACCAGGTGCTTTTACAGCAGCGATTTTTAAAGAGCCTCGCAATTTATTAACTACCAAAGTAGCCAAGGCCTCACCATCAACGTCTTCAGCAATAATCAATAAAGGTTTACCTGATTGTGCTACTGGCTCCAATACAGGAAGCAGGTCTTTCATCGCGGAAATCTTCTTATCAAATAAAAGAATGTACGGATTCTCTAAATCAGCCGTCATCTTTTCAGAATCGGTCACGAAATACGGAGAAAGGTATCCGCGGTCGAACTGCATTCCTTCAACAACATCGACATAAGTATCGGTTCCTTTGGCTTCTTCAACGGTAATGACACCTTCTTTGCCAACTTTACCGAACGCTTCGGATATAAGGGCACCAATGTTTTCATCATTATTAGATGAAATTGCCGCTACTTGAGTAATTTTTTCTGAAGAATCCCCAACTTTCTTAGCTTGCTTTCCAAGGTTTTCAACGATGGCCGCGACAGCTTTGTCGATACCTCTTTTCAAATCCATTGGGTTGGCGCCTGCGGCTACGTTTTTCAAGCCTTCTTTAACGATAGACTGGGCTAAAACTGTTGCTGTAGTTGTACCATCACCGGCGAGGTCATTAGTTTTTGACGCTACTTCTTTCACCATCTGTGCACCCATGTTCTCAAGTGGGTCTGCCAATTCTATTTCTTTGGCTACGGTTACACCATCTTTGGTCACTTGAGGCGCGCCAAAAGATTTGCTGATAATTACGTTTCTTCCCTTGGGTCCCAAGGTTACTTTAACTGCATTTGCCAACGCATCGACACCTCTTCTGAGGCCATCGCGTGCGTCGATATCAAATTTTATATCTTTTGCCATAATAAATGATTAGTATTTTTTATTCCCGAGATTGCGGGAAGCTGTTTAATGATTCTTTAGTGTTTGTTGATTGGATTCCCGTCTTCACGGGAATGACAAAAAATATTTTAGATGATTGCTAGAACATCACTTTCGCGCATCATCAGGTAGTCTACGCCCTCAAGTTTGAGTTCGGTACCTGCATATTTGCCGTAAAGCACTTTGTCACCGATTTTTACGGTTACCTTTTCGTCTTTTGTTCCTGGTCCGACAGCAACGATTTTACCTTGTTGTGGTTTTTCTTTTGCCGTGTCAGGAATGTAGATGCCAGACGCAGTTTTGGTTTCAGCAGCCATAGGTTCGATAAGTACCCTATCGGCCAATGGTTTAATGTTGACTTTTGCCATATTTATAGTTTTTAGTTTGAAAAATTAATATTCTAGTTTCCTAGTGGGCAGAAATTATGCCATTACAGTAAAACTGACACTTTGTTAAAAAAAAAATGCCAGCTTGTCATTTGGGCTGGCATTTTGTTATATTTTTTATGATATTAAAGACTATCCGACGGACTTGTTGCCGCTGCTGGCACTTCTTCAGGAAGTGCTTCCGGTAATGTTTCGGGAACTGTGGTTTCTATATCATCACCGTTTAGCAATTTTGAATCGCTATCTCCAAAATTTCCTTTTAAGGCTACATTGGAGGCCAAAATCAATACGACAAGTAGAATAGATAAAGTCCAAGTGCTTTTATCTAAAAAATCCCCTGTTTTTTTGACACCACCAACTATTTGACTTCCACCGCCGCCAAAGGAAGAGGATAATCCGCCACCTTTTGGGTTCTGGACCATAATGACCAAAACCAAAAGAAAGCAAACGATGATTATTAGGATTAAAAATATGGTAAACGTATTCATTACTTCTACTTGTTTTCTTGTTGAATTTTTTCTACCGCTTTAATTCGGTCTGCAAAGAAACCACTTTTTTCCGGATATTTCAAACTTAAAATTTTGTAGGCCTGTATGGCTTTCTTATACTTTTTTTGTTCCAAATATACCTTAGCCAAAGTCTCTGTCATCAACTCCTTTTTATTGAATTTGACCGAGTCTTCAATAACTACTTTCGGTGAATTTTTGTGGGGTTTTATCTTCGGGTTTTCGGTAATAAATTTATCTATAAGTTCGAATTTTTTCTTTTTGAGGATATCCTCCTCCAAAGGAAACTCGATTTCTTTGAGTATATCTTCTCTTTTCGCAGACTCCCTTTTGGTTCGCTCCACCGATTTGAACGAAGCGAGCTTTAGCCATTCTACGAAAGAATTTTTTTCTTTTTTCGTAAAAGGCAAAGGCTGTCCAAGTTTAAGGTCTTCTTCGGCTTTCGTTTTTGAGGTAGTAATCTCCTTATCCACATTGGGGTCTTTTGGGGTAAAAAGTTTGGGGTCCAAAATGGTTTCGGCCTCTGCTTTGGAAAGCAAAAGTGTTTTGTCGACACCAATCTGGGCTATAGAAACACTGCTTTTTTGGACAATGACCTCTTCTGAAACAATTTCGGTATCGATTAGGGTCGTGGTCTTGCCCAAAATAGTATCGGCAATTGTATTTTGTAAAAATTCTTCGGAGGTTATAAAATCAAAAAGCACGTCACGGTCTGCCGTGTACGCCGCCGTAACCTTTAAAGCATTGTTGTATTTGAAACTGTTCAGGTTTTTTAGACCCTTCAGATGTAGGGCCCGTACAGCCTGAAAATAAGGGTATTCATCTAGTACATCTTCCAATTGTTTGGTCTGCACAGGCGAAACTACCTTGTTGGGATGTTGAAGGAGATATGTAAAATCTTTTACGTTCATGCTAAATGAGACTCAAGAAACTAGAACCAATACCGCTGAATTTTCAAAAAGTTCAAAAGTCTTTATTCTATTATTTTTCATTTTTTTAAACCTTGTGCTTCTAATCTCGTTCCTCCTATTTCGCCACTTCCTTCTTACCAATCCGCTAGGGAGGCGTTGAAAATATCTTGGGTAATCCGTTCGAAAATGATCTCCAGGGCTTCGTCTTTAACCATGGAAAGCTGGGCATTTGCAGGGTAATCGTAAAAAAACGAAAAACGCTGTTCAAAATCGGCGTCTTCTTTGGTCTTATTATAAAAACGGACATTTACGGCCATAGATAAACGGTTCTGTGCGGCTGTCTGCTGTGCAGTTGCACTCATAGGGGAAATACGGAACTCAACAATTTCACCTTCGTACAATAAATCAGTGTTTGAGTTGCCTAAATCGAGACTTGTCTGGTTCAAGATGCGATCTTGAAGCGCTAACGTGAAATCGCGGTCAAGCCCTGGTTCAAAAGTAGATCCAGGACTTTGTGTAGCATAATTCTGAAAATAAGGTACCGCATAGGTGGTAGCCGTGCCGACATTTCCACCGGTAAAATTGTAGACTCCACAACCGGATAGCAGATAAAGGGGTGTTAGAACAAAAACCAGCTTATTAAATCTCTTCAATCCTTTGTCATTTAAACGTTTCTATGTTTGCAGTAGCAACCTGAAACTAGAAACTAGTTTTATAGGTCGTATTGTTTTATCTTACGATACAATGTTCGTTCTGAAATACCAAGTTCGGCCGCAGCCGCTTTTCGTTTACCACGATTTCGGTCTAATGATTTTTTAATGAGTTCGACTTCCTTTTCCTGTAAAGATAACGTTTCTTCTTCCTCGATTTCTTCGGCAAAATGATACTTATCCTCAATTTGAGACCTAGTCGGGGGCTGTTCCATTTGTGGCTCTGGCAAACGTAATACTTCCATCGAGGTACGTTCATCTTCTTGCAATGCCTCACCGTTTTCACCGTAAATTTTTCGAATAAGGCCTTCGTTCTCTTCCTGAACTTTATCGCCATCGTTGTTCTTCATGAGCTCCAATGTCAATTTCTTCAAATCATTGAGGTCTCTTTTCATATCGAAAAGTACTTTGTAAAGAATCTCTCTTTCATTGCTGAAATCGCTCTCGGCTTTTTTCTGCCCAATAACTGCCGGTAAGTTAGAACTATTGGCATTGGGGAGGTAAGCATTTAAGGTCGACCAAGAAATGTTTCGACTTTTTTCGAGTACCGATATTTGTTCGGCAATGTTTCGAAGCTGGCGGATGTTGCCCGGCCAACGATATTTTAATAGTAGTTGAACGGCATCGTCTGCCAAACGGATAGTGGGCATTTTGTATTTCTGACCGAAATCGGAGGCAAACTTGCGAAACAACAGGTGAATATCGTCTTGGCGCTCTCGCAGAGGCGGTATATGAATCTCGACAGTACTCAATCTGTAGTAAAGGTCTTCTCTGAATTTTTCCTTTTTGATGGCCTCGAACATATTGATGTTTGTCGCGGCCACGATTCGTACATTGGTCTTCTGTACTTGTGAGGACCCTACTTTTAAAAACTCCCCGTTTTCCAGTACCCGAAGCAAACGCACTTGGGTGGTCAAGGGTAGTTCACCCACTTCATCAAGAAAAATGGTGCCGCCATCGGCAACTTCAAAATAACCACTACGGGTCTGTGTCGCTCCTGTAAAGGCTCCTTTTTCATGCCCGAAAAGTTCACTGTCAATGGTGCCTTCGGGAATAGCCCCACAGTTTACCGCAATGTATTTCGCATGTTTCCGATGTGAAAGCGAATGGATTATTTTCGGGATGGCCTCTTTACCGACCCCACTTTCTCCTGTCACCAAGACTGAAATATCGGTCGGCGCGACTTGAACCGCCTTTTCAATGGCACGGTTAAGCTTCGGGTCATTTCCGATAAGCTCGAAACGTTGTTTTATAGCTTGAACATGCTCCATATTTATTGTCTTTCCCGCTCTTAGGCTCCGTTCAGGATAACCTGCGACGGGAATCTGTTTTAGATTGACTATATCCTACAAAAAGAGTAGAATTATCAGTTACTAATTATTGATTAATATTTTACTGACTACTACTAATCGCCTGCCCGATCAAAGTGGCCGATGTGCAGCTATTCATCTGTACCATCACAAAATCCCCTACCTTATAATCTTCCTTCGGAAATACAGCTACGGTGTTCTGTGAGTTGCGGCCCATCCAATATTCATCTGATTTTTTTGACGTGCCCTCGACTAAGACTTCTTGTATTTTGCCCAGATGCTGCTCGGTACGTTCTTGACAATGTTCGCGCTGCAGGGCAATGATTTCAGATAGCCTTCTTTTTTTAATTTCCGCAGGAACGTCATCTTCAAATTTTCGTTCGGCAAGCGTTCCCGGTCGTTCTGAATACGCGAACATGAACCCATAGTCATATTTCACATATTTCATTAACGACAAGGTATCTTGATGGTCGCGATCGGTCTCCGTAGGAAAGCCTGTTATCATATCTTGTGAAATGGCGCAACCCGGAATAATTTTTCGGACATTGTCGATCAATTCAAAATATTCCTCTCGGGTGTGCAACCGGTTCATGGCTTTTAAGATACGATTGCTTCCACTCTGTACCGGCAGATGTATATAATCGCAAATATTTTTGTGTTTGGCCATGGTGCGAATGACATCTAAGGTCATATCCTGTGGATTGGATGTTGAAAAACGAATACGCATTTGAGGTTGTGCCAAAGCGACCCTTTCCAAAAGTTGTGAAAAGTCCATTGCTGTGGCCTTTTGCATTTCAGAAGCCTTTTCGAAGTTTTTCTTCAATCCGCCACCGTACCATAAATAACTGTCTACATTCTGGCCGAGTAAGGTGATTTCCTTAAAACCTTTCTCCCACAGATCGTTTACCTCGTCTAAGATAGACTTCGGATCCCGACTACGCTCACGGCCTCTCGTAAAAGGTACTACGCAGAACGTGCACATATTATCACAGCCCCGCGTAATGGAAACAAGTGCGGTCACACCGTTTGAATTCAATCGAACTGGCGCAACATCGCCATAGGTTTCATCTTTGGAAAGGATAACGTTTACGGCATTTCGGCCTTCGTCGATTTCTTGAATGAGGTTTGGTAAATCTTTATAGGCGTCTGGACCCACGACCATGTCTACAATTTTTTCTTCCTCAAGAAATTTGTGCTTCAAGCGTTCCGCCATGCAACCTAAAACACCCACTTTCATATGCGGGCGATCTTTCTTAATGGCATTGAATTTTTCAAGCCGTTTGCGAACGGTCAGTTCTGCTTTTTCTCGGATAGAACAGGTATTGACCAGAACCAGGTCGGCCTCTTTCAGTTCTTGGGTCGTAATGAAACCTTCATTTGCCAAGATGGACGCCACAATCTCACTATCGGAAAAATTCATCTGACAACCGTAGCTTTCTATATATAGCTTTCGGCCATTAACGTTTTTTTTCTCCAACGATAGGGTAGTACCCTGAAGCGATTCGTCGATTGTTTTTTCCATATCAAGCAATTCCTCCGTAAAATTACGGGCCGTAAATATAGGGCTTAAAACGATTTTATGACAAAGTGACAGTAAATTTTAATAGTATTTTAAAGATTTACGGTAAAATAATTCTCATTATTTTAGTGGAAAACCTAGCAACATGCATTTACAAGACCTAACTACAAAAATTGCGCAAAGCAATCTGTTAGATTTCGGAAGCATCTTTAGCCGGTCGATAGAGTTGTTCAAAAAAGTCTGGTTACAGGGCTTTTTGACACTTCTACTGACTTTTGTATTGATCCTTCCTCTTTATATCCTCTTTTATATACCCTTGATTGCCGCGGGTATAACCGATCCCGAAATGTTGAAATCAGAAGAAATAAGTCTGGCATTGGCAATCGCTATGGCCGTATTATTTCCTATTCTATTGTTTGGGATACTAACTATATCCATAGCGCTGAATGCCGCGTTTCTAAGAATATGCAAGTTGAAGGATATGGGCAGTACTGAAGCCGATGATTATTTTTTCTATCTCAAAAATGGGCGGTGGAAGAAAAGCCTAATCTTGGGCCTATTTGTTTTCGGCCTTTCGATTGTGGGCATGTTGCTCTGTGGTGTAGGGCTTTTTTATGTTGTCGTTCCGATTTCTTTGATACCGGCTTTTTTTGCTTTTAACGAAGAATTGAGTCCTAAGGAAATGGTAAAGGCAAGTTTTCAACTGGGCAACAAGAACTGGTTGGTCATTTTCGGGTTGCTAATCGTTATGGGACTTCTTGCCGAGTTGGGTTTGATTCTTTGTTTGGTCGGTATATTATTTACGGCTATGCTGGCGAGAATTCCAGTATATTACATATATATGGATGGTGTAGGATCTCCAGAGAATGTCTGAGCATCTTTCATAATTTCTTTAGATCGGACGCAACTCCATATAAGAAAATGCATCTTAATGGAAACAACCCAATAAAAATTGAAATTATGAAAAAGAATATTTTTCTTTTATTGGTCGCAGCCGCTATTACTTTGGTGTCATGTTCAGAAGACCAAGATGATAATGTTGATGGTATTTATGGCGAATATCTGATTGCGACCCCTTTAAAGACGGATTTGTTCGAATTCAAGGAGGAAGCTGTAGACGTATCGGAACCCATACCAATAGAGAACTCCGGAAAAATATATGCCTATAAGAACTATGTTTTTGTAAACGACGTCAATCGAGGATTTCATGTTATAGATAATAGTAACCCCGAAGCTCCAGAGAACATCTCTTTTATAAAGCTAGAGGGCAATTATGACATTTCTATAAAAGATGATCGCTTGTTTGCCGATAGTTATGGCGATTTGGTAGTACTCGATATTTCTGATATCGATAATATCAAGATGATACAAAGACTTGAAGATGCAATTTATCAACAATTCTGGTGTACTGTTGGGTGGGATGTAGAATGGCCCCAGGCCGATTTCTACGATTATGGTGATTTTGACGCCAGCAAAGAAGCCCTTATTGGTTGGGAGGTGAAAACAGAACGTATGCTGGTTTCCGAGTTTGAGAGTAGGTTCGGTATCAATACTTTGGAATCCGATACGTTTTTAAATTCTAGTAGTGCCGATGCTGCTTCTGCTAATTCGGATTCGAATACGGGACAGGGTGGTTCTTTGGCACGGTTCAAGATTGTTAAAAATTATCTCTATGCCGTCGAGTGGTCGAGCATCAGTATTTTCGATATTTCGGATTTGGACAACCCAAAAATATTGGAAGATGTCTATACCAACGGCACTATTGAAACCATTTACAATCAAGGTGATATCCTTTTCTTAGGAGGCACACAGGGTATGTATATTTATGATATTTCAGAGCCTGCCAAACCTACATTCGTTTCCGAATTCATACATGGTACGGCGTGTGACCCTGTTGTGGTCGATGGAGATTATGCCTACGTTACCTTACGTGGAGAAAACCAGTGCGGCGGTACTGAGAGTGGTCTGTACATCGTTGATGTATCGAATTTGTCGAAGCCCGAACTAAAGAAATTCTATGCAATGGACGAGCCCTATGGATTAGGTTTTAAAGAGGAAAAACTATTTATCTGCGATGGTGCTTCCGGTTTAAAAATTTATGACAAAAGTGATGTTGACGACTTAAAGCTTTTGAATCACTTTAAAGATATTATTACTTACGACGTAATACCCTTGCAGAAATCCCTTTTGATGATAGGGGATAAGGTACTGTACCAGTATGAATATCTTGACAACGACATTCGTTTGTTAAGTACTTTCGAACTTAGATAAAGTATCATACAACCGTTTAGAGCGCCCTAGTTTACTGGGGCGTTTTTTTATGCATATATATATGGTATAGCACCAAATTAAAAAATTCAATTACTTTTGTTCCATCAAAAAACCATGAATGGCCAAGAATTTAGTAATAGTAGAGTCACCTGCAAAGGCAAAGACGATAGAAAAGTTTTTAGGAAAAGATTATAAGGTAGAGTCCAGTTTTGGGCACATCGCCGATTTGCCTTCCAAAGAGCTTGGGGTAGATGTCGAGAATAATTTTGAACCCAAATATATTGTCGATAAAGACAAGAAGGCGCTCGTAAAAAAGCTAAGGGATCTTGCTAAAAAGGCCGATACGATTTGGTTGGCCAGTGATGAAGACCGAGAGGGGGAGGCAATTTCGTGGCACCTCGTTGAGACGTTGGGTCTTGATAAAAGCAAGACCAAACGTATTGTTTTTAACTCTATTACAAAGTCCGCCGTCCAAAAGGCCATTGAAAACCCAAGGGAAATCAATTACAATCTGGTCAATGCCCAACAGGCACGCCGGGTTTTGGATCGGCTAGTAGGGTATGAGCTCTCGCCCGTACTTTGGAGAAAAATAAAACCGGGTCTTTCTGCTGGTAGAGTACAATCTGTTGCCGTACGATTGATTGTAGAGCGCGAACGGGATATCGAAGCGTTTACGGCCCAAGCATCCTTTAGAATATCCGCGGAATTCAAAACTGTAGTTGGTAGCGTCTTTACGGCAAAACTGAACAAAACCTTTCCGTCAAAAGAAGGGGCCGAAGCATTTTTAAAGCAAAACATAGAATCTGATTTTTCTGTTGGTCATCTAGATAAAAAACCTGCAAAAAAATCACCATCTGCTCCCTTTACGACATCTACGCTGCAACAAGAAGCGTCTAGAAAATTATATTTTTCAGTAGGGCGAACCATGCAAGTGGCGCAAAGGTTATACGAAGCGGGTCTTATTACCTATATGAGAACCGATAGTGTAAATCTTTCGGGAGAGGCTATCAATGCTACTAAAGAAGCCATTATCGATAATTATGGTGAGAAGTATAGCACAGTTCGGAATTTTAAGGGAAAATCAAAAGGTGCACAAGAAGCGCACGAAGCCATTCGACCGACCGATATTACAAATCAATCACCTTCGTTGGAGCGTGACCAATCGAAATTGTACGAATTGATTTGGAAACGTACCATTGCCTCACAAATGAGCGATGCCCAATTAGAACGTACCAATGTAAAGATTGCGGCAAGCAGCCATTCAGAGCAGTTTAGTGCCAATGGCGAGGTCATTAAATTTGACGGTTTCCTTAAAGTGTATATGGAAGGATTGGATGATGAAGATGTATCGGAAGAACAAGAAGGTATGCTTCCAGCAATGAAAGTGGGCGAGGCCTTGCAGAATAGTTTCATTACCGCTACGGAGCGTTTCTCTAGACCACCCTACCGTTTTACGGAAGCATCCCTCGTAAAGAAATTAGAAGAATTGGGTATCGGAAGACCATCTACCTATGCACCAACGATTTCTACAATTCAGAACAGGGGCTATGTTGAAAAAGGAACTATTGAAGGAACAGAGCGAAATTATATACAATTGCTTTTGGAGAGCGGAACCGTTCAAGAAAAGAAACTCACCGAGACTATAGGCTCTGATAAAGGCAAAATGGTGCCGACAGATATCGGTATAATCGTAAACGATTTCTTGGTAAGCCACTTTGCTAATATTCTGGACTATAATTTTACGGCCAAGGTCGAAGAAGATTTTGATGAAATCGCCGAAGGTGAGGAAGATTGGCAGAAGGTGATGAAAGACTTTTATAAAGATTTTCACCCGAACGTGCTCGATGTTCAAGAAAATGCAGATCGTGCAAGTGGGGAAAGGGTTTTAGGAGAAGATCCGAAAACAGGGCGGCAAGTAGCGGTACGTTTGGGCCGTTTCGGACCAATGGTACAGATAGGTACTGTTGATGATGAAGAAAAACCAAAGTTCGCTAGTCTATTGCCCGACCAATCATTGAACACGATAACCTATGATGAGGCCATGGAACTTTTTAAGCTTCCAAGAAAATTGGGCGTTTATGAGGGTGAAGAAGTCGAGGCGAATGTGGGTAGGTTTGGGCCCTATGTGCGTTTTGGGAAGAAGTTTGTATCCCTCGAAAAAGGAGAAAGTGCCTTCGATGTCGATTTTGATCGTGCGGTCGAGTTGATACAGGAAAAGCAAAAGGCCGATGCCCCTATTTATATCTATGAAAGTAAAGGCGTCACCAAGGGTACCGGTAGGTTTGGCCCCTTTATCAAGTGGGACGGTATGTTTATCAATGTGAACAAAAAATACGATTTCGATAACCTTTCCGAAGCTGATCTTATTGAACTAATCGAAGTCAAAAAGCAAAAGGAAATCGATAAGGTGGTACAAAACTGGACAGAAGAAGGTATTCGAATAGAAAAGGCCCGATGGGGAAGACATAACATTATTAAGGGTAAAACAAAGGTAGAATTGGCCAAGTCGGTCGATGCAAGTAAAATGTCATTGGAAGAAGCGAAGGCCCTGATAGAAAAGAAAGCCCCAAAGAAAAAGGCGAAGGCAAAACCTAAGGCAAAGAAATAACGTGCAGCCGTAGAGACGCAATGTATTGCTTCTCTGCGATAACTAAATAACTTTTCAAATTAAATGGTATTAGACTTTTTGGTGCCTGTCGAAGATAAGGTAATGGCCCATTGTGAACTACTTCCGCCACAGGCATTGGGCAAACACATTAAAATACACTCCAGACGAGATGGTCTTCCCGATGTTGTGAATACGTCAATAGCACTATTGGGCGTGAGAGAATCTAGAAACGCCTTTGAAAAGAAACCGGAGAAACTAGATGTATCGGCCATTCGTATTCAGCTCTACAAACTCTTATTGGGCAATTGGAACTCTACACTTGCCGATATGGGCGATATCGAAGAAGGTGCAACTGTCGAAGACACCTATTTTGTAGTAAAAAAAACCGTATCTGCACTTTTAAAAGGAGGTATAGTGCCTATCATTATAGGAGCGACCCAAGATATTACATATCCGGCATATCGCGCTTTCGACGGTATTAAAGACTTGGTCAATTTGGTAGCGGTAGATAGTCGTTTCGATTTCGGTATGGATGATGAACTGATTTCATCACATTCGTACATGAGTAAAATTATTACCGATAAGCCAAACAATCTTTTTAATTTTTCTAATATCGGCTATCAAAGTTATTTTAACGCGCAAGAAGAAATCGATTTAATGGAACGCCTATTCTTCGATGCCTACCGTTTAGGAGACCTCGGATCCGATATTTCGTTGGCAGAACCTGTCTTGCGGAACGCCCATATGATAAGTATGGATGCACGTGCAATTAGGGCGAGTGAAATAGGGTTATCTAATAACTTTTCGCCGAACGGTTTCACGGGCAGGGAAATCTGTGCCATTGCTAGGTATTCTGGTATTAGTGATAAGGTCAGCGTTTTCGGTATCTATGAAATGGAGAATACCATGCAGTCATGCCAACTAATGGCACAGATAATTTGGTATTTCATAGAGGGCTTTAATTTTCGAATAACGGAGTCTCCAATTGAGAATACCGAGAATTTTACCAAGTACAATGTACCGAACGATACCGAGCAGTTGGTCTTCTATAAAAGTCATCTTACGGATCGCTGGTGGGTCGAAGTGCCTTCTATTTTAACCCCTCATACTAAATCGAATGCAGTTGCGTTATTACCATGCACTAAAAAGGACTATCTGGAAGCATGCGACCAAAATATTCCTGAAAGGTGGCTAAAGGCTTACAAAAAAGGTTTTAACTAAATTGTAATTTTGTTTTGGAGGCTATGATACGAGGGCTTTGGCATCGGTCATGTATAAGAATAAAGTATCCAAAAAAAATTGAAGTATAATTGCCATCAATACAATAATTTAGTCAAATCACAGTTTTAGAGTGTAGAAATAAATCATAGTATTTGCAGTTAATAACCAGAATCGAAATTTAACCTAAAGTATGAAAAAGCTATTGTTATCATCTATAGCGTTTGTTTTTTTGCTCAGCAGTTGCGGGTCAAAAACCAAAGGAGAGCTAGTCGGGGCCGAAGGAAAAAAATGGTACCCTGAAAAACCCCATGGAATGGAATTGATTCCAAGGGGCGCATTTATCATGGGTAAATCCGAAGAGGACCAGGCTAAAATTTTTAACGCACCAACAAAGACCGTTACGGTCAGATCGTTCTATATGGATGATACCGAGATCACGAATAGCGAGTACCGCCAATTCGTCGAGTGGGTACAAGATTCCATTACCAGAACGAGATTGGCCATATTGGCCGATGAATTAGGTCTCGGACCTGAAGATGGCGGTGTGGGCGAATACGCATTCAAAGCTGCTGATACGACCAAACTTTCGGCATACGACAAATACATGCTCGATAATTATGCCGGTATGGGCGAAACAGGTTTTGAGGGATATTCCCTTAACAAAGATGAAGAGCTTGTCTGGGACCAATCCGAATACCCCGATGAATACTATACCGAGGTTATGGATTCGCTATATATTCCTGAGGAAGAATCATATAATGGACAACGTACCATCGATGTCACTAAATTAAAGTATAAATATAGTTGGATGGATATCGAAGCTGCCGCTCGTGCAAAAACAGGTAGTAGAAAAGATTTTATCCGTCAAGAGGAATTAGAAATCTATCCAGATACTACCGTTTGGATTCGCGACTTCGAGTATTCATACAACGAGCCGATGCATAACGATTATTTTTGGCACGATGCCTATAGTGAATATCCAGTAGTCGGTGTTTCATGGGCCCAGGCAAGGGCTTTTTGTAACTGGAGAACGAAGTTTAAGAACGATGATCAAAAAAGTCGTGGAAAGCAATTTGTAAACCAGTTCAGGTTACCTACCGAAGCGGAATGGGAATATGCTGCACGAGGTGGTATCGAAGGAGGAACTTATCCTTGGGGTGGGCCTTACGTAATCAGTGATACTGGTTGTTTTATGGCGAACTTTAAGCCGCAACGAGGTGACTATGCTGCCGATGCAGCTTTGTATACCGTAGAGGCTAAATCATATGAACCAAACGATTTCAACCTTTATAACATGGCCGGTAATGTATCTGAATGGACAAATTCTAGCTATGATCCTTCATCTTACGAATTCGTTTCTACAATGAACCCCAATGGCGGAGATGGCGCAAATGAGAGAAAGGTAATCCGCGGTGGTTCTTGGAAAGATGTTGCTTATTTCCTACAGGTAAGTACCAGAGATTACGAATATGCCGATTCGGCCCGTAGTTATGTCGGTTTCAGAACCGTACAAGATTATATGGGTGAAGAAGATTCGACACAATAGGATAAGGAAGGGTAAGCTATCAGAAAAATATTCTTTTAATCTTACTATTAAAAAGTTAACGTAGCGCCTGCTTTTAACATAAAGAACTAAATTGGAGTCGGCAATCGTAAATACAAATATTCAAATACACCATCCAATTTCCCTATAGCTATCGGGAGGCAGGAAAAAAATCAAACAATAAACCAAATCTTTTATTAACATTAAATTTCATATTAAATTTTAAATTATGGCACAGTCAAAATCAACAAAGAAATTATTTAACATGGCCTATGGCCTTGGAGCATCGGTAGTAAT
>CAZRIE010000109.1:0-14323 GCA_964600075.1 uncultured Flavobacteriaceae bacterium
ACATCCAAAGCGGGACCTTCGCTCACATCCAAAGCGGGACCTTCGCTCACATCCAAGGCGGGACCTTCGCTCACATCCAAGGCGGGACCTTCGCTCACATCCAAAGCAGGACCTTCGCTCACATCCAAAGCAGGGCCTGCACTGACATCCAAAGCGGGACCTAAGCCTGATGAAGAATAGTCGGATTTTATCTTTTTAAGGTATTTGGATTAAAAGTTAACACCGCTCCGCAGTTGGAGCGGTTTTTTTATATCCTATAAACACGATTAAACCGTACACCATATTGTATTTATCATATTATCAATAGTTTCTGTGTTTATAAAAAGTACTATCTAAACTAACCGACAGCTATTATAGAAGCTTTATTACCTTCTCATACGCTCGTGTACACAAATAGTTTAATAAGAGTAAAAAAATAACGGTTACAGAACTCAACCATAAAGGCAATTTTGATTCTTGGGACAAGATCGAGCTGGCGGAAATCAAAAATGGAAAGTTCAGGAAGGCTATCGGAGAGCTGTTCTATGAAAATGATGAAATCAGAGCTTGGAGTATTTTACTTCGGCCGTCGGAACCATTTCGGCGACACACAAGTAACTATAGCTGTACTAGCCTGACCGATGGCTTACTTGTTTCCGGTAATGTCGAAGGTAGTGCTACGCTCCTTCGTTTTAACAAAGGAGATAGGTTCTTTTGGGATTGCACAGAGAATGAAATGATTCACGCCTTGGAAAACGTTGGTGAAGCCACGGTCGAAATATCTATTATCGAAGAAAAACCAAAATGGCACTGGAAGCCGATCAGCGTTATCCTGGAGTTGCGGTTCCTTTCGATACTACTTTGCCAAATTATCAATAAATAGTCCCAACACCCAAATACTTCTCAGTTAAGGTTTATAATTATTGTAAAGTAACGTTAAATCAAAGATTCTTCAAAAAGGTAATACTATCTTTCAGAGTACCTGGGTTCGATTCCATTTCGACGTAGGCCACTTGAATACCTCCTACTTTCGAAGCCCCAAAGAAGTCCTTCCAATCAGATATGCCTTGACCTAGAGCGATTTCTTTCGTAGTGTCGTTGGGGTCATAATCTTGCATGTGTGTAGAAATAAATCGACCGGGAAACTTTTTAAAATAAGTCGAACCTTTATATCCTAAAACAATAACCTGTGTTTGAAATTGCATCTTTACCACTTCAGGATCAAGCTCTTCTAAAATAATGTCATATTCAATTTTACCGTCAAATTTCGTTTTAAATTCGGCATCGTGGTTATGAAAGGCGGCAATCATTCCGGCTTTTTTGATTTTCTCGCCCATGATATTCATTTTGGCGCATTTCTCTTTGAGTTCATCAAGCGTCTCGGAATGTAGGCCGGCCGAGGCGACAAAATGTTCGAGGCCCATTTCGTTGGCGAATTCGATACGTTCATCAAGGTCTTTATTCATTTCCTTCCATGTGAAATGGCTGCTATTGCACTTAATACCGGTATCGACGATAATTTTTTTGAGTTCTTTTCCCGAATATTTGGCAAGCGGTTCAAAAGCCCCCAAATAACCTTTCGGCGAACACATTTCGACATATTGATAACCCATGCCCACCATTTCATTCAGTGTTCCGGTGATGTCTTTTCCGATAGCTTCGCGTAGCACGTACGATTGAAAACCAATGGGCTGTGTTACCATGCTGGCAGGTGATGCATTTAACGAATCCGTATATGACGATAAAAATCCAATTGAAGCTACGCCCAAAGCACTTTGGGTCAAAAATTTTCTTCTTTTCATTTTTTTACGTGTTTATTTTTCTCAATTCATGATGTTAATATCTACCATAATATGCCATAAAATCTTGAATCAACTATTTTTCCTAATAAATTCTGATACTGCCGCCCTATATTTACTAGAATCTTGATATCAAGGAACTTCAACGGCATACTTTGGGCTAGGAAGGCCGTAAGGCCATGAAAGTCTTGGAAGCCATTTATAAGGCCGACGAAAGTAGGGTTAAAGTGCTTTTGTGCTAAAAAGAAAAGCTACCAATAAATAGGTCCGCTACCCAAATACTTCTCCGCTATGGGCTGATAATAGCCCCGAACGTCTTCGAGGTCATAGATTTTTTGGCTCTTAGTGTAGAGGTCGTATTTGTTGAAGTCTTTGATGATTTTTAGATATTCTTCATCTTTCTCACTCAGCAATTCAGTATAGCTTCCACGTGAATGCCATGGATAAAAAGAATGGTACCGAATCATCACCATTGCCTCCTCGGGAAGTTTATTTTCAGCATGGTTGTTAAGTACGCGATATAGATATTCGTCGTGGCCCCAAGCCAAATTTAGATTGTCCAATCCACAGCCTTTTTCATAAATTCCGGTGGTAGTGTTGTAGCGTTCATCTTGCATATCAGGATTCGTTTCATTGAATTCGGGATACACACAGCTATCGGGCAAATCACAACCAACTACAAAAACGTCACCGACAGTGCCCCACTGCTCGTTTTGACTGGTACCATCTTCGTCACTTCCCCAAAGGAACATGACTTTACCCAAATCATGAATAAGGCCGGTCAATTGCATCCAATCAGGGCGACCTTCCGCTCGAATGGCCTCGGCACTTTGAATCAGGTGCTGTACGTTGGGCAAATCAAGATCGGGGTCGCTGACATCGATCAAGTCGTTAAGATGTGCCATAGCCTCAAAAAGTGGCATAGGCTTATCAAAATCTAAGTATTTCTTATGCATTCTTTTTACGTAATCGACCGTTTGGTTCTTACGCATTTTACGATAGTGCTCTTTTACTGCTGCCGACACATCTACCGCGTCGTAGTTTCTGAACGTTTTTGCTTCCATAAGATAATATTCAAATCAGCCATTCGACTTCCCGCAGGCTGATAATTCTAAAATGTAAGTTACTCTGGCATCGAATACTGGGTACTGAAAATTGCCAAAGTGGTCGTATGTAAACCTATGTCTAACAAAGCTATACGTTTCCGAGTACAATATACAAAATTATCGCAAAAAGAATTAAAAATACGCTGAAGTGCTTGGCATATTTCCAAGGTTTTAAATCCAGTATTCCGGCATCTACCATAACAAATTTCTCCTCTCTTTCCATAAATGCGGACGCCAAGTGCATCACGAGTATGTTCAATACGAATTCGATACCCCAAATGTGTATAAAATGGAGATTGACCTGAATTACATGGTCCATAACAATATAGAATACAAGACCGAAAATCAAACCGATTTTGGCTCCTCCCGCCGAAACCCTTGGAAACAGAAAGCCGGCAATGATAACACTGAAAATAGGAATAAAGAATATTCCGTTAAGTTGTTGCAATAATTGATAGAGACCTTCTGGGGCGTTGGCCACAAAGGGCGCAATACCGATGGCAAATACGGCCAAAAGCGCCGAGGTCCATTTTCCGATTCCCACCAGTTTTTTTTCGCTTGCATCCTTATTGATGTATCTTTTAAAAATGCCAAGACTGAATACCGTTGCAGCACTGTTTAAGGCACTATTGAATGTGCTTAAAATAGCACCCATCATTACCGCGACAAAAAACCCGGTAAGCCATAGCGGTAGTACTTTTTTTACTAAAAGAGGATAAACACTATCAGGGTTATCGTATAGACTTTCCCCAAAATAATAAAAGCCGATCAACCCGGGCAAAACCACAACCAGAGGCACCAAGATTTTCAAAAGTCCGGTAAAGAGCAGGCCTTTTTGTGCCTCCTTCAAATTGACCGCACCCAAGACCCGCTGGATGATGGATTGGTGCATCGTCCAAAAATAGATTTGATTGAGTAAAAAGCCCGTGAATAGAACTTCAAAAGGAAGAATGGCCGTACGCGCCCCCTCGCCCACACCTGATTCTTTACTGATGACATTAAATTTTTCAGGACTGTTTTCAAAAACCTTTCCAAAACCCTCGAAAAGATTACCATCACCGATTGCCAATAAAGCCAAAATAGGCACGAGTAATCCGGCTACGAGTAATCCGAATCCGTTTATGGTATCGGTATAGGCTACCATTTTTAGTCCCCCAAATATAGCGTAGACCGCTCCAATAACTCCTACCACTAAAATCGTTATCCAAATACCTTGTTGTTGATTTACGCCCAACAAGTCTGAAATTTCAAAAATAGCTTCAATATTCAGTGCGCCTGTGTACAGAACAATTGGAAGTAAGGTCGCTACAAAAGAAAAAATCAAAAGTACAGCCACCAGGGTACGGGTTAACCCATCGAATCTTTTTTCAAGAAATTCGGGTATGGTGGTCAATCCCATTTTAAGATAGCGGGGGGCAAAATATAAGGCAGCGATTACCAAGGCTATGGCAGACGTAACCTCCCACGCGATAATAATTGCGCCGTTGCGATAGGCAGAACCATTAAGGCCCACCAGATGTTCGGTAGAAATATTTGTTAGTAAAAGCGATCCGGCAATCACGATACCTGTCAAAGAGCGACCTCCTAAAAAATAACCATCACGGGTATCGAGCTTATCACGTCGTAATTTCCAAGTTGCGTAGAAGGCTACGAAACCTGTGAACAAAAGAAAAGTTAGTAAGGCCATTGGGGTTAAATGTAAGAATTTTTATGAAATGACCCTCAACTTCTTTATGAAACAGGCGGCGCATTATCAAAAATAGCTTTAAAACACCATCAATTCAGGCTATAACGCTTATCGAAATGATGTTTCAAAACGAAAATTTGAATCCCCATAAAAAAAGTAAGTCCCAAAAACCCGTATACATAAATATTGGAAACTGATCGGTAGGGGATTTCGACAGAAAAGTCAAACGCTGCCAATTTGTTCAATACTGAAAAGGCGGGCGAATTGATTTCCATTCGGGGGTTTCCAAAAATAACATACAAAAATATTCCAAAAACGATAGTTGCCAAAACCACCCAAGCCGATTTTGAAATCAAAGGTTTGTAGCTAATAGCACTTTTTTTGGTTTCCGATTGAATTTTTGAAAGTACGGATTTTGTAAAATCGATGGAAGGCTGTTCCAACCCGATTTCATCAACGACTCTTTTTACGAAAATATCCAGTTCCTTCTCCTTATTTTCTTCCATAACTTCTTATCATTTCCGGTTCCAAACTGTTTTTTAATATAGCCGCCAACCTTTTTCTGCTTCTAAACAATCGGACTTTTACCGTATTGGCCTCTACTCCGATAATTTTCGAGATTTCCTTTAAAGACAGTTCTTCAAAATAATGCAAGGTTAGTACTATACTATCTTCTTCCTGTAATTGGTTCATCGCATTTTTCAACATTGTTTTGCGCTCTTTAGCTTCCAATACAGCTAAGGTATTTTCAAGCGACGGTATCTGCTGTTCGGTAAATTCGTCTAATGAAGTAGTGGTTAAATTTCTTCCTTGCTTTTTTAAATAGTCCAAACTTCGATGATATGCTATTTTGTACAACCAGGTCGAAAATTTAGAATCTCCCTTAAAAGTCTGCAATGCTTGATACATTTTCACAAATACATCTTGTGACACCTCTTCGGCCTCTTCCCTATTTTTTAATACTTTCATCGCCAAGGTAAAGACCATGTACTTATAACGATTTACCAAAACCGCAAAGGCATGGGTATCCCCAGTGACGGCTTTATCAATATAACTTTGGTCTAGGTCGAGGCTCATCTGCTATATATGACGTACAAATTACAAATAGGGTTACCGATTTTTTCATAAAAAACCTTTTTTGTGTAACCTGTTCAAAATAATCACCGTCATATATGGTGAACGAGTTTATTAATCAATTAAAAAACAATCACATGGCAGCAGCAATCTTAATACCTATTAGCTTTTTTATTTTCTTATTTGCAACACTATATCTTTATTTCACCACAAGAAACAAAGAACGCATGGCGTTAATTGAGAAAGGGGCTGAAGCGAGCATTTTTGTTCAAGGAAGGCCCAAAGGAGCGGCACCCGTTTGGAAAGTCTTTATACTAAATTTGGCTTTGTTACTGATGGGTATTGGTCTAGCAATATTTATCGGTTCATTTATGGAATACTCCCTCGGTGTTGATGACGATGTAGCTTATCCAGGCAGTATTTTCTTAATGGCCGGTGTAGGTCTTTTGACAGGTTTCTTTATTACAAAGAAACTAGACAAGGAAGAATAGAATCACCATTATTACTTTAAAGAGCAAAAATTTATAGGATTAAAAAACCAGGGTGTAAGCTCTGGTTTTTTATTTTTTGTAAAAAAAGCGCTATTAAATCTTTTTTGACACTTATTTTTTAAAACTTTTCAACGCAAGAAATCTTATGTATATTACCTAAATAAAAGGGAGCTATATCATGGAGGGTAATCTGAACTTGAATTTTCAGCCCATAATAGATTTGTTCGGATTCATACAAGGTGTAACCTTGGGTATTTTACTTGTTATTATAAACAAGCGAAAATATAGAAGCACTTTTTTTCTCGGTCTTTTTCTAATATTCTACTCGCTTCAATTAATAGTATTTATTTTCGACAACCCTAATTCATTCATATTTAGCCCCAATTTATTTCTTTTACCCTTCAATTTCTCATGGTTAATTTTCCCCTTGTTCTTTCTCTACACCCAACAAGTTTCAATACTTTCTAATGTTAAGACCAAATATTGGTTGCTTTATCCCGGTATAATAGCCTTCTCTATTCAAATAGTTGTTTTTTTTCTTCCCTATGATACTAAACAAGTTATTGCCAATAGTGAATTGTTCAGTCTTTTATTTTGGGAATTGGCGGATTTTTATTCTTGGATTATAGGCATCTGGAATTTACGCTTACTCTATAGACATAGAATAGAGGTTCAAAACACATACTCTTTTATTACTTATAAAGAATTACAATGGGCCCGCATTTTTCTTATCTATCTTTTATCTATATCCATAATTTCCCATATTCTAACCTATGGTTACGCCATACTGTCTCATTATAAAGTTTACTTAGCAGCATTGGATTTAATTGCCATTTATTGGTTATCTTATTTTGGAATTGTTCAACGCAATGTACTCTCTATATTAACTAATGCGGGGTTCTCCGGTGATTCCCAAAATAAACCCATTGAGCAAAAACTATCGGCTACCATCGCGCCGAAGAAGTTGGAAGGTCTTATGATGAAAATAGAGAATCATATGACACGCACTGAAAGTTTTATGAATCCCGATCTGACCATTATGGATCTTGCCGAAGGAATAAATGGACATCCAAAATCTGTATCGATTGCTATCAACAGCAATAGTAAACAAAACTTCAATTCTTATGTGAACCAATTCCGTATCGAAAAAGCCATATCACTCTTAACAAAAAAGAAAATGGAAAACTTAAGCATCGAAGGAATTGGCAAAGAGGCTGGGTTTCATAGTAAGAGCGCTTTCTATTCGGCTTTCAAAAAGTTTACCGGTACAACTCCATCGAAGTACAAAGAAAATGTAATAGCATGACTTCAAATTGTCTTTTGCAATTCTTTGTATGAAAATTGGGATCCGCAATGGGTACTAATTCCTTAAAAATACCTCCTAAACCCTCAAATAACTCCTTTTCGGTTCTAAATTCTGAAATCAGAACTTCTTCGTGCCTCAATTTATAGACAAAACCCAGGTACTTTTACAATATTTGCACACCAAAATAATCAAGGCCGATAGGGTTCAATATATTGTTTGTCAACTCAATAAATACTTTTGATGAATCTAAAAAATCGTAGAAGAAAATAGTCTATGAAAACATTGGATAAAGAAGCTTGGATTTTCTTGACCATTCTGTGGGGTTTATTCATACTCTGGGAATATCAACTTTTTAGCTTATAATTTTTTGCAAAAGAGCATGACATTGCATATGATTTATTAGTTCTAATTATTTTAATTCTCATCGCTGTACGGATAATATATAGTCAACTTGAAAATAGAAGATAGCCTTTGAAATGTATCGAAGTAAATGCAGTTGGAAATTTCGATTCCTGGGACTCCATTAGACTGAGCGAACTTAAAAGGAAAGAAATAAGCGAGTCACTAGGTCAGAAGCTTTTATTCGAAAATGAAAACATCAGGGTTTGGTAGGTAGTTTTGTCCCCTGGTGAACGTCTTCCTTTTCGTAAAATTAGCAATGACTACAATTTCACATCGACAACGGATGGCTTGGCCATGAGCCGAGATGCGAATGGCAAAATGGTCTTAGTTATAGCAAAAAAAGGAGAACCTAAATCTGTAAAGCATAATGGCAACGAGTCGATTTGTGATTTTTAAAATATTGACGAAAATATTCTTTTTCTTCACGCTATAGAGTTTAAACCATTGATCAAAAGATCCGAAAAACGAAAATAAAATCATTTCAATAGTTTATATATCAAGTGATTATCTGCATTTTCAATAAAATGAAAAGAGAAGTAAAGTTCCCCCGTAAGTAACTTTTCGGCAGAAAATCACAATAGCCGCCCTGATATTTGTCAGGGCGGTTTTTTATCTTTAGGGAATGAAAATCATTTCTACTAATATCGGCGAACCCACCTCCTTCGTTTGGAACGGAAAAGAAGAGGTGACTGGCATCTTTAAATATCCGGTTGACGAACCCCTCTTCCTCAGAAAAAATGATGTTGCAAAAGATACCATTATCAATCGGGTCAACCATGGAGGTCTGAACAAAGCATGTTACCTTTTTGCTTCGGATAATTATCCGTATTGGCAAAAATTATATCCATATTTGAAGTGGGATTGGGGCATGTTCGGAGAAAATCTTACAGTAGAAGGCCTAAGCGAATCCGAAGTGCGCATCGGTGATATTTATAAAATTGGGACAGCACTTGCACAAATCTCCCAACCACGCGAACCCTGTTATAAATTAGGCGTAAGGTTTGACGACCCGTCCATATTGAAAAAATTCATTCTCCATAGGCGTCCCGGTACTTATGCTCGAATTCTAGAAGAAGGAGAGGTACAAAAAGGAGATGAATTTCAACTGGTCGAGCAATCAAAAAATACACTCACCGTACAACAGTTCTATGAACTGATGTTTGCGAAGGAGAAGTCTGAACAATTACTCAAACTTTTTCTGGACAACCCATCGGTACCTCAATACAAAAAGGAACGGTATAAAAAGTATCTTTAGCGGTTATGAACTACCCTTGGCACTTCTACCTTATGGCAGCTACTTATCTGATAGCGGGCCTAATGCATTTTATAAGACCTAAAATGTACATGCGAATCTTGCCCGGCTATCTGCCAGGGCATAAGCTCTTAGTCACCCTTAGTGGCCTTGCAGAGATTTTTCTCGGAGTCGCATTATGTTTTTCCGCGACCAAAAATTTCGCCGTATATAGTATTATTGCCATGTTAACATTTTTTTTGCCAGTACATTTCCATATGCTTTTTGATAAAAAGGCGTCAATGGGTCTTCCCAAATGGATGTTAATATGGCGTATTCCCCTTCAATTCGGATTGATGTTCTGGGCCTACTGGTACTTAAAATTCTAGCATAAAAAACCCCAAGGTTTAAAAAACAATGGGGCTTTAGCTCAAACTATAGCTCAACTTAAACTAACTACTTTACCACAATATCCTCAAAATAGGTATTGTTACTGTCACGAACTAAGACCGTATAACTATCTTCATAGGCTTTTGTGAAATTGAACGCTTTTTCGATAATCATTTCGTTTACGTGTTTTTCCGAAAAAAGCAATCGGTTACTACTGTCGTATACTTCAATTTCTACTTCCTTTTTAGAAAGGTTCAAAAGATTCAGGTAGACCTTCCCATTTTTTTTTCTAAAAACCGGCTTGCTATTCTCTTTTCTTTTAGTAATCTTGACATCTGCACCAGCTATATTGATAGTATAGATGATGGTTTTCATCGCATCTTCGGTCGTAAAGTAATACAATCCATCTTTGAGGTTTTTCAGATCAAATTTCTTGGTGTACGAAACGTTTTCGATATTTTCGAAATAAATAACGTTGTTGTCCGCGTCTATGAGTTCTATCTTGGTTGCGCCAGATGTTGAATCCAATTCATAAATTAGACTTTTAGCATCCGTTTTGGTTACCAAGCTCAATTTTTCTTCGTTCGCTATGCTAGTTGTTGTTACAAACATAAGTGCAATCATTGCTGCTGTTCTTACTATTTTTTTCATGTCATTTTTGTTTTTAATCCTGCTTTACAACAGTGTAGGTTAATAATTTGGCACAAACTTACTGCCGAGCTATCGACCTCACTACCACAGATTTTTCCAGTTTATGTGCTATTTTAACTATGGAATTGGCCAAAAAACGTCATAAAGGTAATTTTGAACATATTTTGGTTAATTTTGCAAAGTGCTGTTGTATTATCCTACAGTAAATTTGTATTATGAACAAGACTTTAGCCCTAAATCAAAAACCTGCTTTTGAAGCTATTGAACCTAGCTTCGGACACTCTTATACGTATCAGAAATTCGATGCGTCAAAGAACAACAAGCAGACCATTTGGCACTACCACCCCGAGATTGAGCTGGTGCACGTACACGGAGGGTCGGGCAAACGACAGATCGGTAGCCACGTATCATATTACTCTGACGGCGACCTTATATTAATAGGTAGTAACCTGCCCCACTGTGGATTTACCGATAAATTGACCGGAAACGAAAGTGAGACGGTCATACAAATGAAGCAAGACTTCTTGGGCAATGACTTCTTTAACATTCCCGAGATGAAGAAAATTCAATCTTTGTTTGAAATGGCCAAAGGTGGGCTTGCGTTCTCCGGCAAGACCAAACGGAAAATTGGTGAAAAAATCTTAATCTTAGAATATCAGAGCGATTTTCAACGCCTGCTTTCGATTTTGAATATTCTAAATGAACTCGGTTCATCAAAAGAATTTAAAATATTGAATGCCGAAGGGTTCTCTTTAGAGGCCGATGTAAAAGATAATGACCGGATCAATATCGTTTTCAACCACGTGAAAAATCGTTTTAAGGAAGAAATTACCCTAGACGAAATAGCAAATTTAGTAAGTATGACGGTACCCTCGTTCTGTCGCTACTTTAAAAAAATAACCAACAAGACTTTTGTACAGTTCGTAAACGAATACCGTCTGGTGCATGCATCTAAACTTCTGGCCGAGCAGCCCTTGAGTATTACGGAGGTCTGTTTTGAAAGCGGATTCAACAATTTCTCGCATTTTAATAAACAGTTCAAGGCTTTTACTGGTCAAAACCCTTCCGAGTACAGAAATCAATTAAAAACGGTGCTGCAATAATGGCCAATCTTTTTTCTGAGGAAATAGACATGAACCTACCTGATAGTGCCATAACCTACTATCCTGGTTTTTTAGATACCGACAAGGCCGATTTTTATTTTGAGCACCTCAGAAAGAAAATTCCATGGCAGCAAGATGATATTAAAGTATTTGGAAAAGTATATGCTCAACCAAGGTTAACCGCCCTTTTCGGTAACAACGGGAGGCCGTACTCCTATTCGAACATCACTATGCAACCGCATAAATTCACCAGAGAGCTACTTGAAATCAAGAAAAAGATCGAAGCTAAAAGCAATGTTAATTTCACCACCTGTTTAGCAAACCTGTATAGGGATGGCAAAGACAGCAACGGTTGGCACGCCGATAATGAAAAAGAATTGGGGCTGAACCCAGTAATCGCCTCGGTGAATTTGGGCCAAGAGCGCTTTTTTCATCTCAAACATAGAACCGAGCAAGACCTTAAGCATAAACTTTTGTTGGAACACGGTAGCCTGTTACTGATGCAAGGGTCCACACAGCACAATTGGTTACATCAAATTGCAAAAACCGCAAGACCGATAGGAGCGCGTATCAACTTAACTTTTAGAGTTATAAACTAAAAAAATCGGTTAGTGACTAACCGATTTTTTAAGAGCCCGTTTAAGAATTTATGATTGAATTTTTTATGAGCTATTTTTGATATAGAACGAGGCAAAATTTCAAAGAATAGCAGAGCTACGGTTTTAAATTTTAACGAAATTCTGTACTATAAGAGGCATAAAAAAACAATTGATAGATTCTTAAACAGGCTCTAAACCCTTTCACAAAGTAGATCACTGTCTTTAGCAGATGGGCGGCTACTAATTTCCTCATGACCTACTTCAATACAATAACTTCAAATCGTATACCGAGGTATAGCAGATCGTCAAGTTTCTCTTTTTTGGGATGAACTGAAAAAACTTATACGATTATAGCAATAGTCAGAATCGAAATGGTATGGTAAGACAGAACTCCATTTGACGCTATTTTTTTTTCAGTTCGATGTATCGGAACAGAAAAGCATAGAAATTATGCGGGGCGATATGAAGCCAAGTAGTTTCAGAATGTGGCGAAAACGGGTGCAAGGCAGAATTACCAAGCACTCTAAGCTACGACAAGACGATTTTATCGGTTCGAATGTTCAAGGCAAAAAAATATTTTCAGAAATAAGATTTCAAAACGGTAAGGTGTAGCGTTTTGCTCCTTCTCCTACAAAGGGAAAGGAGCCTCTTTCATTCAAATAATCCGTTTAGAACCTTCGCCAATCGCAATCCCCCTTTTTGAAGTTGTATTTCAACTGTATCCCACCAAACGTACCTGTAACGATAGAATAACTTTTCGCCTACCTCAACAGAATCATAGATTTCATTGGCAATATCTTGAGATTCTTCCACCCAATCGTAAATACCGCCCAGTTGAATACTTTTCTTTTGTGCTTCTGTCAAACGAGGTAACGAAGTCGCCAATTCGGTATAGCTCATTTCGTAATCGTTGATCATATTGGCATCCCAAACTTTATGTAGATTACTTCCTTTGTTGAACCATTGAACCTGAATGTCATTACCCCCTTTATCTTCAAGTCGCCCAACATGCATAGGCTGATGCAGATCACCTATCAGGTGAACTAACATTTTGAGGTAGAAAGCCTTATCTTCTTTTGAACTGTTTTTATCCTTTACGATTTCGATACACTTTTCAATTCCGATTATTAAATCTCCATATTTACTAGGTTCGACATCGGTATATTTTTTATCTGCAGGAAAATTGACATAATGCCATGCACTGAACTTTCGATAGGTACTATCGGCCTTTATCTCATCGGCAAAATTCGAGACAGCTGCCAGACTTTGCCCGTTCAATAACTTGGTAATGGCACGTTTTGCTTTTCTGGTCAGGTGCTCTTCGGCAACCTCGCCAACGGCCCTGTGGCCCATTTTTGACCAAATGTCATCGTTTGCAAAAGACAAGTTCGAAAGTAAAAGTAATAGAAAGATAGTTTTTTTCATCAGTGGAATTTCCCGTCAAAAGTAGAAAACAAGCTTTAATCTATTGTTAAGTTATACAGAGATTTCATTTTTTAATTTGATATTGCACGACCAAAACGATTTTTACAAAGCTAAAAATGAATTCTACAACTTTTAAAGCTTTCCGGTTTCTCCCTAAGGAGAAATGATAAAAAGTGTGTGCAATTCATTTTTTAAATTTTTAGACTATTGGTTTTAAAACAGATAAAATTTCCAATTTTAAGATACTGCATTATAGGAATCACAATCCTATTGGCTTTATCTATTCTCTTCTTTTTAAGCATTTACTGGGGGGCTTGGGGGAAATTACCGACCAAGAACGATTTATCCGATTTTCAATACCAAAGAGCTTCGGAAGTATATACGGCGGATAGCGTGCTCATTGGAAAATATTATCTGTATGACCGCCAGCCCATTACCTTTGAAAATATTCCGAAACATGTTCTGAACGCTTTGGTAGCTATTGAAGATGAGCGTTTTTATGAGCATTCCGGTATTGATTATCCAAGCTTTGCCCGGGTAGCCATAAAGACTGTTCTGATGCAGGACCAATCTTCGGGCGGCGGAAGCACCTTGACCCAACAATTGGCCAAAAATCTCTATCCGCGAAGGGATCGAAAAAAAGCGAACATTGCAGTTAACAAGGTAAAGGAAATGATTATCGCTTCCCGTTTAGAAGATATCTTTTCCAAAGACGAAATCTTGACGCGTTACCTGAATACGGTTTCCTTTGGCGACAACACCTTCGGGGTTGAGAGCGCATCCCTTAAATTCTTCAACAAGCGTACTAAAGACCTCTACCTAGAAGAAGCGGCTACTTTGATTGGCATGCTCAAAGCAACCTATGGCTATAATCCTCGAATATTCCCTGAGAGGAGCGTCACAAGACGAAATTTAGTGTTACAGGCCATGGCGAACAACGAATTATTGTCCGTACAGCAAAAGGACAGTTTGATTGACCTCCCTATAGAACTGGACTATCGAGAATTTGACAACAATGATGGATTGGCGCCCTATTTCCGAGAAGAAGTTCGAAAACAACTAAAAAAATGGAGCCTACAA
>CAZRIE010000110.1:0-14058 GCA_964600075.1 uncultured Flavobacteriaceae bacterium
AGAGGCTTAAATTGATAGATTTTGTACTGAATTAACGGCTTGTGCAACGGTTACCTTTGTTGGCAACTGGCTTTATTTTCTCAACTCTTTTAAATATAGATTTTCTATTTTTTTAATATGATGCAAATCGTGTCCGAGAATATGATACCCCAAAGCTCTGGCACTTGCTTGATTTCCGTTTGCAATTCCCATACATTTTAGTGACTTCTCAGAAAGTCCATTAAATAAAGTAATAGTTGACAATCTTAAAGCTTCATATTCTTCCATTATATTCTCAATTGTTCTCTCTGATGTGTCAGAATTAAGATTGTAATCCTCTTGTTCAAATCCTGGCAGATTTGTTTTGTCATTTCTAGCAAAAGAAAGAGCTCTATATCCATATATTCTTTCATCATCAATTATATGGACTAAAACTTCTTTTATGGACCATTTATTTTTTTCGTATCTATAGTCTAATTCTTCATTCGATAAGTTATTAATCAATGTCTTTGTTCTCTCTAAACTCGATTTCAACTGTTCAATAAGGCTTCCGTCTTTTTTGACTAATTGCATATACATCTCTGCATAAATAGGATACTCATTTTGTGATGGGAACTCAATATGTTTAGTCATTCAGTTTTTCATTTTTTAGCTTGTTGCCAACAATTGTATAAACGTATCCTGATACGTTTATCTCTTTTTTATGAATACTAATCTAAGGAGTTTCAAAAGTATTTGTGGCAATATGAGTGTAAATTTCTATTGTTTTAGTCGAAGCATGTCCTAAGAGGACTTGAATCTGTTTTAGGTCGACCCCCGATTCGAAAAGGTGTGTCGCGAAGCTATGTCTGAGTATATAGAGGGGTATTTTTTTGACAATAGCGGCCAAGTCTGTTATTCTCAGAACGATTGAGAAAAAGAAAGGAAAAGGCTGTCATATTTCAGACAGCCCATCCCTCAACTCAAAAACCAACGGTACTGAGAATCACCATTGATTGCCTTTGAGACACCTTCTGTAAAATTGAAGACACATACACTTCGCTTTTTAAGGGCTCTTTCTGGCTACTGTACTACTTATTTTACTTTAAGCTTTCCGAAACCTGTTTCTGTTGCAAACTCTTTGGTTGCATCTACAGCTTGTTTTTTGTGAGTACCATTTAGTCTGAGTACTTTTTGAAAGTAGGTATGTTCGTCGAATCGTATATTGTTTCGTTTGAAAGCGGGAAGGTTTGCGTCTAAACTTAAGTCACAATCAAATCGCGCTAAAAAACAATAATTTGCACCACCACCACCTTCTGCATTGATATGGCAAAGTCCCCAAGTAAAGCCTCTAGCATTTCCATTGCTACTAAATGCATCCGGAATAAAAGGACCGGGAGAAACGGGAACCATTTGAATATTTGATACAACCTCAAAATGAATTCCGTCGTTAGAGTATTGCACCGTATTTTTTTCCGGTCCATCTATACTAACCGTTGTAGCAATACCGTCTCTAAACGGGAAATAATTGGTTTCGTGACCAGAATTAGTAACCGGATTGAATTTTGATTTCACAAAAGGGCCTAACGGATCGCTTGCAACTGCCAAACCTTGTGCTCTTGTAATGGCTTTGGGGTTGTGCATGTCATAATTCTGACCTTTGTAATACAGATAAATTTCGCCTTTGAAAATCAATAAATTTGGATCATGAATTGCGGCATCGTCCCATTCTCCTTTTTCGCCTCTATTCACTACTGGTTTTCCTGATTTTGTCCATGGTCCACTTGGTGAATCTGCCCAAGCCACTGTAACATCTGCAGGGTCAACAGCTCCCATCATACCGGTAAACGATTGGTAGTATAAATAATACTTATTGTTCACTATCAAAATGTCTGTAGTAGTCGCAGATCGATCGCCGTAACCTCCTTTTACAGGGTTTCGAGAGACAGCAATTCCTTTCTCTTTCCAAGTAAAACCATCTGTACTTGTAGCGTACCATATATCAGCCAAATCCCAATCAAAAGCCGGAATTTTGTCGGTTGCAGCTTTAACCCCTACAGGTTCCGATTCTGTTTTTCGACAAGTATAATATACGTAATAAACGCCATCAACTCTTATCACTTTCGAAGGATCTCTTCTTGATACATTTTCGGTTTTACCTAAATTATCCAATGGGGTAAATTTGAAATTTGAGTACAATTCGTTGTCTCTATCTTCATGGGGTCCCCATTTGTCGTACAATCTTTCCATCGAAGCACTAAGCTGTCTGTCAGTCGGTTTTTCAATCGGAAGAATTGCCGGAAAAGCTCCTGTTTTTTCCTCTATTCCTTCTTTTTCTGATTCATCTTTGTTTGTATTACATGAAGCAAGTGTAATTAGCAGCAATAATGCGATTGGAAATTGTTTGTTGAGGAAGAATCTTTTTTTCATTTGGAATAGGGATAAAATTAGTTTTTAATGTTTGTCAGCGTTTTTGTCTTGTATGTTTGTAAACGGGTTCTGTCGCATCTGTCAAAATTTACAACAATTTGGTCATAACAAAATAAATATTTAGACTAACCTTCATGTACTTACGTTTTTTAAGTTTCCTATTATCTTCTAAAAATTGGCTCAAATATTACGGATGCGACAGAACCTAAGATCGTAATCTTGACTCGAAAATGTTGAAATACAGGCAAAAAGGATTTGGGCGTGAAGTATCCTCCATATATCGGGTCATTTTCATATATTAGTATTCCTCTCTTTCCGAGGAGTATTCCTTGCTCATCAGTAGCAATAAGTAAAACTTCCCCCCAGTTGCTTAATCACGATTGAATCATAATTTTTATTACAAATCGAGTTTCTTCGCAGACTCCCGTTAACATCAATAGTATGAACGCGATAATTACAGGACCACTACTTAGAAAGGTAACACCTGAATCCGTCAGTGTATTTCTAGCTTTCAAAGAATTTCGTCGAATCAAGCTAAAGCTCTATAACGATCCCAAAGGAACCGGTAAGGTAATAACGGAAACAGAAAACGACCCCAAGCGGATTGGTAAAAAACTGTGGGTGATAGTGATCACGCTGAAAAACCTGAGTTTGGTCTTAGGCCAGAATTACTATTATAATATATCGCTCGACGATGGCTTCGGGGGTCCAACCGAAGACCTCAATACACTGGGCTTTCTCGAGAGCGACAACGCGGTTTTAGGACTTCCCCTTGGGTATGAAACCGGCCATTTGCCGGGCTTCGCAATACCTCCAGGTTTAGAAAACCTCAGTATCATACACGGTTCTTGCCGCAAACCGCATGGCACTGGCTCGGATCAATTGGCGCAATTAGATGAATTGATTAAAGCCAAATATCAAGACCCCCTGACTCGTCCCCACCAACTATTTCTCACTGGCGATCAGATCTATGCCGATGATGTGGCAGTAGAATTGTTTGAGATACTCACAATGGAAGGGGTCAATTTATTAGGCATACGGGAAGCTATCACACCATCCGCTAAGCATGGTGGTACCGAGACCCAGGCAGCCAACCGCAAGCACTTTGTTGAATCCGCAACAAAGCTAAGCTCCTCGCATAACGATTATCACCTGGTCTATTTATCGGAGTTTTATAGCATGTACCTATTTGCTTGGTCGGGCTATCCATTGACTTTAGCAGATTTGAAAAAGGAACATCCGTTTCCACCTTATGAAATTGTTATTCCAAGCGATGTGCCTGGCACAGCTGTTATCGAGAGTGAGCTGACCACATATGCACACACTTTACCACAGGTACGTAGAGCATTAGCCAATATTCCCACTTTTATGATGTTCGATGATCATGAGGTAACAGACGACTGGTATATTCATGGAGATTGGAAGAACATGGCTTTGAGTGATGAAACTACACGTAAAATTCTCAGAAATGGCCTAGTAGCTTATGCTATTTTTCAAGATTGGGGAAATCAACCGGAAAAATATGAAGATGACCATGGTGCTTTTTGGAAGGCGGTAGAGTATCATGAGGTTAAAGATGATAAAAACAAAAACGAGAAAATTATCAAAGCTTTTAGATCGGGATCGGAAGCTAATCAATTGAATATTTTCTTAGGACTCGTACCCGAACCCGAACCCGAAATCAACCCTAAGCCTCCCCGCGTTTTACACCCATGGTATTATCAATTATCCTTTTTAGAACACAACGTATATGTAATCGATACACGTACACGTCGGCATTATATTGATAATTATACGATGCTGATCGCACCCCTTGCCTTTAACGATCAACTACCGATTCCTACTGAAACCAATAAACTGGCCGTAGTCCTTTCCCCTGCCCCTATCATAGGCATGCCCGTCATCGAAGATTTGCAAAGATTTGCAGTTAAAGAAATGAAAATACTCAAGGCGACTACGCTCGACGATGAAGCCTGGACCAGTGATCCACTTGCCTATAATCTGCTCCTAGAACATTTGGCCCAATACAAAAAGGCAATCATTCTATCAGGTGATGTACACTATGCCTATACCAACACTTGTGCTTTTTTTCCAGGTGTTGAAGCGAGTAATGAAGCAGCACGAATAGTGCAATTGTGTTCCAGTTCGTTGAAAAATGGAGGAATTCTGTCAGATATTCCTACGGTAATTGACTTTTCCCTAGACGAAGAATCTTTTGCTTTATATGCATCGGCAGATGTAGATAATCAAAAAATTAGTAAGGAAATAGAAAGACTTAGAGAGGGACATAGGCATGCTGGTGGTGAATTTCCTCAACCCGATTTTCGAATAAAATCATATGTCAAATTAAATCCCCGCCCCGGTAGCATTAAAATTTTTTCTTGTATAGATATAAAAAACTTCGAGTTTATATTGAATACGGGTATGACTGTCAATCAGACTCGGGCACGCTACTTGTTGCAGTACCTCAATCATGATCTGGCAGAGCAATATGACCGATCGACCTATGCCCCTGATATATTGAAAAAGATATTGGGCAATACAAATGTAGGTCAGATATCTTTCGAAACGGAAGGCGATGAAATGTACGTCGTTCACCAGTTACATTTACGTGTAGGGGGAAGTCAGTATAAAAAATCCTTTACGTGTAGAACGTCTTTAAGCCTTCCGAAACTTAACGAAAAACCTCCCTTATGAACCATTCTACTTTCGGCCAGCTACTTATTCAAGACCTTCAGGAAAATCTGGACTTGCTCATTCGCGGTCTGAATTCTCCGTACTCCATTTTCGGCTTTTTTCCTACTATGGGATGGAATATTCAGGGACTCGCCTCCAGTAATCTTCCTTTAATCACCGAAAAATTTGTGGCTATCCGGCAAGGGCTTACAGAATTGATCAAAGAAGAAGAGCTTACACAGGCTGAAGTAAATAGCTTGGGCCAGCAATTGGAAAGTAACTTCGAGGTGTTTTGCCAAGAGGTTATGGCGGGTTACTTCAACAATGTAACAGATGAGCAAATGGAGTCTTTTGTTAAGGATACGGCACAGTACCTATTGGTCCTTTTTTTGGCAAAAAATTATCCGTTACTTCTTCAATTAAGTGAGCTTATAGGGGTTATCAAATACGAGACACAAGAGGAGATTTATCTTGAGGAAGGCGGCGAATACATTTTACTGCGCGAGCAAATTCCGGTTTATCAACTCAAAACTTCCCATTTCTTAAGCCTACCACTAAATTTTATTAACGAATTCATTTCTGGTCTAGACCTGGAATCGGGAATCGGTATAGAGCAGTTTTTTGAAGTCCTAAACCAAAAGTTGGATGAAGCGATTAAAGAGATTCGGCAGGTTTATGGAGAAAGTCTGGCCGAAGGCATTGAAGTAAGACTGAATTCACAAGGACTAACGATTCTGGGGAATGTATTTAAACTATCCGTTCTACCTGAACCCCTAACGTTCCAACTACCCCCCAATGATAAATTGACACTACAGATTAATGGTAATGAGTTTGGCTTACTTTGGGGTGAATTATTGGACGATATTAATAACACAGTCCCACTTATTTCGGCCGGAGGAATTCAACTAAAACTGGGCGAAACAGATATCTTGAACGCTAACGCGGAGCTAGTTCTCCATATTTCGGATACAGAAACTTATTTTGAACTAAAAGGCCAAACGGGTCTGCAGCTACCTGCTGACCTTATTGATGAAGTAGAAGGAGAGCTAAAAAGCACAGCCCATTTTGTTTACCACTATGATATTGGCGGAGCCTACAATCTGAATCTGACAGATTTCAACACCTCGGGAAGCCTGCGCATTGGTGGTGCTGGGGGAGTTCAACTTTCAGAATGTAACCTCAACATACAAGACATTTCCTATCCTTTACCGGCAACGGGATTGGACTTGAAATTTCAGTGTACGGGCACCTTATCGTGGCAAGCAAGTGGAAGTGTCAGTCAACTACAGGTCAAAGCAGACTACACTAATGAACGATTAATTCTAAGTGCTGATGCCGACATGTATTTGGGTAGTGGGATATGGTTACAAGCACTGGAAGAGCAGCCAATTTTTCATGGAGAAATTCATGCATCGGGCACATATACCTTAGATGTAAATGCACTTTTTAAAATGCCCCACCAAAATGGAAGCACTAAAGATATTGAAGTCCAGGGTAACTTGACATTGGTAAACACCAATGGGCAGTTGCAGCTCACCCAGTTTTCTGCCGCAAGTCAGGTGAATAACCTGACTTGGGAACTGCCCGGAGGAATTGTACTCAAGAGTGCTCATGTTCGGATTTCCAATGAAAATCAGACTTTTTCTGCTGTTATCGGCGGATTGCTTGACCTAGAGGGCGGTCAATCTGTGCAAATAACTACAGCTATGCTATTTCCGAATGTCAATGACCCTACAAATATAAAGATCGACACCCAGGTTGTGATCGATCGACTCAACTTTTTCGATCAGCTATATCTCTTCGAAGGGAAAGTGCAGTTGCGTGTTGCTACAAAACCTCTTTCAGGAACACTTGAGATTATAGAAAGCTCAGCCGGGTTTATCGCAAAAGGCAATCTGAGTATCCATCCGGGATTGTCCGATTTTCACCTGGCCGTTGAGCAACTCGATTCAACCTTTGAATTCAATACCAATGGTTTTGAATTACAACTGCAGTCCGGCTCCATATTTCTCCCCGAGGTGTTCAATCACGGAGGCACCGAGCGGGCCTCTGCCAATATCGGGGACCAGCCGATTAGTTTGGTTTATGAAAACCAGCAGTTGGTTTTTCAAATGGCCCTTGTACTATCAAATTTTGGAATAGATTTTTCCGAAAACGCAGGTCTCGTTGCAAATCTAGAGACGGCAATCTTGAGTATGAGCAGCAGCGAACCTATTCCTAGAATAACGGACGCCAAAGGTCATATTATACTCCCAATTCCGGAGCAAGCCTCCATAAATATAGCTTTCGACAAAGTGACGTGGGATATCCTTGGCTATCCCGATGGGGTGGTACATTTGACCCAGAACATTATTTTTCCGTTAGGTGGCGGGTTCGAACTAGAATTGCTGGGTGGCAGCCAGAATGGTATCCAAACGGGCCTAACGGTTATTCGAAATGACAATGCACAGCCACAGTTTATTCTAGATGGAGCTGTAAACCTTATCCTCCCCATAGATATGCTGACAAAGGAAGAAGGCGATCAAATCTATATAGGCTCTTCGGGCAATATCAGCTGGAGGGCAGGGGAGATGCCCGTGCCTCATCTCGAGGAATTGCGAATCGGAGGCAATTTTCGTTTGGGAGGAACTGGTGGTATCAAGATACAGGATGGGGAGCTCACGGCCGCTGGAATAGAAAATATGCTGAAGCCTTCGAATGACCATCCGTTTCTTTTATTGCTAAGTGGAAAGCTGTTTTTAGGGGATGACGGCCCCGGAGCGGGAATTAATGATGCCAGTTTTACCTTTATAGGTGATGAGTATCCCTTGTTCGACTTTCAGGGTTTTTCTATTAAACCCGGAGAAGAACAGTTAGGTGTTATGGAACAACTTCCGTTGAAAGTTCGAGATTTGGAAGTGGCCTTTATCGAGCCTGATCCATTGCCTGCCAAATTAGACCCTACCAATATTCGCGTTACGCTTAGTGCAGAACTCGAAATACCTCTTTCCTCTGGTAGTTTACTTGGTATGGTAGATGGTATTTCTGTACATTTCAATGAACATGGCATTCCTATTCGAAAAGACGGCAATCCCGGAATTGATATCGAAGGAATCGGAGTAGGAATCGATGGTTTTGAAGCGGGTGGTATGCTCTTGACCGGTGTGGTGTATCTCGGTGGATTGGATGATCCAGAAGATTTGTTCTTTGCGGGAAAGGTCGGAGGAAAATTCAACGGCACGGGCGTGTCGGCCTTATTGGCTCTTGGTATGAAAGGGCCACGAGGACTGTGTCTCGAAGTCAGTGGTGGGTCGGCAGGTATAACCCTGCCCTATGGTTTTTTGCTCACAGGGGCCGAAGGCGGGGTAGTTTTTCCAAATCTGGACGGAAGGGTAAGTAATGCCGACCCATGCGATATTCGAACCTATATTACCTTAAATGATGAAGGCAGGCCCGAACGGACAAATCAAGCTCCGAAAAGTCGGCAGGAAATACCCAGCGACGAAAAAGTCATTCAACAATCGGATGAAGCGACGGTAAGTGAGGGTGCAGAGTTTTCCTGTCCCCAAGGCCAATGTCCTCCTCCGGCCGTTAGCATCATATCACAACCCCATCCTGACAGGCAAAAATACCCTGATAGAGTTATCATAAAGTTTACTTCAATTGATGAGGTCATACTAAATGAGCTGGGAATAACACCTGAATTTTTCGCCCAGCTGGGGCTGACGACTCCAGAAGAAATCGCGGAAGTAACTGTGGGGAACATTTTTAATCTGGTCGAAGAAAATTTTCCCGACCTATCAACCTTATCCCTGACATCTGAAACACAAAATGAAGTAAACGAACTGGCCGGAAAACTAAAAAACGATACACGCAGTATGTTGATCAACCAATTTTCCAGTGGTATTCAACTGGCGTTGATGAATAACAATAGCGTATATGAGGCGGTAAAAGAAATGGCCTATGCCGGTATTCCCAGCCCTGAGACGACCCTTAAGCTAACAGGCACATTCTCCTATTCCGGTATATCTACATTTTTGTCGATTACCGGAGGATTTTCCATTAGTACGGTGATGATACCACAACCTGTGCCCTTGATCAGCACTGTGGGGATTCTTGGTTCTATCAATTTATTGGGCATACCCATGGGGACGGCTAGGCTGTTTTTGAACACTACCGATGCCAGTGGTACACCCTTATTATTACCTACTATTTGTGGTGATGTACATGTCGCTATTGGCCCTATCGAATTTGGTCAATTACGAATGAAATTTGAGGCGGAAGGTCTCACCCAAGGACTGGCCAATGCCAGTGTCACCTTTGCCGAACATTTGTCGGCACCGTTGGTTCATGAGCTGGTGAATCTGGTGGTACGGGAAGTACTAGAGCATCCTGATTATGACCCCAATCAACCTGAAAGTGCTCTTTCATTACTGAGTTTTCAGCAATTGGTAAGCTTCTCAGGCGCGTTAATAAATCTTCCATCGGAGCGAATTACTCCCGAAATCTTGGATTGTCTGATAGAGTTGACCAACAATGCTTGGGAAAGCTTTGATCCAAAATTTTTACTCTGTGGTCAAGTACAGCCCAAAATTTTTGGCTTAGGTCTTGGTAGTGAGTTGACGAGTGCCAAGATTAACATTGACAAAACGTCCTACGCCGCCCAATTTGGTATATCGCCATCCGCAATTCTCAGTTATGTCTTTGGTAGTATTTTCCCTGCCATTGATAAGGCTACCGTGGGCATGGCCTTTAAATTGCCAGACCCTGTAGGGCTGATGAATAAAATGCTGACTACTGATATGAGATCTTTGCAGGAGATGACGGCTTATCTGCAGGAAGGTTTTGAGCACGTTCTAGAAAATGCGACCTACACGGTGGAATATGAATTGACCCCAATGGGCCTAAAGATGGCCGATGCGGAAGCTCGTTTGCTCATGCCCGACTTGATGGATCACCCCGCCTCTCCCAGTAGTACTTGGAAAAGACCGGAAGACCGAACAAATGAGAATTATATTTCGCGTTTGCAGCTATTATTGAGGGCCTTAGATGCTAATGTATTGGCCAATCCGCTTTGGAAAGGTTCTTCAGAAGACTTAAATGTACTTACAGTCAACAATACATATGGATTGAGTTTTAAAAACTATTTCCCACACGGTGGCTTTCTGGGAGCAGCCAAACTGAGCGTTCCACTAGTGTTATTGGATGGGATTCCTCCCCAGTTGATCGCCGAAATGCTCAATTCGTCCGATATGCTACAACGTTTCAATGTGGCCAAAAACATCTTGGAAAACTATATCCTCAAAACAGAAAATATCGGTCAACTGGCCTTTTACGTGCCTTTTCCCAATCCACCAACTTTCACCATAGATGGTCAAGACCCAACACCAATGCAGATTGTCAAAAAAATGCAAGAAGATGGATTTGATTGGTCGGATGTGGAAGCAGGAGATTTGTTGTCTGTTGAACAAGCCTTTTTCAAAGGTCATATTCAAAATGCTCGCTTGCTGGGAATTCCTATTTTTGATGCTAGAGTAACTGCCTATGGACCAGATGCGACTACGAATAGTCCGGGCCTTTTCGAGATTAGTGCTGCCATCCCACAAAACTCATGGCTAAGCGAATTTATCGACAGTGCAGAAATGCGCTTTACCCTTAGCCAATCTCCGGTTCGCCCTGTAGATGAATACTTTAGCGAGCTGCTCGCACTAATGCAATACCATAAGAATCACTCCGGTCGTCTATCTAATACTGGTACTGCCGTTGAAATATTCAGTAATTCTGACTTCAGTGGTGAAAAGCAATTCTTGGAAATAGGTACTTACCGGACCAAAGATTTGAAAATTGGCAATGATCAGTTGAGTTCGATTCGTATTCCTCAAGATGCGGGCTTGCAGGTTATTCTTTATGAGGGAGATAATTTTCAGGGAAGAAACATTGTACTTACCGGCAGTATCAATGGCCTGGGCAATTTCAATGAAATTGTTTCCTCCATTCGCGTTTTGCGCACAACGCCTTTAGATAATTTAGTCGCACTGTTTACCGAAGGGCTTCCCAAAATGATTATGCAAACTGAAGTAGATAAAATGCGCATTCCGGATGTACTAACTAATTTTATTCGGGTGGAGGCCAACACTTCGTTGGCTATTACCGCCTATAGTCCTTTTTACAATCCTAATGCAGTGGGTACGGACCTGAATGCCCAGCTAAAGCGCAATGGGGGTACATGCTTTACCTTTAAATGCAAGTTTGGCATCTCCAATATTTTTGAAGTAGACGTACCCAAGGCTCAGTTTGCCTTACTGCCATTTAACGATACCTCAATATTGCCCAAAATCCTTGGTGAGTTTGTAATCAATAAGATTGATCTTCCCTTTGGTTTAGCCGCGATAGAGCAAGCTAGAATTTATTTCAATAGCGCACCTAAGAAAGGGGAAAACCTTTTAGAGATAAAGGGAAACATGTCACACCTTCCGTTGGGATTGTTCAACTTAGTGCCCTTACGCGGAAAGTGGGTTTCTACAACTTTGACTGTGGGGAATGTAAATAATAGTGGAAATTTTACTACTAGCCTTTCAGCGCTTAGGTTTCAAAAAGCCGGTTTCATAAGATCGGATCTCGCCCTTTATGGTAGTGTAATAAACCAACCAATTAATATTCACTCGGCTGCCATCTGGAATGCTAAAGTTGCAGGTCGAAGCATCGCTCTTTTTGTAGGTGCAATAGAAGTACTTCGACTATCATCCGGTACAACCTTATCGGGTTCAGTAAAAGGGAAGGGGTTTTCCACTGCACTGGTACAGCTTACTTTGCCAGTTGATGTAAAACTTACTGCTTTTCCTGGTCACGCTATTCTCAAACAAAGACTTAGCTCACCGAATGGAGGGCAGGCGACCTTGACAATCAATAGTAATGGTACTTTTTCACTGAAAGCAATTGCTGCACCATTTAATTTCGGCCTAATCCAAATTTCAGGAGCCGGTAATCAAAACTTTGGTGTGCAGATCTCCAACCAGGGCTTCAAACTATCTGCCGGTGCGCAGTTGAACCTTAAAGGTATCACCCGAAAGCCTTATAACCTTAAACAATTTCAGATTCGCACAGATACGACCTTTTCGGTAGTGGCAACGGGAGGGAAAATCGGTATGGCTCAATTTTTTGAAATAACCGGTGGAAAATTACAAGTCAACCGGGGTAATTCGCAAACGTCGATTTCAGTGGTAAGCCCTTCTTTTTATCTATTTCCTGCAACATCTTTTAGCAACCAGCTATCCGTTGGTAATTTTTTCATTAATTCTAATGGCTACTTTGGAATTACTTCAGCAAATCAAAGCATCAATTTGCCGCGCTTAGTAAAGGCAAAAGGTAGTTTCCAATTTAGCAGAAATCAATCGGGAGTGAGCGGAAAGCTGAATAAAGCCAGTGTAAAACTCTTACCACTTAATTTGAATCTGAGTGGAAATGCCGTGATCAGCAGTAATGCTATTCAGATTTCATTGGTTGCCAAAGCTTATAAAGTAAGTGGTTTGATAGACATTAGCCCTGCCTCATGGCAATTGGATTGGCAAAAGCAAAAAAGCTTTAGCCTAAAGGCCATCAGTCCCACTTTGAAAATCCTGAATAAAAGCCTGACACCCCTTGGGCAATTTGTCTTTAACTGTAAAGATGATAGCAGCTTTTTAATTCGTTTTAGTACAAATTCGGAGCTGAATATTTTGTCAGGATTGTTAGAAATAGGGCCAGCCACAGTTGATTTTAGTAAATCCAAGGCTTCCATCTACAATCTAAAACTGCAAGCTAAGGTCAAAGTATTAAAAAATCCAGCCAGTGGGCAATGGATTTTAAACCAAACTACCGAGATTAATCTAGCCAACGGCAATTTCAAAAAAGAGATCACAGCTTTGCGAAATAAAACTTTTGCAGACGTGGGCCTAGCCAAGTTATATTCTAACAGCAGCAGCCGAACTTACCTTGCGAAGAGCAGCAGTAGTTATTATTTTGAGTTTAGCAAACTGAAGTTTTGGGTAATGAACATTGAGAACACAGTATCGGGAAGCTGTACTTCTTCGGGAGGTTTAAAACTAAAATGGACTACGGCCAAAGAATTACAGCTAGGACCATTTCGGCTACCAAGTCGAAAAGCGGAAGTAGTTACGAACCTGAAGAATCGGAGTTTTAGTGTGAAAATTCCTGCTGGTAAATTAAAGGCACCTAATGTGACCGGTTTCCCTACTAGTGGCATCAATATTCCTCAACTCAATATCAACACTAGTGGCGATTTCGTAACCAACTTGAGCGCTTTCGCGATAAATGGTATTAATCTGAGTACCTCAGGAAGTAACAACACCATTAAATTATATGGCAAAGACAAGAGAATAAAGATTCGCAATAAGGAAAGTCTTTGGGGGGCATCGGCAGATTTAAGTTTGGATATTAAGTCTGACGGTGCGGTGAGTGGTTATATCAGGGGATCCTTCAAATTGCGCAATATCACAGTAGGTTCGGTCAAGTTTAGCACCATCAATTTGGGGTCAGTAACCCTAACATACAATGCTTCGCGAAGTGACTATCAGTTTGAAGGAAAGGTCACCCTCAACAATGTGTCAGGGAAAAAGAAGAAGACAACTTTCAAAACTAAGAATGTCTGGAATATTCTAAAAGGCATTTTTGAAACCGTTACCGAAACAATAGTTACTTGGGCGGCTCGAACCTTCAAGATTCGTGTGACGTTGAAATTTGGTTCTGCTGGAAGTTCATATAGAATAAAAATTTTATGATTCTGATGCTATTAATAGTTTAAGACATCATAGACTTCGCCTTCGGCAGCTAGCATTATCGTTATGGCACCGGTGGTGATTTTGATTCATGGCCTTTGATTGAAGGTGATTTATGGAAATTCTATAAAAAGCTCAATAAAGCTATTGAAGCATTATAATATTTAAGTTCAAGTAGGTTGGATGAGCTGGTCAAAGTGAACCACGTGCGCCGGATTAAAGTGAGCATAGCAATAATTAT
>CAZRIE010000111.1:0-13641 GCA_964600075.1 uncultured Flavobacteriaceae bacterium
ATCCAACCAAACTATGAAAAACTAATATCAACGCAGTGCTAAACTAGAGCCAAAATAAATAATAAATATCTGTTTTGCTGCTTGGCCGGCTGCATTCGTCATGGTGCGATTGTAGGCGATTTTATGACCGTCATGTGACCAAACGAGATTCATAGGGGGTTTCTTTGAAGGCTTCGTCCAGATTTCAAATTCCTTCTCCCCTATTTTTTGGCTTACTATGGCGTCATTCCATACATAGCAAATTCGGTATTCATCGGGATGCCAACGTACCCCACTTTGCACATCGCTCGCATGAAAGGTTTGCTGCACTGGTGTACCTCCCGTAGGCGGAATCGTAAATACCTGTTTGATGTTATTGTCATCATAGGCTAGAAAAGCCAATATACTGCCATCGTGAGCCGAGCGTACCACGCCTTCACAACCCGGAAATTTCGATTCAGCGGTATACGTCAACCTTCTTTGAAAAGTGTCAGCTGGGGGAGACGGAAAGCTTGTTTTAGTACCTTCAAGTGCGCCACCTTCTCCGATACATGCTATACATTCGGGAATGTCTACGATAAAGACCTCCTTAACTTCTTTACCAGTCTTATCCTTAACTGTACCAATAAAAGCCCTGGCTCTTTGTTTGGTGCCATCTTCTTTTTTGTACCCCGTGGTTCCTACCCAACTATCGCCCTCGGCCCTACTGACCGCATCGCTACCCTTCTTCGGATTTGGTTCTACTTTTACCACTACTGCGCTAAACCATTCCCCAGAAAAATTTTCCTTCTTAAATGTATCTTTTACGACTACCCTCCTACCCTTTTTTGATACACCGATGGTTCTCAAATTATAGTTGACACCTGTGGAGTCTTCCATTTTTTTCATTAAGGCATCATTGTAGGTAAAACCTACCCATTGGCCATCTCCACTCCATTCATGACGATGTGTACCGCCTCTTAATGCTCCTGAAGTAAAGGGATATGAGATGTCTCGAGCGTCCATTATTATCGGAACACCCGGAGCGTCATCTTCTATAATTACCCCTGTCCTTCTCCACTGTTGATAGGGATATTCAGCAGAGGCGTTCAACAGCCCGTGAATAAAAATTACTTGATTATCAGTATGGCTATAATTTGCCGCGCCAACACCTGGGCCGAACGCTGTATTATTTTCGAGCTCATAAAGGGCTACTTTTTCTCCCGTAATAATATTTACTTTTTCAATTTTTCCATTTGCCCCAATTCCACCTTCTTCTGTTCTGGTATCATAAACGAGCCATTGGTCATCTGGCGAAAAGTTATCGTTGTTATCGAGGTCGTGGTTGTATACGTAAGAAGTCGTAATCTGGTGTTCTGTTTTCACTTCAGTATCAGTACAAGCAATTAGGAGAAGGAGTATGTTTAGAACGAAAAAACAAAATAAGTTATTCTTTTTTAAAACGAAGCGCATACTGCCTGATTTCGAAGTTTATACCGTAATCGTTTGATTAAAATTAAAGCTAAGAAACGATATTTTTTATAAAAAATCATAAAACATCTTTTTGCTGTTTTTCGATAACAATCAAAAATCCCAAAATCAATTAGAGCTCTTTATTAAAAAGGGTTTTAGGGTTCAATTAGTTGATGATTTAATGCCAAATAGTAAGGTAGCAGATAAAAAGTGCCCTCATGTTCTGTATACCCATTTCCTTCAGAAGCATCAAGAGCAAAGCCATCACGGTCTTGCCGAACATGCCCGCGCTCATCTAAGGGTAACGCATACTCGTCAACACGCCACCCCATACCTTCACGTTGCCCCGGTGTTGGGTCAGTAATGATGTCAAAGCGATGTGAATTTTGCATGGAATAACCGATTAAATCTAAAGGCATTCTTTGTAATGATTCTATAATGTTCTTTTTTTGATAACCACCTGAATAGTAGGTTTCCAACGCCGATTTAGCAAACAGCGGGTTCTCTTGAAATAAGGTATCTGTTTTAAAATAGCCATCGTCAATTTTTTTTGCAAACGACTGGGTCAATGCTGCATAAAGAGCATCCCAAAAAGCATTTTTTTGTTTGCTAATATGCAACCACGTATGTTCGAGCGAAATACGGTACATGATGAGTAACTCTGGGTCTTGTTCATAGTTCATTAAACCATACAAACTCATTAAGCTGATATTATTATCCCAAGGAACTGCATTTTCAGGGGGGAAAAACTCTTTGGAGTGCATCGCATTAATATGATATTTTTCGTTATCACGAAGTGATTTAGCAACGGCTTCGTATTTCGGATCTCCAGTAACATGTGTAGCTACGTTTAAAAAAGACAGTAAAACCATAGAGTTAATTCCCCGCTGATCCCACCCCCAAATAGAGTTAAAATAATCGGGTCCAAAATTTGCCCAGCGCGTGGGTTTTCCATCATAATCGACCAAACGAAAATCATGCCGAATCAAATGATCGGTAATATCGGCGACTACTTGTTTAACAGCTTGTTTTTCTTCTTTTGTTTCGGCGACCAGATCGTAGTAAATACCATAAAAAAAGTAGTGCCCTGCTAATTCATCAGAACTGGTGTCACATTTCCAACGGTATTTACCATCAGCACTTTTCGGAAAACGGGGATATATATCTTTCCAAAAAGGATCTGTTTTTTGATGCTTTAGGTTGCTCTCATGGCTGTATTGCTCATTAACGTTTTCATGCCAATCAATAGGAATAATGACCCGAGCAGGAAAGCCGGGTTCGTGGGTAATATCAACCAACCATTTGCAAGCTTGAAAACTTCTATCAGCCAACTCTTTGGCCTGTTTGTCTCCCGTTGCTGCATATCTAAATGCTTGAGCTGCACCGTACATGGCGGTATACATGCCATCATTGTCAGAAATGTCTAAGTTGGAAGACTGGATATTAAACTGCTCTGATAGTTTACTTTGACAAACAAACCCTATTCTATTGTGCCGCTCTTCGACTTGTTTGGTAAAATAGGCTGCTTTGTCTTCATAGGTCATTTTTTTAGAAGTGATTTGACTAACCCCTTTATTGGTAGCAATCCATGCCGTGTGGTCAGCTGCAATAACAATATCGTTCACGCCATTATCAGGAAGCCATCTACGGTTGGATCGGTAATAAAAATAATCGCCTTCAACCCGTATGGCTCCGTTTGTAGTGCCGAACCAGACTTCACCATTAGGTCCCGCAGCAGCACAGGTGAAATGCGTATAAGGCACACCTTCTTTACCTGTAAATAAATGCCATTGTCCGTTTGTTTTGCGACCAATACCTTGTTTAGCCCCAAACCATAAATTTCCTTTCGAATCAATTACAAGGCCCGCTACATTTTTTAAGGCCCAACTGTAGTTGTCGTCAAAAGGTAATTCCTGCGTCCATGTTTTTTTTCCTGTTTTGACAAAAAGTCCATTTTCACAGCCCACATATTCCTTTCCCTGATATACGACATGCGACAGTTTCTTTCCCGCGTGTTCTGGCAGCCCTTTAAGGTGTTCTAAGAATATTTCTTGGATAGCATCTTTCGTTGGTTTCCATTGCGATTGGTTCCAAATATAGCTTTGACCAGCGACTTGGGCTACAAGGGTTTGATCAACAAGAGTTAGTTGTGTTATAACTCCATCAGGCAAACCATTTTTTGTGCCATGCATTTGCGCTATATCTTGTTGAAATGTGGTTTGCGCTTGAGCAGGTAGAAAAACGAAAATGAGTGCAAATATAAAAACTAGGATTGATTTCATGTTTTATCCGGTTGTAAGCGATTACTATTTTTGTGGTTCACTAATGACCCCCAAATACCTGCCCATCCAATAAGGTAATAACCAGATATCGCCGGCCGAATATTCTTGGCCTCCATCGTCTCCGATTTTATCCAAGCGGAACATATTGGCATTATGACGCTGTACAGGTCTTTCATCGGGCGGTAAAACTTCTTTAGTAGTCTGCCCCCTAAAATTAGGCGCTATGAGTTCTATATCTTTTCTATGACTGTTCTTAATATCCCAGGTCACGAGATCCATGGGGTGCTCCCGTAGATACCATGCTGCTTCGTCCAAATCAAATTCGGGAGTTCCTGTAAGGGCGGTCATAATGTTCCAAGCTCCCTCTTTTTCAGGTCGTTCTATTTCCCAGTGATCGATAATTGCTTCTTTGAATTTTACTTTTAATGTGTCGTTGAAAGCATACTTATATAGCCCCCAATAGCCTACAAAATACATTTCGTCATCGGAATGGTTCCAAGATTCTGACAACATTTTGCTCCAGTCGTCGGCGTCATCGGGTGCCGGTGCTATTTCTTTCATAGGTTTCATCAGGTTTTCGAAGTACCCATGGTTATCCATCAGATCAAATGCTTTTTCCTTATACTTCTCTTTTCCCGTAAAATGATAGGCCGTCTGTAACATGCCGATAATATTCGATGCATTTATTTTTCGGTCTCCCACCATTTTGGGTCTGGCATTTACATACTCAGGATTCCATCGACCCCACGTTGTAGGTTTCCCATCATAGTCGACCATATACATATCGTTACGTACAACGTGACTCATTAAGGTGTCAATAAGCGTAATCGCTCGATCTTTAAGCTCATTTTCCATGAGTTCGGCCATAGCCCCATAAGCGAAAATATGCCCGATGGCCTCATCGCTGCTCGTAGTCGCTTTCCAATCCCACTCAGGATCTCCGCTATGCTGCCAGCGATCTGGGTCATGCAAAACGTCCATATAACCACTTCTTTCAAAGGAACGTGAAGGAAAACCGGGCACAGGATTGATGCTAAACAAACGTTCCATAGCATCCATTGATTCCATACAATTTTGTAAGGCATCTTCAGATTTAGTGACCGCGTATCGAAAAACTTCCCCTGCCAAGTACATGGTCGTCCAAAGGCCATCATTATCGGAATCGGAAAGCCTCCCAGTATCGAAATTTCCTGCATCCATATCTACCAAAGTAGCGTTGAAACCAAAGCGGATATGTCTATTGCGCATCTGTTTTTCATAGTATTGGGCCTTCTCGAAGAGCGTCATTTTTTCGAACACAATTTGGCCTAGTCCGGCATCCGTTAAAATCAGTACAGAACCATCTATTCCTTTTGAAATATGTTTGACCATATTACCGGGCAACCAGCGTTTTCCGTAGTAGTAATCAAATTTACCATCTTCCCTCAACTTAAAGGCACCTTCGGTCGAACCAAACCAAAGCTGACCATCAATCGTTTCTAAATCGGTAATCTCCGTCGAAGGCAATTTCGTATGCAAGTCACCAATTTGTTTTCCTGATGATGCGTCTAAAGTCAGATAGCCCGAGTTTGTGCCAACGATCAAATTATTGTTGAAGAATGTAAACGATGTAAATTCATTTCCTTCTAATACTGTTTTGAGTTCGCTTGTGGTTGTGTCAAAACTGGCAATCGATTTTTTACCTAAAACCCAGAAATTTTTACTGGCATCATCATAAAGAATATCCAGTATACTATCGTTATCGTTGATCAGTTTGCCCTTCCAGTCTGCCTTTGACTTTGACAAGAATTGAAGGGAGGTAGCATCACTTATCAAAAATTGAAAATCGTTACCCGCTGCCATGGTAATGGCCTTAGGTAAATCATGATCCAAATACAAACTCCCCGCCCAAGCATTACTGAATACCGCCATATCATCTAAATAGACAAATTGGTCTTCGTAGATGTCCATATCTTTAATATTCTTATCGGTAAGCGGACGATAGGTTCTATCTTCAACGAGTAGACCAGGATATAAAAACCGCCCATCATGGGTACGCAAAATTCCATCTGACGAGGCCACTTGTATCGTACCATTTCTATCCATAAAAACTTTGGAAAGCGAACTATCTTCATTTTTCACTTTGTATTTAACGGCATAATCCTGCTGGTAGGGCACATCTTTATAAACAGGTAAAGTGGCAGCTTTTTCGGTTTTTTCTTTAGTTGCTTCAGAACAGCTTGAAAAAATTAATAGCAGGGCCCACAAATAATTGTATGTTACTCTTCTCATCTAAAAAATACGTTATCGGATTATACAGGTTTGTCTTGAAATGATGCTAAAACAAATTAACCATATTCGACAATGCCAAACTCCCAATATTTTATATGTTTTACATTGAATTTTGACCCAATAACTCAAGAAATTTAAAATTCGAGTTTAAAGTGTTAGAATAATTGAAGTTTTGAATGTGGCCTTAAGAGACCATTTTTGAAATATGTCGAACTAAACCGAAAAAATTAAACAATCAAGGTTTGGTACTGCTTTCAAAAATTGTACTAGTATAGGCGATTCGGGCCAGATAGATTGCCGTCTTTTCTTCGTGCGAAGAGTAATAAGATACCAACAGCGTTTTATCTTTTAATAATAGTCCGGGATAGCTGCAATCGCCACCACTTGGCAAAGTTAAAAGTTTTGTCGTGGTGCCATTTAGATCAACCTTCAAAATGATGGTTTTTTGTTCGGAGTTTAGATATTCCCTTGTTGCGCAAAGAATCGTGCCATTTTCAAGCAATAGCATATCAGGCCCGCCCAATTTTTTATCCAAGGCATTCCATTTCCAATTTTTGTAGGGTGGGGCACTACTACCAATAGCCCCATTATTGTCGCCTCCGCGTCGCACGACAGCCACCATTTCATCATTCGTTCTAAACCTAAGGGTTGTCTCGTTGCCTTGGCTAACATCAAAAGTGGTTATGTAGGTATAGTTGATGCCGTCTTCGCTTACTACCAGTTGCACCGACTTGTCTTTTGAGGGTTGGTAAACACCTGCATAGACTTTGCCTTTGTGCCAAGTTGCCCTCCACAACCAATCTTTCTCCGTCTTTATCACCTCATCTACACTAATATTTTCCGGTGTCGAAAATGAGGTGCCCCGACTATCAGAAAAGCTCACTTTCGGGCGCATCGCCACTAATTTACTACCTGTGTATGTTGAACCGGCAATATTCAACATGATTGTATTATCTGGGGTGATAGACAATTGGGGATCTCGCAAGTCAATACCGAGTTCGCTGACAAGTGCTACCGAACGCCAATTTTGGCCATCGTCGGATGAAATTACCCGTATGCTTCCATTGATGTCTGAAACATGCCCATTGCTTTCCCTAAAAGCACAGTACAGTTTTCCGTTGAAATCGATAATACTTGTGAACGCATTATGTGCAGCGCGGTCCCAAATACGTTCGACGGATAGAATCGCGTCGTGCTCTGGCGAGTTTTGTGCACAAATAATTACCGGTAAAAAAAGAAGTACAACGATTTGAAAATAGCTTTTTAAAAACTTTAATGCCATAATGGTAATTTTTAGTTTAGTCTTACAGGTTGTTCATACGCTCAACAGATTGTACCAAGGCTCGGAGGGTATGATAATATATTCTCCAGTTGCGGCTCATATGTCGCCAGATGGGCTCACCTTTATGTGTCAACAGCGGAATCCATTCACAAACATTGTGGTCTCCTTCTAGATTCAGTACTTGCCTATGTACAACATTTCGCTTTGAACTCACACAGCTACGTAATTAAAATAAAAAAATAATCCTTTTTTTATTTTAATTTTATGTTGTTCCTGTTCGCTGTTGAAACAAAACCATTATGGCCTTAAAGCTCATTAGTTTTTATCTCCAACTTCAGTTAAATAGGTGTTTACTCAAGAATAAAATTATTTCTATTACTATAAGATTTACGCTGATGTTCAATATATCTTATTCTTCGAATTGACACAAAACTTAATCTAAAAAAATTGAGACTAATGCAAGATGCACTAAAATTCATAACTTGAACTACATTTAAGACCAGTCAACTTTCAATTAAATAAGAAAATTAAATTGTAATACGCGCAATGGTATTGTAACAAATATAGCCGATAGTTTATTTTGTCCAGTTTACATCATATCTTAACTCTCGAAATTGAAACAAAATTATTGGTGATGAAATGTTCACATTATTGAAGAAAAAAATATGAAAAGAACAATTTTTGGCTACCATCTGTAAATGAAACGAAGTTGACCGATGCTTGAGCAGATTGGCATTGGGTTAAATGTTTATGTAAAATCAGTAAGATAATAGAAGTATTACAATTGTATTTTCTATTTCTTTGTTAGGCACTCAATTACAATACCGATTTCAGCATAACACCAAAAAAATATTTCCAGCTATAATTGTTGAATGTAACATGCTAGAATCGACATAAAAGGCATCATTGGTAAAGCTCTATTCTAATGGTGTTTTCCTTTTTAAAACAACCTCTGAAATCTAGATTTCAGAATATATTATCACATAAAATCTAAAATTATTCAGAAATGAAAAAAAGTATAACAAGAAGAAAATTTATTAAAAAAAGTTCTGCCGGAATAGCAGGGGTTTCCATGATGTCGACAAGTGCACTTTCTTACGGAAGAATTCTTGGGGCAAATGATGCCATACAAATGGGAATTATCGGCATTCGCGGAAGAGGAGGTAGCCATATCGAGAACTTTGGAAAAATGAAGAATGTAAGGTTGAAATACCTTGTAGACATCGATGAAAACCAATTTAAAGATAGGTTAGATCAAGTAGAGAAATTCGCTGGATATCGACCGAAAACCGAGTGGGACATGCGTCGTGTTTTTGATGATAAGGAAGTTGATGCGGTTTCTGTTGCAGCCCCGAATCATTGGCACGCACTTTCTACCATTTGGGGTGCGCAAGCCGGCAAACATGTATACGTAGAAAAACCTTCGACTCATAATGTATTCGAAGGAAGAAAAATGATTGAGGCCGCTAGAAAGTACAACGTATTGGTTCAGGTCGGTTTTCAAAATCGTTCGATAACAAATACACAACGAGCCATCAAATTTATTCGTGATGGAAAACTAGGAGAAGTATATATGACCAGAGGTCTCTGTTTTAAACCAAGACCAAGTATTGGATTGTACGCTGACGGGCCAATGAAGCCTGGAGAACAATTTAAAATGAACGTAGAATCTGGTAGTTTTGAGACTGCGTATACTGAGGCCTATCTTAAAAATGTACACTATGATATGTGGCTAGGGCCGGCACCCGAAAGACCTTTCAATAGAAATAGGTTCCATTATAACTGGCACTGGAATTGGGATTATGGCAATGGAGATACTGGTAATCAAGGACCACACCAATTTGATGTTGCACGATGGGCCTTAGGTAAAGAAGAATTACCTACCCGTGTGAATTCAATGGGAGGGTATTTTGGCGAAAAGTCTGCTCAGAATACACCCAATACCCAAACTTCTCTTTTTGAGTACGCTGACGGCAAAATTTTAGAATTTGGTACGAGAGGCATATTTACCGACCCTGAAGGTGTTCTTTTACCGGACATCAGTATTACTGGTGGGGGTAAAATATCGGCATCAAGTAAAGCTAGTCCTGTTAAAATTGGTGTGATTGTTTTGGGAACCGAAGGTTGGATGCAGATTGACGCTGGTGGAAACTGGCAGACCTTTTTCGGAAGAAGCAATGAAGCTGGTCCAACATCAGGAGAAAAAGATGATTCGTATGACCCATTAGATTTGACGGGTAGCGGTGGCGGAGAAGCCATTTTCTCCAATTTTATCTCTGCCGTTCGCAATAATGATCAGTCTGAGTTAACCTGTGATATTGAAACAGGTCATAAGTCAAGTGTACTTCCTTTAATTGCCAACGTTTCGTATCGATTAGGCAGAGAATTACGGATTGATGGTAAAGAAGAATCCTTTATTAAAGACAAAGATGCCAACAAAATGTTGACCCGGGAGTATAGAAAAGGGTATGTCGTTCCTAACAACGTATAGCATATATCATTAAATAGGGGCATAAATTATTATGCCCCTATTCCCAATAAAAAATTTATGAATGAGGACTATACTAATAGTTTTGACGCTCATAATAATGAGCAGTGCCTGTAAAGAAAAGAATAAAGACGTTTCCCAAAATGAGGAAACAACAAAAAACCACATAACATTAGAGAATAACGAAACCGATAAAAAGGTAGATGTTCTTGTAGACGGAAAGTTGTTTACCTCGTATTTATATTCCGATGATATTTCGGTTCTTAAAAAAACGACTCTTTATCCGATTATTGCCGCAAATGGCGAGGCCGTTACTCGCGGGTATCCTCTTCATACGCGAGCCAATGAAAGAACCGACCACCCTCATCATATTGGAGCATGGTTTAATTATGGTGATGTAAACGGGCTGGACTATTGGGGTAACTCAGATGAAATCAAAACGGCTAAGGATAAATTGGGTACCATTAGACACGATAAAATTGTTAGTCTTCAAAATGGAAATGAAAGTGCCACACTAACTGTTAGCGCAAATTGGTTAAAGCCTGACGAAAACATTTTGATGAAAGAGGAAACCAAGTTTGTTTTTTATGCTGAAGAAGGTAAAAGGATTATTGATAGAATCACAACCTTTAAAGCGCTTGAAGAACCTGTTTTGTTTAATGACACCAAAGAAGGAATGTTTGCGATTCGAACGGCAAGAGAATTGGAACACCCCAGCGATAGACCTGTAACATTGAGTGATGCAAATGGTAATAAAACAGCTATTCCTGTCAGTGATAACAAAGGGGTAAGCGGCCAATATTTGAGTAGTGAGGGTATTACAGGCACTGATGTTTGGGGGACTAGGGCAAAATGGATGGCACTTTCTGGTACCATAAATAAAAATGATGTTACGCTTATGATTATGGATCAGCCTCAAAATGTAGGCTACCCAACCTACTGGCATGCCAGAGGTTACGGATTGTTCGCTGCAAATCCACTCGGACCAAAGGCTTTCACAGATGGTATGGAAGAACCACTTAATTTTTTCCTAAAACCGAATACAGCGATTACTTTTATATACCGGATAGAGGTCTTGGATGGTAAAAAGGATAAGTCACAGTTAGCCGGTGAATATGAGAAGTTTGTGCGACCATAGCCCAATCTGGTAAGAGGGCACAAATAAATGTTGAAAAGGCAAATTAGCTTATCCGTAAAACCCTATAAGGCCATACGCATCCGTAAGGCATGGGTAGACACAAGACACACGAGAAACAGGTTGCCCCTCTTAAAAATCAATTCTTTAGTCTATGGCACCAATATGCACAAACAGAACTGCGCTCTTTCAAATAACCTTTTCACTCCTTTTTATTGTACTCAACCATACGATGTATGCCCAGAAATTTGAAAGTCTTTTTCCTAAACCTAAAAATGCCAACACGTACATTATTGCACATAGAGGTGCACACAACATTGCCCCTGAAAATACCCTTGCGGCATATCAAAAAGCAATAGATCTCGGGTGTGATTTTATTGAAATTGATTTGAGAAAAACAAAGGATGGACATTTTGTAAGCATACATAACGAGAGCATTGATGCATATGTAGTGGGGAAATCTGGAAAGGTAAAAGATTTTACACTTTCCGAACTGAAACAAATGCGCTTAAAAAATCAAAATTCTAAAGAGGAGCTTATTCCTACACTTGAAGAAATATTACAACTATGTAAGGGCAAGATTGGTATTTATCTTGACTTAAAAGAACCGGATGTCAAAAGGCAAGTACAGATTATTAAGAGTTTCAAAATGGAAAAAAGAGTGGTTTGGTATATTCCGGCTTCTCTAAAAAAGGTAATAAAGGCGGTTAAAAAATATTGCGCGGAATGCGCTGTAATGCCGGATCCCGGTCCTATAAAAAATCTATCAAATGTCTTGAATAGAATCAAGCCCACTGTAATAGCAAGTGATATGCATACTTTAAGTGCTGATTTTGTAACCTTAGCCCATTCAAAAGAAGCTAAGGTTTTTGTCGATGACAATAAAGCCACTGAAATAGAATGGCAACAAATTCTTGATTGGGGTACTGATGGTATTCAAACCGATAAACCGGAAGAGTTAATCAATTTCTTAAATAGGGAAAAATGACCCCATCTATTTCCTTGTTTTCTATAACAGTTTATTTGATAGTATTTTCAAGCAAAATAACCGAAGGGCTGTCCGTTAGCCATTTTTTACTTAGCCCTGTGGTATCGCCCTTTGCAAGGAATTGGACAAACGAACCAAGAACCAAATCAATATCACCATCGTCATCGATATCGCCCGCATCCATAACAATCCATCTACCTTTTGCCGACTCGGCAAACGAATACGCATCAAAGGTTAAATTTCCTTTATTTTCTAAATAAACAAAGCTTTCTTCTGGAGAATTCAAGTAATCGGGAAAAAAGGAAATAGCCGCAATATCTAAATCACCGTCCAAATCAAAGTCCCTTGGTAATGCTTTATAAGCGCCATTTTGCTGATAGAAATAGGCTTGCTTAAAATTCAGATTTCCATCGTTTAAAAAAATATATGTGCCGTGATATGCCTTTAGGATTGGGGTTTTATCCGCATTATCTCCACAGACATACAAAATATCATCATGGCTATCGTTATTAAAGTCAGCAATCTCCATGTATTGACTACCGTTAAGTGGAGAAAAAGAAAGTAGCCTTTTCTCCGCAAAAGTGCCGTTGCCAGCATTTTCAAAATAAAAAACACCTTCATCACCTTGCGCCATTAATACGAAAATATCGTTTAAGCCATCGGCGTTATAGTCCTTGATTATGGCCTTAATAGCACCGGGCGCATTTTTAAGTGCATTCGCAGTATACCCCTTGTTTCCTAAATTTTCGTACCAAACCAGTTTGCCCGTGAGGTCGCCATATTCACAAGCAACGATATCCTCTAGACCGTTATCGTTCAAGTCGCCATAGGCCATATTGACCGGGCGTTGTAGCCTAGAAATTGTAGTTGCTTTAGGTTTTATAGGCTTCCCTATTTTATCGAAAACCAATTTTTGAACAGCTCCGTCGGCTAAATCGTTTGGAAAGACATTTCTTCCGATAGTGGTTAGATAAACGGTATCGTCTTTTTCGTAATAATCAATAGGCGTATTGTCAAACGGTAAGTCGAAGTCCTTTTCCAGATCAGGAGTTAGAAAAGTTAGCCTATTTTTATTGCGTTTGCTATCACTAAAAACAACACCTCTTTTCTTAGGAAGAATTTTGACCATTGCGGTAAGCGGCGGACCATTCACATAAGACGCTTCGGCATACTTGAAATGACTCAGACCTTTCTTAATTTTTTTGTTCCGTTTTGGAGGCAGCACCGTATCGGGAGCATTTTGAACATAATACGCCACTATTTTCATCCAATCTTCTCGTGCCAACACTGGTTCTTCAGTAAAGACGTTAGCCTCTTTAACAAGCAACCCATTTCGGAAAGAACCAAATATGCTATCAGGCTGATGGTCACCATTGAATATACCCAATCGATTCCCCATCGCGGGCAGCACATCGTTCTTCCAAATTGTCTTTGGCAATAATTCTGGGCTTACAAAAGAGTGACAGCCAGCACAGTGAACATTGGCCAGCTCTTTTCCAGAAAGGGTTGATGGCGGTATATTCTGATTTGTGGTTTTTTTCGTTTCCTTATGCTGTCCACAAGAAAAAACCAAACCTATTAAAAAGCATAACGTGATAAATTGCTTCATAATAGCTTAGAATTCGCATGGCATACCTGATAACCATGATTCGATTTTTTACCCATAAGATGTACTGTTCAAAAAAAAGGAATTGATTTAGATGAGCTTTCCAGATAATTTTACTCCTCAAGTAAAAATAGAAACTTTTATCCTAATATTTTTTT
>CAZRIE010000112.1:0-13560 GCA_964600075.1 uncultured Flavobacteriaceae bacterium
GAAGGGCCGCCATCGAACCTGTAATAGGGCACTTGAAAACCGACTTCAGGATGGGACAGAACTATCTCCATGGCAAACAATCACCACAGATAAACGCTTTTTTGGCCGCTACCGGATGGAACTTGAAGAAAATGATGAAAAAACTAAAAGAAGAACTGAAGAAATCCCTTTGGCATTTTATCGAAAGGATATTTCTACTTATCAATAAACGTCAAATCCTTAATTGATAAGGAACGACTAGATATTCAGCCAATAATTCAGGACTTTCTACCAGTTTGTTTTCCTCGATGTATTCAATTTCCGCTAGGCTGGCAGCAGAACAGATTGGGTTTTTCTCGTGTGTGAAATGACCAATGGATCGGTGCTGTAAGATATTGTATTTTTCCTTGGTTACGATGCCCGAAAAGGGTACGAGATCCCTTCCTAGTGATTTTTCCAAAACAGGGTTTCCCGCTATACTCAAGGCATCGTAACGTTGTGATCTGTAATTATAAATAATAGGTTTTTCTTTTTTTGCCCGCAGATATTTTGAACAAAGAGTACGGATATCAAAACAGACACTGCCTTTAATGCCCTCGTGGCAGCTGAAAATAGGTTCATCTTTCTATTTTAATGGTGTTATTATAAAAGGTTTCAAAAGTGACAAATAGAAGAGATTAGAGACTATCCTATATTTTTAGCCAACCTCCCATGGCACTTTGACTTTTAGTTTTTGGCTCCAGATACGGATTTGTTTTGAAAGGCCTTTTTCTATCGGGATGCCCTTTTCGAGTCTGTTCTTTTCCTTTATGTAATGGTCATCTCCGGGTGCAAGCACAGATTCATTCATTTTCTTAGATTGCTGCCTCCTAGCCGATTCAACCATTGTGGCTACTGTTTTAGACAGGTCAATACCTCCAAAAAAACGACTTGGGTCGAGTGCTATGACCAACGAGCCCAAGTGCCTTTTTTCTGAAAGGTCATCATACATGGCTGGTATGTTCGGTCCGAAGGGCATACCATTCAGTGGCCCACAGAGCAAATCGATCATAAAGGCCAGAGCATATCCTTTATGTTCCGCCATAGGCCTCAGGCTTGCAACGGCATGAGGGTTTTCTGTTGGGTTCCCCTTATCGTCATATGCCAAGTCGTCGGGTATGTTACGATTTTCGTTTCTTGCATTCATCACATAATTAAAGGCCACTGCACTAGTGGCCATATCAAGACATACCGGAGGGCCATTTTCATTTGGTGCACTTATACAAATTGGATTGGTACCCATAAATTTCTCATGGCCTCTATGAGGTGCAACAAAGGAATCTGAATGTGTAAAGACTATTCCGATAAGTCCCGCTTCTGCGATTATGCGCCCATAAATTCCTATTGCCCCGCAATGCGAAGATTCACGAACCCCGACAACACCGATTCCGTTCTTCTTCGCCAACGCGATTGCCTCATTGGTTGCACTGCCCATTACCACAATACCTAGCCCATCGTCTCCATTGAGGTTCGCAGTGCACGGGCCTGTAATCTCAACATCCATACTTGGTTTTGGATTTAATGACCCTGCCTCGATACGATTTAAATAATGGGGAAGGCGCGCAATACCGTGTGAATCGATTCCCCATAAGCTTGTTTGAACCAGATTTTTACTCACAAAATCAGCATCTTCTTGGGATAACCCTTGCGCAATCAGGCAATTTTTACCCCATTCACGAAGGGATTTGGAATCAGCATGTTTTAAGTCGTTCATAGCTCTATATTTTCTTAATAATTCAAAAGACCAGCATATTCGTTGCTCCAATTGACACCAAAAAACTCTTGACACGCGTATTCGGAATTATCATGGATTTTGTTATCAGTACCCTCCTCGTATTGATTATAATATATAGTCACTCTTCCCAATATTTGGCTCCCGGCAACGACCCGTCCATGCTAAAACCTCCATCTATGGTCATATATCTTAATAAAAACAAACATGAAGAAGTAAGATTAATTATCAATTAAAAAAGCCTTAATAAAGTCTCAATACGTCATTTTGAATAAAAGAACATGCGCTACGTTGACTCAATATCTTGGTTTTTGGAATCCGCTCGTTCAACTTCTCAAAAAAAAGGTTTGGTCATTTCAGTCAATTTTTTCGATTTCTACCCAAAAAGGAAATATCCTTTTGCCATCGACCTGGTAAAAAGGTATTAATTCTCCCTCTATTTCAGGAAGGGAAACGTTATTCATTTCAATCATATCCGTATGCGTACTCGTATTCTTTTTCTGGTTGATGATGCCTTTTGTTTCCAAATACATTTTGCCGCCTTTTTCTATAGGCCTAATAAACTTAAAGCTGAAATTGTACATCCCTTTTTCAATATTCACGTTCCACTTACCATAAATCTTCTCCTGATCCCACATGCCACGTTGACCATCGGCATCATTTCTGTTCAATAGTATTGGGTTTTCGTTTTCGCTTCCCACCATAATTTTTGGTGGATTAAGTAGATTCTCAGAGGTAATCAATTCTTGATAACTATTATCAAGTTCTTTCTTTAGACGAAGTGCAACAGCCCTGTTATGCAATAGTTTATTATTTTGTTCGAAAGGGTCGTCGACAACATTGAACAATTCAAAATCTTCAATTTTGCCATCATAGTCCGTCATAGCTACCAGTTTATAGTTTCCCTGTTGTATGGCCATATTATTGTAAAGTTCAGGATAACGTCTGGTCCAATAAAAAAACAAAGATCTATTTTCCCAACTTACCTTTTGCCCCTTGAGAAGCGGGAGAAGACTTTTACCGTCGATTTTTCTTTCTTTCGGAAGCTCGACCTTACATATTTCGGCTAGCGTAGGGAGGATATCTATGTGTGCCGAGGTCGTTTCGATATCCTTGTTCTTTTTTAATTCAGCAGGATATTTGATATAAAAAGGCACCCGAACTCCACCGCGATACACACTGGATTTTCGGCCCCGAAGCCCTGCGATATAGCGCACCTGCTGGGGGCCATTGTCCGTCATGAAAATAACAAGCGTATTCTCCTCGATTTTTAACGCTTTCAATTTCTTAAAGAGCTTACTCAGGTTGTCATCGATATTGGTAACCATGCCATATACTTTACGGGCATCTTCCTTATCCTTTTCGGTCATTTCAACAAAGGGACGGTCATCATTTTCAAACCCGGATGATGGGTCTATATCCTTATAAATGTTATAGTATTTTTCAGGTACTTGTAAAGGGGTATGCGGAGCATTAAAAGAAAGATAACAGAAAAACGGGCCTTCTTTATTCTCTTCAATGAAGTCAATGGCATTATCGGCAAAGATGTCAGAACAATAGCCCTCATAGGCTTCCTGTTTGTTGTTATGCCAAAGTACTGGGTCAAAGTAACTGCTATCACCTTTGAAATAATTAGTTACATCGCCAACTTGTCCCATTCCCCCTGATAAATGAATCAATGATTCATCAAAACCTTGATCACTAGGTCTTGAAGGGTAGTTATCTCCTAAATGCCATTTGCCAAAAATACCGGTTTTGTAATCGGCTTGTTGCAACATTTCAGCAATGGTAACCTCATTGGACGCCATTATTGCCCCTCCATTATACGTATCTCGAATACCAGTGCGCAAAGAATATCTACCGGTCATCAAACTTGACCGGGTCGGGGCGCATACAGGGGAAACATAAAAATTATTGAGGCGGATACTTTTCTTGGCAAAGTCATCGATGGCTGGTGTCTTTACGTGAGGATTGCCCGTAATGCCCAAATCACCATAACCTTGGTCATCAGTAATAATAATGATGACGTTGGGCCTTGGATTATCCTGCCCTATTACAGGTAAAAGGAATAGTATAAAAATAGAGAAACAAATCGCGGTCTTTGTAAAATTCAAGCTTCTGAAATCTATTGTAATAGGAGTGCTTACTTTTGTTTTTTTTATTATCATAGTTGTAAGAATGACTTAAATATTACTCCAATACGACCAATGCACCATAAGGCCTTTGTGGAAATGTTATTAATTTAATTAGCTAACAGATTTTTCAACTTAGTTACTTTGGCAGGGTTTTCCTCAATAACATTTTTGGCCTCCCTAGAATCATCTTTCAAATTAAAAAGCTGGTTTTTTCAAAATATAAAGGGTTTAGCGGTGCTGCATGATAACCAATATGACTATTTCCGGTAGAGTATGGAAGTTTATGGGTGTGCCATTCCATCCCTGGAAAACCGTTCCTTTATCGATTTTATTTTGTGCTTATTCATAGTATCTGACCGTGATGTATTTCCAGTATTTCGTGGTTACACCAACGGCATATCCCAATTCAAAAAATAGATAATCATGTACGGGTTTTTGTCTCCCTCTTAGTACTTTCCGAAAACTAACGCCGTCCATTTTTGACGGGGCTTTTTTTAGATCCATCTCGGCCATTTCAAGAAAGGTTGGCGCATAATTTATGTTTTGAACCAGTTCATTATATTCTGATTTTTCTTTGATACCATTAGGCCAATGCATCATCAAAGGAACTCTCTCTACACTTTCGTGGATTCAAGGTCTATTTTAAAAGTTTAAGTGAACTGGAATTTTATGTTGCTTATGCCAACTCAACATTTTATGTGTTTAATCGCTATAAAAAAAAGCCTGTTAGTTTCTAAAGTTTGTAAAAGTCGTATTTGATTGTCCAATTTGCCGTAGCTCCTGGTTCAATGTTGAGGTCGATATAGGGCTCAGGGCAAACCGTTTTCTGTGCTGACCAAAAGACTAAGCGAGACATGGGTCTGTCACATGTGATTTTTACACCTGCCCCCGAACGTCTATTCTCTATCCAGATTTCATATCCATCATTATTGTTGTCGAACCCTGTAATTTCTCCTATAAAGACATGGTCGTCTTCGCCTAGTTTTTTAGTGAAAATAATTTCGTCATCCTCTATTTTTGCAAATTTCCCAACTCCAATTATCTTTCCTTTGCCAGAAATTTTAAACGGAAACCGAACTGCATAACCAGGACCAATATTTAGGCTATCGATAAAGAAAAAATTATGGTTATACACCTCTGTTTCAATCAGATTATCCCCATTGTTGGTAAGGCGATGTGTTATTGCCATTTCGGGTTTATCGGGTGATAAACAAATCGTTTTTTGGTACTCGTAAGAATATGTATGGTCATTTAGTATGTGTTTGAAAGAGATCTGGTTCGTAAGATTCTCTATTTTCCATTCACCTGCGTCTTGAATTTCATAAGTCTTGAATTTAGAATACTTTGGTTCTTCTGGTTTCCGAAGTGTGCCAACACCGATTTTGAGAAAACTGTCTCCAATTTTCGTTTTACCATACCCAACGGGTTCAAACTCTTCCACCGGGCCCATGACAGATTCGTGAACTTTTGGGTCGTAATTCTTGAACCATTTTCCGAAATAAGAATGTCCGTCGTGCTCAAGCATAGGCATCACTCCAGACCAATCGAAACGGGTACCGCGATAGTATCCCTTATGTTCGTCAGGTAAGTAAATTGTTGCTCTGATTACACCATTTGAGATTTGAGCTTGAGGAATTTCTTGACTGATACTTTTGCTTAAGAAAAACAGATAAAATATGGAAGTTAACCAATTTTTTAAATTCTTCATCTCAGTATTTTTAAACTTATGTTATTCGGGAAATGAAATTGCAATATAAGGGGCTAATTCCAGATTTCCTCATGCTAGAACACAAGATAAGGGTATTCTCGAATATAACCTTAGGGCTAAAAGAAGCTCTGCATAATTTTTATATGCCTTCATCCTGATTCGCCGAAAGCCGCATGTCAATTCGAAAATTCACTTTCTCAGTTTTCTTTGAAAAATCCATTTTATATATGCGGTAATAGCTATTGATCATACTACGGTCGAATCGGTGTGCCATCTTCTCCACGAAGTTGGGTCCAATTGTAATTGTAGACTACGGGAGGATATTTTTTAGCCAACTTTTCGTTGAGGTCAATGCCTAATCCCGGTTTTTCACTTACAGACATATAACCATTCTTTACAGTAGGCATTCCAGGAAATACTTCGAGCACTTTATCCTCTGGAGTTCTGATAACTCTAGCAGCTTCTTGAATACCAAAATTCCAAATGGCATAATCGATATGTGCATTGGCAGCATGCCCAACAGGCGAAGTATCGCCCGGACCATGCCATGCTGTTCTTACATTGAACCATTCCCCTAATCTTGCCACTTTCATAGCCGGGGTGATTCCCCCGATTTGTGAAATATGTATTCTTATATAATCGTAGTGTCTGTTTTTCATGGGTTCGAGCCACTCATGGGGGTTATTCAATAATTCGCCCATAGCAATGGGCACACTTGTATTTTCCCTTAACATATCGAACCAGCCATTGTTCTCAGGCGAAAACGGGTCTTCTATAAAAAACGGCCTATATTCCTCAACCTTTTTTATCATATCGATGGCATCCATGGGCTGAAGGCGTTCGTGCATATCATGAAGTAACTCTATATCATCACCAAATTTTTCACGAACCTTTTTGAACATTTCAACTGTTCCCCGTTTGTATGCCTGCGGATCAATGGTCTGGTCACCTTGACTTCCGAACCCCGCTCTTTTCCAATCGGGATCGGTCGCCAAATGTGTAGATCCATAGCCGCCCAATTGAATCCGGATATTTCTAAACCCTTCCTCCTTGTACTTGGCTACGCTATCAATAACCGCACTTATCGATTCACCAGAGGCATGGGTATAGGTGTCAATAGCAAATCGAACTTTTCCACCCAAAAGATCATAAACTGGCATTCCCGCCATCTTGCCTTTGATATCCCAGAGCGCCTGATCAAGTCCACTTAGGGCATTGTTCAAAACAGGTCCGTTTCGCCAATATGAACTCTGATAGGCAGTTTGCCAAATATCTTCAATATTGGAAACGTTTTTGCCCTTGCAAAAAGGATCAAGGTATTCTTCAATAGCTGAAACCACGGTTTTGGCCCTTTGGGTAAATGTTGCGCAGCCCAGTCCGTAGAGACCGTCTTGATCGGTTTCTACTTTTACAATAACCAGATTAATACCGTAAGGTGCGGTAATAATAGCCCGCACTTTGGTGATTTTGACTTGCAACCCTATTGCGTAAGACGGAGTGAGAGCATGTGATTCGAGGGTAGATGCTCGGGCATCAGAACTTCCAAAAAAACCTAAAATTCCTGCTGTGGAACCTAGGCCTAGTGTCTTAAGTGCGTTTCTGCGGTTTACTTGATTTTCTAAATTTTCCATAATTAGTATTTAAGTTGTTATTCTACATGTAGGCTAATTCTCTATTTTGAGTAATTTCTTCGCAACTGAATCGTTTCAAGCGGTTAATCAGTTCTATCTAGAAGACAGTTTTCCATATACAAAAATCCATTTCCGTTTTCATAAAAGTCAAATAGGCGTACTCTGAACTACATACAATTAATTAGCCGCTGACATTAAAAGAGGTGTTGACCAACATACTGCATCCCGTTATTTTTTTTATAATCCGAAATAAGTTATCAGAATCTAGAATTGGCACCTTGACTTACCGTTTGAATACAAGACAAGCAATCTAAATGCGTTATTACCGCAATTTTGATTTTTTTAAGCCCTTGGAAATAAAAAGAAATTTTTGAAACAAAAAATTTGGTGTTTTACCCTACCCAGAATGGCGGTCCTTACCTCTGCCAAGTAGAGGTGAATTTGAAACTCCGACCCAAAGGCGGTAATCTTGAGATTCAAATCCCTTTTTTTATTTAAATTAATAACCTAAAAAAAGCCTTTTCAACATGTTGAGATAAAATGCCACCCTGAAGGTGGGCGGTATCAATGATTGCTCTAACAAGGTTCAAATAGGAAACTGATATGTTGCTATATAGTCTATTCCAATCGTTTTTTTCCTTCTCGTCTATAATAGAAGGAACCTAAAGCAACTATCGCAATTAAAGGCAATACTAACCAGGCCAATTCACCAAGAGCGGAGTCATGTGAATGATGTTCTATGCCTGGGTGGGCGTTTATAAACTGTGCAGAAAGTACCATAACGAAAATTGAAAATGCTTTTTTCATTTTTAAGAATTTATAGGGTTAATATTTATTTTGTTCGAAACCTGAAACGGGGTCTGGTTATTTATTTTAGCCAAATTCTTGATATCATCATATTCAGGTTTTATTCTTACTTGATCAGTTGGAGTGCGTACTTCCTTTACGTGAATTTCTCCTAAAGGGGTGGCTTTTACGCGCCTTTTTCTCGGCAGCTCAATTCTGTCTATGTTATAGTATCGTAGCCCAATGGTAGTGGTATTATCAAAAAGATAATTGGATACTTTAGTCAATGAGCCGGCAGGAAGTATAACACTGAGCAAAAACCCGAATCGTCCTTTTTTCATTAACTGCTGTGACATGCCGAAATCGACTGCCCCGGCATCAAACAACCCTTGCTGAAAATCCGTTCCTAGATATTCCGGCGTCATGTCGTCTATTGAAGTCTCTAGCTGTATAAAAGACTCTTTACTATCGGAACCGTTTTCCTTAATTAAGGAAATTCTTACTACGTTAGGGTTGTTAAAATCTTTCTTTCCAGGCCCATATGCAGTTTTTTGTGCTACATAGGTAGTGTTTTTAAAATCGGGGTCGAGGTACTTCAAAATTGCCGCCCCAGTGGGTGTTACTTTTTCCCCTTCTTCATTGCCCGGATAAATTTGAATTCCGTGAAGTAGTTCAGCAGTGGCGGGTGCCGGAACGGGCAGCATCCCATGTTGGGTTTTTACCATACCAAAACCCGTACAGACCGGTGAGCAAAAAACTTTAGAAATTTTAAGCTTATCGATCATAATAGCATTTCCAACAATATCAATAATCGAATCTACACCACTTATTTCGTGAAAGTGAATGGTTTCCAATGGCATTTTATGAATCTTGGATTCGGCTTTGCCGATTAGCAAAAAAATCTCGTGTGCAACCTTTTTTGCACCTTCGCTAATGTGGGCATGGTCTATCAGCTTCTGTATATCCGATAGATGCCTATGTGCATTATGATGATGAGTATGACCATGGTCATGTGAATGTTCACGGTCATCATGTGAGTGTCCGTGATTATGTTCTTTTGATTCATTTGAATCATCGACCAAGTTCAAATCTAGTACTTCTACATATTTGCAGTTGATACCGTTTTTATCAACTTCTTTGATTTCGATTTTCGCATCTGGCAAATGCAACTTTTTCGGCAAATCTATAAGCGACTGATAATCATCAAGCAACTCACAAAAGGCACTCAGGAACATATTACCCGATAAACCAGAAAAGGCTTCTATGTAGATAGCACTCATTATTTTTTAAGATTTAGCATTCTAAAGGCACTCATGGCAGCACCATATCCGTTATCTATGTTGACTACTGTAATTCCGTTTGCACAACTTGTCAACATAGCATGCAACGCTGTTTCCCCATTTTTGGCCGTACCGTACCCTACTGATGTCGGCACGGCAATTATAGGGTGGGGCAACAAACCGCCAACAACTGTAGGCAGGGCCCCTTCAAACCCTGCTACTACGATTAAAATATCGTAAGCGCGCAAGTCTTCAATTTTATCAAGTAAACGATGTACGCCTGCAACGCCAACATCGTGAATTATTTCCGCACCGATTCCCATATAGGACAAGGTGTAATACGCTTCATTCGCCACGCCTATATCAGAACTTCCTGCTGAAATGATGCCTACTTGCTTTACTCCTTTATTTCCCTCTAAAGGTTTTAGCATGAAGACTCCGGATTCTTTATCGAAAAAGGCGGAATCGTGTTTCTTCAATAGTGCTTTTGCCTTTTTATTTTGTACCCTTGTGATGAGCACATTCTGCTTTCTGCTCACATATTCTTCCAACAGACCTAATAACAGCGCAACACTTTTTGCTTCACCGTATATGACCTCGTCAAAGCCCAATCGCTGCCTTCTGTCATAATCGATGATAAAAGGCTTATCCATTTAAAACACGATTTAATTTTCCGGAGACGAATCCTTCCATATCCAATTTAACTTTTAGGAAGCCCAACTCCCTTATTCGTTTTGAAATTTCTTCGAATTGACTTTCCAAGGAAGGTATTTCATCTGACGGAACTTCTATCGAAGCTTCATCTCCTCTATATCTAACTCGAACATTATCGAAGCCAAAATCGTTAAGAACATACTCGGCCTGTTCGATTTGTCGAAGTCTATTATTGTTTACCTGCGTTCCATAAGGAATTCTTGAACTAAGGCAGGGACTTGGTGGCTTGAAAGCTGTCTCAAGTCCTAATTCAGATGCCATTTCAATAACTTCCTTTTTGCTGATTTGAAGTTCGGCGAGTGGAGATCTAATTTGATGCTTTTGAGCCGCTTGTAGTCCAGGTCGGTAATCTCCCAAATCATCAAGATTGGTTCCGTTCAAAATAGTGTATTTGGGATATTTGTCTTGGATGATTTCTACCATCGCCTCATACAAATGATTCTTGCAGAAAAAGCACCGATTTGCCGGATTGGAAGTATAGTTTGAATCTTTCAACTCTTCTGTTTTGATAACCTCTAACTTGATATCTTGAGCCTTACAGAAATTTACAGCTACTTTGAAATCCTTCGATTTCAGACTTTCCGAATTGGAAATCAACCCAATTCCATTTTTCACCAGAACCATTTTGGAAACATAAAGAACCAACGAAGAATCCACTCCACCAGAAAATGCAGTTACCGTTCCCTGATGGTCTTCAAACCATTTTTTTAGTGACTCTAATTTTGACATAGGGTGGGGCTAGGCAAAGATTCTTTTATAATTTTCAACAATGAGACCTGAATAAGGCTTGGCATAATTGACCAATCTATGCATATCATCAACCGACAGCTTCTTGAAATCATTTAACACCTTTATGTTCGCTTCAAGCTCATAGGTAAATCTGCAACCGCTACATAGACTTGATACTGGTAATGAGTATACATATTCATGTAGATTTGCATGTGAGAGCTCGGTTTTTGAAACAACATCGGGTATGTCTTTTGTTCGTATGTCTTGAGGGGTAGTATCTATACGGCCTCCCATCATACTTCCTCCGGCCATGGTTTTCATAGCGATTACACCATATCCCCTTTTATTCAAAACCGGCAAGACTTCATGTTGAAATGATTGAAAAGAAGGGTCGCAAACGTTCAACGGCATTTGACATGTGTCAAACTCAATGCCCAATTCGTCAAGTTTATTGAGAAAATATAGGTGTGTTTTTGGATTTTGATGGCCCGTAAACCCTAGGTACCGGGTCTTTCCTTTTTCTTTTGCTTCTAGGAAAACATCAAGAACGCCATCACGGAGGCGATTGTCTACGTCTTCGGGCGTAGTAAAGGTGTGTATTTGCCAAAGATCCAAATAATCGGTTTTTAAGGCTTTTAAAGATTCATCTAATTGTTGTTGTACCCCTTTACCAGTTTTTGCAGGGGCCTTTGACATCAAAAAAATTTGGTCTCGATATTTAGGGGTAAGAAATTTTCCCATGTACTCTTCTGAACGGCCATCATGATAACGTCTAGCATTGTCGAAAAAACGCACACCCAGTTCCATAGAACGCTCTACCATCCTTTCTGCCTCTTTTGGATTTTCCGTAAAGCCCAAATGATAGCCGCCCAAACAAAATGCGGTCACCTTTTCTCCGTTACGTGTTAGTTGTCTTTGGGGCAGGGTTTCACCCAATTTGTCATACGTTGGCATTGCAGAAGCCCAATCGGCAACCAAGCTGAAGGCTACAGCAGAAGCTGATTTTTTTAAAAATTTCCGACGATCTTCCATAGTTTCTCTTATATTATTTTTTGTGATTTTACTGCGGTTTCCCAGAGTCATTTTTAATTAAGCCCTCAGACGCATTCGGTTTGTAAAACAAGGGAGTGGCGATTAATTATTATTTAATATCCCATTAATATAAGCATCTCTCCTGTTGTTTGGCTTTTTTTAACATTTTCACTTGCTTGCTATTGGATACTAAGTTTGAGGTGCCATTCGCAAACCTAGTTAGCTGAAACCAAGTGGTGGCGTTCATATCTCTTAGAAAAAAACATTCTTGATCTGGGCTACCGTGCCTTTATTTTTAATAAAAAAGTGAAGGTAACCACACAACTCAGGCTTCCGAGTCACAGAAAAAAACATCGAAGATGCCAAATGTGAAACCCATGTGAATTTTAATGATCTTCAATATGTAATAAGTGGTATGGCCAAAATGGGTGTTGCATCGAAAAGATTCGCGGAATATGAAACAATTATGCCTTATGACAGTAAAAAGGATGTAGTAAACTATGCTGTAGAGGATGGAAAATTCTATAAGGCTGAACCGGGCACCTTTTTTATGTTTTCTTCAGAAGACATGCATCTACCGCCCTTTAAATTCGATTGTTACGGTTCCATAAAGAAGATATTAATAAAAATAAGTACCTTGAATAATTAAGAAATATCATAATATAGCTTACTAATAATTTAATCAGGACATCATGAGGAAAATATTCTTATCAATTGTTGCCATTGCATGTGTTACAATAAACTTGCAATCGCAAAATGTAGTGTGGCAACCAGAAACTATCAAGGCACTAACTTCAGAATGGACAGGCGAACGAACACCGGACGGACGGCCAAAAGTATCAGACGAACTTCTAGAGCGACTAAAAGCGCTTTCTATGGAAGAGGTATGGGGTACATTAAGAAGAAATGGGTACGAGAACCAATTTGAAAATTTCGCAAGTACCTACGAAAATGGCTGGGAAATTCTGCATCCGGATCAAGTTATGACAGGCCGTGTTCTCACAGCACAATTTATGCCTTTAAGGAAAGATTTTAATGCGTATGTTCAAAAGCAGGCCGAAAAGGAAGGAACGCACATACCGATTACCAATTATGCGCCAATCACAGAATTATTAGACGGGGATGTATATGTTGCCGATAGCTATGGAAAAATGGCCGATGGAACTTTAATTGGAGATAATCTAGGTAACGCTATTTATAAGGCAGGAAAAAGAGGAATCATATTTAATGGTTCTGTGCGCGATGTGGAAGGATTATCAAAAATTGAAGGATTTAATGGTTGGATAAGAGGTTCTGACCCATCCGCAATAAAGCAGATGATGACGGCAAGTGTCAACGCACCGATTCGTATTGGTCGAGTTTCTGTATTACCTGGGGATGTAGTTCTTGCAAAAACCACAGGAGTGGCATTTATTCCTCCACATCTAGTCCAAAAAGTTGTAATATCCGGTGAATTTACAGCGCTTCAAGATGAATTCAATCGTTTTTGTATGGCTACGAATAAATACAAATATGTGAATGAGAAATTTGTAGTAGAAGACGCTGTCTTTGAAAAGGATTTTAAGAAATGGCTAGATAATTATTCGGACTTGCCCATGACAAAAGCAGAATTGGAAGCTTATATGAAAGAGAGAGATGAAAAAAGAAAGGAAGCCGGGCGCAGATAAGTTATGGTAAGATTTGGGAAGGGAAAACCAAATATTTTCTCACGATATTGTATATAATGAGTGCTATTTCAATCAAAATTAATTTTTTTAGTGCCTTTTTGTTTTAAAGGTGCTTTTTTTCTAAATCA
>CAZRIE010000113.1:0-13553 GCA_964600075.1 uncultured Flavobacteriaceae bacterium
ACAAAGCTAGTACCTTAAGATACCAAAGTGAAGATGTACTTGCTCGGAGGGATACAATTGGCGAGCGATAGTCATTTCTTTTGGATTGATATTCGGCAACAAGGTATTTTTTTAAGTCGGGCAAATTATTTGGTCGAATGGCACCATTATCAATGGCAGAGGGCAGCACCTTTTTCGTAGCTTTATTTTTACTATTTTCAGTAATCAATTTCACATGTAAGTCACTATAATCAAATATCAGTTTATTTCGGGATTGAACTGGACCGGCATTCATATGAAACTGAATTCGCCTCATTTGGCCAGAAACCAATTCCATATTAGCTAATGGTTTTAGAGTTGGGTTAAGGTTTTTCATTTCCATTTCACCAACAGCTTAAAAACGATACTGCAGAAATCAATATTTTCGATATCCCATACGATAAGCTAGAGGCGTTCAATCAAGCAACGATGAAGTATTTATAATGCACCGTTTTCCTCCATAAAAATACACTAACTGAGGATAATTTTGAAGTTCAAGTATTGGTACGGGAACGTAAACTTCTAAAATCGGTGTCAGAAAGTTTAATTAATCGTGCGATTTTAATCCAATATTTCTTGGCCATCGCGAGATCGTATTGGGTGTGTAAAAGATAAATCTATACATAACACTTTCATTTCTTTGAGAAATGGAATGATGGCGTTTCATCGAAAATCTTGAATTTGGAATGACGTACGTCGAATAGTTTCCAATATCAACGAGCAGGCCCCGTTATGCTTGAACAATTTTTCTCTTTGACTTCAAAGGGTCAAGCTTAAGAGGAACTAATGGGTGATAGTTATGGGTAAGACGATTATTTTAACTTTAGTTTTTTTCGCTTTATGTATTGGTACTCATGATGTTCATGCCCAAAAAGCAACTTTTAACTTGTCGGGTACTTTTACATCTGCGGAAATCCCGAATAATACCAAAGTTTATTTAGTACCGAGCAAGAAAAATGCAGTAGTAGTTTACGGGATCGATATCGATACACTTGACATACAGGTCATTGACAAAGTGCTTCTGATATCCTCGAGGGAAGAAATTCGTAGTGGGCATATACTGATATACTATGACTCAAAAAAGTCACTGAATTTTCCAACGGGACAAGAACCTACTTTACTGGAAATCATAAAAGCCTAATCAAACGTGGGGTTTTTATACCCTATAAACATCAACCTTTTCTTAATCAAAGAAAAGCCAATTTTTAAACTTTCCAAAAAGAAGAAAGCCCACTCAACATAAGAATATTGCCCTAGTTGAGATATCTATTCAAAAAAAATAGGCTGCCCGAAAAAGCGGACAGCCTATTTTTAGAAACGTTTAATAGTATTAAAACTAACCTAAAAATCTGTTTACTCCCATCAATTCTGGATTTAGGGTAATGGTGAGTCCGCCTGTTACGCTCCAGGCAATACCATACCAAGTCGCATCTGTTCCTGACCATCTGCGGATTTTTATCGTATATGTTTTTCCGGGTTGACCGGTAAATTCTGCGACCTCATAACTATTATCCCATGAGCCACTGTAACCTACTTGCGCTCCATTTTCATCGTATATTATTAGATCAAGGTCAACCGTTAGTTGAGACATATACCAGCTTAAAAACAATATGGATGTTTTGGTGGCTTTTGATGTCCAGGCCAATGCCACTTTTACCTTTCTTGGGCCAAATATGTGATTCGGAACGGAAATCTTATATTCAAAAGTCGATAGTTTATCGTTTCCAAAATCTGAAGAGCTTAGTAAACCTGCGTCCCATCCTCTGCGTGCAGCAGGCGTATTTTTCGATTGATTATTCTTTGCAATGTTACATCCTTCAATTGCATTGACCGCACCCGCTCCGTCTTTGGCATCGATCCCGTTGCTTACATCTTGCCACCATGTATTATCTGTCACATTTTTGGTTGCACTGGCCAAAAGTATTGCCCTGCATGCTTCAGGCCAACTTTTTAACGAAGTTTTTGTACCCTGAATAAGTGCTGAAATACCGACAACAGCAGGACAGGCCATACTTGTACCACTCTTTGTGATGCCATCTGCAGTAACACCAACACCATTGGCACATACTTCTGGTAGTTCACGGTCACCGTGAGTAGAACTCGGATTTCGGAATACGGACGACGCAGACATTGCCGAAGCACTATCATTGTGGTTTCCAACTGAAATTGTGTTATATCCTTTATGATTCACATATTCGCTACTGGGCGGATTAATATTATCAGAATCTCCATTCCAGAAATTACCGGCTGCGTGAACGATTAAGGGATATGGAGACCTTGTGGCGAGGTAATCACCGTAGATGTCATCTCCCGATAACGTACTAGAACCCGGCTCACTGGATCTATGAAAACTTTGATTTATTACGGTGCAATCTTTATCTTTCACTGCCCAAGTCAAGGCATCTCTATCTGCATCGTTTGCGGAATGCAAAAGGCATTCCGGGGCATGACCGTTCGGAGTACCCGATTTGTTGTTACGGATTATTGCATGCACATTTTGAGAATGATCCGATGTAGATGGATTATTCTTGTATTTTGCGGAAATGGTAAGATTTGAATTGCTTGCGGGGCCCGATTCCCAAACGGCTACTTTTACTCCAGCCCCTTTTTCGCCGTTAGAATGTACAACGTCTGAGCCAGCAATACCTATTGAGACATCAAGATCGTAAATAGCTTTAGTTTCACGCAATAGTATGCCTACAACTTCTTTTTTTGAAGCCAGTTCAAGAATAGCCTTAGTTTGGGCCATTACAGTTACCAATGGTGCCAATTCATCAACTTTTACAAGTTTAGTTTTTCCTTCAAGCGATTTTCCGAACTTTTCCGAACGCCTGTGCATTTTTTGTCTTTGTTTTTCAGCCCGTTTTTTGGCAGATTCTCGATCACATTCATTAAGTGTCCGGTCCGTGGGTACTACTTCCGGTTCTTCAATTTCGTACCAAATATCTATCAAAACAGATTTAGGTCGCTTTTTCGAATTGATCAACGAAAAAAGAGTGGGATGTATCTTCCCGAATTTTGAATTCAGTTTTTTTCGGTGGCCCTCAAGAACCTTTTCACCATCTACTGGTTTCCCATTTTGGTCAAATTCAAACGATACCGGCCGGCCGCTTTTGCGATCGGTAGCTTTATAAAATTCGATATATTCTGTATCCGGAATTTTATCATTAGACAATCGTTCTACACCGTTTTCAACAAGTTTTAGCCTAACAAAACTGCCAATAAGCAGTCGATTATCGATTTTTGCATTTGTGGCGATCACCGTAAATGGAATTTCCATCGAATCACTTAATTTTTGTGATTTTGAATTCACGATGGGTTCGATTACCAGTTTATGTCGTCCTGGAATAAGTTCTTTTTCAGCGGCCCATTTGAAACCGCCTATTTTCCTCGTTGGGGATACTTTCCCGTCCGCACCTTGCACTGCGATACTTCTAAGAACTGAATCAAAATCGGCATTTGGCGACGTAGTGATGTCTATCGATGAATTTGTAGTCAAAATTTCATCGTGTACAAGATTTACCCGTAAATTGTTTTTCTCTTTAGCCATAATCTTCTCCTTTATGTATTGAAATAATTAATAATTAAGTTCTCTCACTGTATTTATATAAAAAAGGGGGACAATTGGACAAAGAGGGAAATTAGATAGAATCCCCAAAATAAATAATCTTATAATCTGATTATCAGGTCTTTAAATTAGGCTCGTAACTAGCATAAAATTACAACTGCTATGGATATAAGGTAGAAGAATTGTATAATCTGTAGTAATCCACGTGTACTTTACAATAAATACTTCATGGTCAGAAAATTTATGTTGTTTATAAAAACGACCTTTGAAAGTAAACTAATTGGGGTTTTAGGCAAGTTCAGGTATAGGTGGGATTTATTTATAACAAAACCAAAACACAATCTTTGTTCGGTAATTTTCGTTTTATAGGTATAATTTAGGAGTAACCTTTGTTTTTATCTTAAAATAGTTATCTTCAATTGCTAAAACTTGAAACATATTTTTTGTTCAATTATATTTATGAAAGTTCAAGTAAAACTATAATTATGGACATTTTACAAGAAGCAGCAGTATTTGAAAAAGCCAAAATGAGTCATATGTCTACTAGTGATAGAGTGACAGCCTCAAGAGAAGCAAAACGACTTATTTTAGCAATCAACGAGATTTACAAGAAGACCAAAGATCCATCCTTAATGGAGGTGATGAAGCGGTTAACAGTTAAGAAAAAGAGAATTGATATAAGATTGAAAGGAAGACCTGATTCAGGAATCTGATACATCAAATATTGAAAGCCTGGATAATGGTGGGGGTTACTGTACGCTCAATTTCTGAGGTGTTGTTCGTTAAAACGTTCGTTTTATTGAGCTGCTATCAGTAGCCGTAAATATTAGATAGAAATACTGAATAACTCAATAGGTTCCGTTTTTCCTCTAAACACAAACTCCCCGATTTTAGTATAGGAGATTGGTTCTTCTTTTAGCAACTCTTCCAATAAATCTCCCGAAATCAATGTTTTTGCATTATAGGTATTGCACTCTGCTTGTATACGCGCTGTAGTATTCAAAACATCTCCGGTATGGATAATATCCTTTTTAATGATTTCAATTTCGCCCGTGGTTACACTCCCGATGTGGTAGCCAGCTTTGAATTCGGGCACCAAACCAAAGGCTTTTAGGTATTCTTCCCGCTTCTTTTCGATGGTATCCGAGATTTTTGCAAAACATTGAATGCAGTTGTTATATTGAATGCCTGCTATTTGGGGCCAGCTTACAACAATTTCGTCTCCCACGTATTGATAAATTTCGCCTGAAGTCTCTAATATGGCATCGGTCATATCGGCATAATAGGCTTTCAATAAATCAAAATATTTTTCGTGCCCTATTTTTTCGGCAATGGTTGTCGAAGATTTCATATCCAAGAACATAAATATGCGGATTTCATGTTTTGGCTTGTGGTATTTGCCAAACAAAAAGTTGAACAACACACCATCGCCGGCATACTGGCTCATTTCCGAAAAAAAAATTGCAAAACTTATGGTAGCCCCTATGTATATTATTATACTCCAGAAACCAAAATTGTCAACAAACCTTTTAAGAGCGAGCTCCCCTTGATTAAAACTGAATAGATTATTCAAGGAACTCAATGCCCCCAGGAGTACAACCATGAAGATTAGGTAGAATACTATTTTTAAAACCATTTTTACCCATAGCGCTTTTTTTTCAAATCGCCTTCGCAACCAGTACACCTCTATCAACCCTTGAACAGTACCCACCAAAATACAGGAAACACTTCTAAAAATAAGATTCCCACTAAAATCGTAGGGGCTGGCTGTTGGTGTATAACAAGTAAGCCGGCCCATAATACCTCCTTCCACGAAAGAGTAAATTAAGCCAAAAACCAACCAAATAATGGCAAAAGGGATTATTTGCTTTAATCTTCGTTTGTATTTTGGGTGCAACATAACCCTATAAATATAGGGAACATATCGCCAGATAGGTAACAAGTTTGAATGCCACGTTTTTCATTGGGAATGCAACCCTGCTTTTGTAGCCGTCGATTTAAAATATGGAATCCCAAATTAGGCCTTTCTCAGTTTGAGTTTTCATAAATCCGGATAATCCTCAAAAAAAATGTTCCGAAAAAAAAAGTTTAAATCAATTCATGATTAAAAGCAATTCCTTTATTAACATACTTTTCAATGTAGGTCATAAACTGAAGAAAAACTCAACTAAAAACAAATACTAAATTTATAACTTAACTTTGAGCAAAGCTAGGCTACTTTCGTTTGGCGAACTACAGTATAGCGTTATCAAAAAAGTTTGTAAATTTCAAATCAATGATGGACACCATAAAAGCCCGTGATAAAGTACCAGAATTTCCTAAAAAAGACCCTACGGCTCAGATATAGAACTTGTTCCTAGTATATACTATAAATGGTTGATTCATTTTCGACAATTACATATTTAAAACAAGAACCAAAGCCAAAATCAAAACGTATGAAGCACACAGTTCTTTTAAGTATTCTCATGGTAAGTATATGTTTCTATGCTTGTAAAACCTCAAACGATATGAAAACTTATAGTGTAAAAAAAACTCAATTTAAAGGTGAGATCACTGAATCATTAAGTGATGATTTGTGGAAAGAAGCAATACTATTGAATGATTTTTCACAACCTTGGCGAGAAGAACCCATGCAAGAAACAAGCTTTATGGCAATGCATACCGATAGCCATCTTTATTTACGCTATAAAGTTAAAGAACGTAATTTGATTATATATGACAATTACCAAACCAAGCGAGATATTGTAAGATCTGATAGGGTTGAAATATTTCTCAGACAAGACCCTGAACTAAAAAAGTATTACTGTTTAGAAGTAGACCCCAACGGAGCGGTACTCGATTTTTCGGCAACACACTATCGAACATTTGATGATGACTGGACGTGGCCTAAAGGACATTTGTTTACTAAGGGAACCATTTTGGATGATGGTTACATGCTCGATATGATTATCAGTATGGAATCGCTAAACGATCTGGGATTAATAAAAGATAATGCACTTGAGGTGGGTCTTTACCGTGCAGATACCGAAGTAGTACCAGATGCTGATAATCCAGATGGTGATTTTAAATGGATAACTTGGGTAGATCCTAAAACCAAAGAACCAGATTTTCATGTGCCCACTTCTTTCGGGAGGTTGCAATTAATGAACGATTAGGATATTCTCTTCAATATAAACACTTGAATTTCCTTTTTCACCCATTGGTGTCAAAGATATCCGCCGGAAACGACTGACTCTAGGGTTGACGGTTGCGATAGATTTTTGTTGGAGCTGAATATCCGCTCCTTGTCTCCATAGATGAAATTCCTCCCCATGGGAATACTTTTGGCGGCAATTTCCATTTGCCAGTTCTATCCGGACAAAATTGGGGAATAGTCATTTTTGCAAATGACACAAAGGATTTGCAAAAAGTAGCGGATATTGTAAATTGAATCAGATCGGAGCTCAAAAAATAGTCTTTCTGGCAACAGAATAATAAAACAATAAATGTTTGTCCTTCAAAAAGAAAGATTCAAGTACAGGCCGAAGCGGCGGAGATATTGTTCCGAAAAATTGATTTGACCCCATTGTGAATAGGCACCTTAATTAGTTATAATACTATTAGTCACTAGATAAATAGGTCGTAGATCAACATTAGGGACGTAGAGGGCAAGAGCCAACCATATATTCCATTTCGAATTTGTGCAAAACTGACAAAATAATGCTACTGCAAAAGACTAATACGTCTATATCTAACCCATTTGGCGGTTAAATTTCAGGGATTAAAAAGATTCCCTATTCCGTATCTTTCAGAAAAATAGTTTCTGGCCATTCTAGGGTCGCATTGTTGCCAAGAGTATCCGCCATTTCAATTTTCAGGTCGTAAAAATAGGGTGGTCGGTTTTTTATTTTACGGCTATAAATTCCGTCTCCCTTCACTTGGTCACCTTCGAAACCGGTATCGACCAATTCCACTTCAAAGCGATCGATACCTTTCTTCCAATTCACGTAATCAATGGTCGATTTTTCTTTGTTGGGCACGAAAGTAACAATCACCCTATCCACATGAAGTCCATCATAAACTCTTGCCTCGATACGGTCATCGGCCAAGACTTGGAGCCATTGTATTTGCGGAGGTGTTTTATCTGCACCTTTTACATCGATTCTGACTTTCCCTTTTTTGATAATGTGCTGGCCGCTAATGTCGCCCGGCAGCCAATATTCCACATAAAACCAGATAGCTTCCCCGTCCGATTTTTCAGAGGAAATGACGGGTTCGGAGTATTTGACCGCGCCGCCGATGTGATCATATTCTTGCCAACTGTCCGCTACGCGAATGTTGGTATTATCGGCATTGATTTGCGGATGCATCGTAAAGGCGTTCGTTCGCAGATATTTGCCGGACTCCTTGGCCAAAACAACGATGGTTTCCCCAGGGTTGGCGATACCGTCCCCGTTTCCAGCACCTAGGGTATAGGTAACAGAGTCTTTAGCCGCCTGTACTACGGTCATTTCCCTACCATCGGCAATTTCAAAATCGCTAATTTCCGATACGGGGTCCTTAAAACGAAATTCGAATTCCTCTTGCCATTCGTGATCGGATTCATCTTGCAACACTAATTTGAATTTTGCGATTTCGACTCCGGGTTTATTATTCTTGACCCTAAATTTTCCCTTTAACCCATCCATAGCCAAAACAGGCAATGTTTTCAGTTTACCTTTGCCTTCTAGTACTTCAAGGCCTTCGCTAAGAGGAGTCAATGTCGCCGTAATTCCATTTGCGTCGCCTGTTCCCTTGTTCAATACGTGAATTGACAAGTCGATGGCTTTGCCTGTTTCTGGCCAGGGCAGGTTATCAATGGATAAATTCGCTATGCCTAGATTTGGACTTTCGTCATTTCCACTGATTCCCATGTGGTGTAAACTTCCGTTCGTTTCAATGGTCAATCTTCCCTCGGAGTCGCTATTGACCGAATAGGTATTTTTGACCTTACTTCTCACATCGAAATCAGTAATATGGTACTCTTGATTCTTTTTATATATCGGCGCCGTCTTCACCTTGACCGACACATTTGGCATAAGTTCACCATCGGGCAAAAAATTCCGCACCGCTATTTTAAATCCTTTTTGATCTACATTTTCCATGATGGTAAATCCCGCTCTGTTTCTACTCGTCTCTACTTGATATTCCCATACTTCAAAAAATGGAAAGATATCGATGTAATCCCATTGTGCGGGGAGTGGCAGGGGAGCATCAAAAGCTTGCGTAATAAAACCGAACATATCGCCCAGGCCACAGGTCTCATGGGCAGCTTCATAGGCCTTAAACTCATATTGTGGCACAACGTTTAACAAATAACGGTTCATATCTTGATGGTAAAACCGCAATCTATCTCGGGTACCATTGTGCATTCTAAGCCTTACGCCTTTAAAGTTGTCGAACGCCTCGGCATGGGCATACCGTACCGAAAATTCTACAGGGCCTGCCATAAATTCCGTAGACCCACAAAAATTTCCCGCAGCACTTAACATATCGGGAAATTTGGCCGCTAACCAAAACGTCATAAATCCGCCCATGGAAAGTCCGGATACTGCCCGATGTGCCCTGTCCGGGATAGTGCGATAATTGCCATCGATATACCCGACCAGTTCCTTAAAATAGGTGGGGAATTGTCGGAAGGTGGTTACCTTGCTGATATTGTAGGGAGCGAGGTTTAAAGGGTCATTAGGGAATTGGTTCAGGCCGTCAATCTTTACAACGATGACTTCATTTTCCGAGACGAATTTCTCAATGGTATCTCCATCATTTTCATCTCCTTTATCATAGTTGGCATAGCCGTCACCCATGGATCCAAAATAGCGCTGAGCCCAACCATGGAAAAAATAAATGACCGGGTATTTTTTACCGGTTTCCTTTTTGTAATCGGGTGGGAGGAAGATCCGATAGTTTCTACTATCTGCCAAAACCGAACTGTAATGATATTGGTCGATAATTTCTGCTTTACCTGTTAGGGTATCCTTGTTAGATTGCGGGAACACCATTAAGGTGCCTGCCAAATAAAAAGAGGAAATAACCATTAAGAAATAAATCGATTTCAAATCGTCGTTTTTAGTAAAACCCGTGCTAGTTGAAAAATCGGGGGTTTTATTTCGGATCCGTCCAGCTCAAACATGGAACCCGCTGCGACGACCGAAAATAACAAAATCCCGCTAGCCACCATCAATTAATAAAAATTATCTGCTCAAAATAGAACCTACTTTTCACTTTCACTGTGCTTGAAAAGTTCTTCCATGGTATATTCTGCACCTCCAACAGGATTGATAGCACGTAGTTTGTTTACCTCTTCTTTGGCCAAGGACTTTGGCTCATGCGTAAAGGTATTTGAAACATAGGCGGTAATATTGGCAATATCGGTATCGGAGATAGTTTCGTTACTTAGGAGTCCGGGCATGGCGGAATTAAAATCATAATACTTTCCGTTGACGGTAACTGGACCTTGGAGACCATGAAGACCATGAAGACCATGAAGACCATGAAGACCATGAAGACCATGAAGACCGATAATACCTAATCTTTGAATATCTGCCACATGTTCTGAATTCATTAACGGTGGCGCAAGTCCTTCTATACCCTCACCATTAGTTCCATGACATGATGCGCAAATTTGAAAAAATAATTTTGAGCCGGCCGTTCTTTTGTCTCCGGTTACTAATTTTTGTAAAAAATCGGATTTACCGTTTCCGTTTCTTTATTCACGATTACTTCTGCTAACTGTCTTCTTAACAAAGGTTCACTAAACGAAGACATAAATTCACTATCCTCTAGAAACTTCCCTTCATTATCCGGTAAACCTGATATAATTGCTTCTCTAAATATGGGGTTGTTCCGATGCTTGTTAAATAGAACATCATTCAAAAGCTTTAGTTTTTTCTTCTAGTGGCAAAGTCTAATTATAGGTGGAATTAATCATACTAGTTCAATTAAGTAGAAATGGGTTTATCTAAACTTTAAGAGGCTGAATACCGTTGGTGCTTTTAAGATAACATCATTACTCAGCATGTAAACCATCTACTGGTTTTGTATTTGCAGCCCTGATAGCCTGTGAACCTACGGTTAACATTGCTACCATCAAAGCAATTAACCCTGCGCTTAAAAAATACCATAGTTTTAGGTCAATTCGGTAAGCAAATCCAGATAACCAGTTCCTCGTTAGCATATACGCCATTGGTAATGCAATTAGAATTGACACCAATACCAGTTTGGCAAATTCGCTGGAAAGCATTATAATTACTTGGGTAGCACTTTGACCTAGTACCTTTCTAATACTGATTTCTTTTCTTCTTCTTTCAGCGGTGAATGTCGCCAAACCGAACAAACCTAAACAGGAAATCAATATAGCTAGACCCGCGAAATACCTTGATAGCGCCGAAACCCTGTTTTCGGCTGTGTACATAGCTTGAAAATCTTCATCTAGAAACCGATATTCCAATGGAAAGCCAGGATTAAAATTTGCATAGAAATCATTGATATTATTTAAAGTTTGATTTAAATCACTTTTTTCTAATTTTAGCATTATTGTATTAAAAAACTCTGACCGTATAGTGAAAAACATAGGCTGAATATTCTCTTGTAAAGATTCAAGATGGAAGTCTTTCACGACACCGATAATTTCTAAATCTTTGTCCCAAAGGTTTACCTTTTTTCCAATAGGGTCCTTATAACCCATAAGTTTTATTGCGGCTTCGTTTAAAACGATTTTCGTACTGTCCGAACCAAAATCCTTTGAAAATGAACGCCCTTCCGCCATTTTGATTCCAAGCAGGTCAATAGTATTTACATCCACGAATCGAAAATTGAGTTCAGTATCGTTATCAGGGCTTTTGCCACTCCACAAAAGAGCACTTGTTGAACCGGTTTTACCAAAGAAGCTTCCAAATTTAAAATTTCCTGAAGCACTTTTTACACCTGGGACATTTTGAGCTTCTGCTAAGAATGTCTCAAGATTATCCTTTGCTTTTCCTTCAATATCGAAGGATATGATATTTTCTTTATCGTACCCCATATTACCATTTTGTATAAAACCCACCTGTTGGTAGACTACTAATACACAGACAATCAAAACAACGGAAAGGGCGAATTGAAAGACCACTAATCCTTTTCGTATCCAAATTTCACCGAAGGTGGTATTCAGTTTTCCATTTAAAACTTTGATAGCTTCATATTTCGATAGATATAAAGCAGGATAAACACCTGCCATAAGTCCTGTAAATAAGACTAGACCAAGTGAAAATAAAATTAACTCCGTATTAAAGAAAAGAGGTATTTGCTTACCTGCAATTTCGTTGAAGGAAGGCAATAAAATTATAGTGAACAGTAATGAAATCATAAATGAAATGAATACTATCATAAGAGATTCCCCCAGAAATTGAACAACCAAAGACTCTCTTTTTGCACCTAATGTTTTACGTATACCAACCTCTTTCAATCGCTTTGAGGCGTGGGCAGTAGATAAGTTCGTGAAATTGATACAAGCTATTAATAGGATGAAAATACCAATAATGGAAAATAGCTTTACATATTCTATTCTTCCTCCATCCGGCTGTCCATTATTATATGATCCATTTAAATACCCTTCAGAAAATTTTCTTGCGAACAAAGTATTAAATTCGTCTCCTGATTTATCTCTAATTACATCTTTTATCTTTCCATTAAATAAAGAAATTGCAGTTCCTTTCTTAAGCAATACAAATGTTTCAGGATAGTTATTATCCCACCCTCTTCCAAAAATGGGATAATGCTCAAAAGTAAGTTCGAATGGTAAAATGAATTCAAACTGAAGTGAGGATTCAGAAGGCACATTTTCAAAAACACCCGCTACTTGAAAACTTTGCTTCTCGTTGAACTTTAATGATTTTCCAATTATATTTCCATCTGACCCAAATAGCTTTTGCGCAAGTTCTTCAGAGATTACAATGTTGTTATTATCCGCTAAGACGCTTTTTTTATTTCCTTGTAATAACTTAAAACTAAAAACATTGAAAAAACCCTTGTCGGCATATAGTCCAGCCGATTTAACAGCCTTATCATTATCTGAAAGAGTATTTTTCCCAATTGGAGCTCCTACCCTGACAACATTTAAAACCTCGGGCATTTCCTCCTTTAATACGTCGGCCAGCAATGAAGAGTTATCATCATACACGTTAGTAGCATCACCAAATGAATGCTTTCGCATAACCTGGTACAACTCCTTATCGTTGGCGTGAAATTTATCCACATTTAATTCGTCCATTACCCAAAGAGAAATAAGAAGAGCGCAAGTAAGACCACTTGTTAAACCGATGAAATTGATTAAAAAAGTTAGTTTGGATTTTTTTATGTTGCGAAAAAAAACATTGATTTTTTGTTTAATCATGATCCGTTTTATTTTGATAGATAACTAACGGTGTTATTTTGTATAAAATAAGGAGCTAATTTTATGCCAACGATATAAATAAATGATATTCAGTTATTTATAATTATATATTACACTTGGCAATCCCTTTAATGTATAATAATTGGACAGATAATGTCAAAAAATCACACGTTTAATTCCTCAAATTTTTCGCTATTACTTTTGATGATTGATGACAAGTTCAATACTATGCCCTATTTTAATGACGAACCTTTGAGGATTTTGTTACAGGTTGTTTTTAATGTAGAATATTGTTGTTAGTAATAACTTCTATGATTATAATCCATCAAAACAGTTGTTTTTGAATTTTATTTAACCTGTTCTTAAAAGTGAACTAATTGCCTTTTTTCGAAAGTCTAATTTAAGGTGGGATTAAATATACCAGTTCAATTAAGTAATAATTAGGTTTATTTGAACTTTGAAAGGGTATTTAGCAATTAAAGGAAAATCATTGAGCCCAGAAAAGGTTGGTTTTAGTAGACTAGGCTCTAGTTTAATTTAGCTATTATTTGTATCTTATGGTTATGGAAATAGAAA
>CAZRIE010000114.1:0-13452 GCA_964600075.1 uncultured Flavobacteriaceae bacterium
AATTATGCCAAGATCAGTAAATGCAGTTGCTTCACGAGCCAGAAGAAAAAAGGTGATGAAGCAAGCCAAAGGTTACTTCGGAAGACGTAAAAACGTATGGACGGTAGCCAAAAATGCGGTTGAAAAAGCAATGTTATATGCTTATCGCGACAGAAGAAACAAAAAAAGAACCTTTCGTGCCCTATGGATTACCCGTATAAATGCGGGTGCCCGTTTGCACGGTATGTCCTATTCTCAATTTATGGGGAAAGTAAAAGCTAACGGAATCGAATTGAACCGAAAGGTGCTTGCCGATTTGGCCATGAACCATCCGGAAGCTTTTAAAGCGATAGTTGACAATGTAAAATAGAATAAAGAATATATCTCACTTTAGAAAAATCCGATTCGTTATGATTCGGATTTTTTTATGTTCCGAAAGCAGTGATTACCAAGTTTCTGCCAGAGGCATGGTTTCTGTGTTCACAGAGATAAATGCCCTGCCAGATACCCAAATTCAAGGTGCCGTTTGTAATCGGTATTTGAACCGATGCACCCATTAACGATGCTTTGATATGAGCGGGCATGTCATCAGGGCCCTCGTAGGTATGAATATAGTACGGCGCATCTTCTGGCACCATTTGGTTCATGTGGCTTTCAAAATCGGTGCGTACCGTTGGATCGGCATTTTCGTTGATGGTCAAACTTGCCGAGGTGTGCTTGATAAATAACTGACACAACCCTGTTCCGATACTCTCAATTTCAGGGAGAGCGTGATCTATTATTTTTGTAATCAGGTGGAAGCCCCTCGGGTATGCCCTGAGCTTAATTTCTTTCTGGTAGAATTTCATAAAACAGTTTTATTATACCTTCACTGTACTTCAACAATGCCCACTATATATCTTCCTGTCCTCCTGCGTCGTTGTCAGAAACAAGACGGGCACCTCTCTCGGTAGAGGAGGATAAAATTTCAATTTTTCATAAAACTAAACCATAATACCACCTATTACAAATACCTTTGCAGCTTTAAAAATGATTTCTATGGATCTATCCCAAATAAAAATGGTCGTTACTGATATGGACGGTACGCTTCTGAACTCGAAACATGAAGTCAGTGACCGATTTTTTGAACTCTTTGAAAAACTCAAAGCCCACAATATTCTTTTTGTAGCGGCAAGCGGAAGGCAATACCACAGTATAATTGAAAAATTGGAGCCTATAAAAAACGAGATTATCGTTATAGCCGAAAATGGCGGCTTTGCCATTCAAAATGGAACCGAACTTGTTTCTACACCATTAGAAAACGGTGCAAAAAACAAAGTTTTGGATGTTTTAAGGTCAGTTCAGAATATTCATCCAGTTCTTTGCGGGAAGGACAATGCGTATATTAAAAACGATTCATCGGGCTTTGAGGAAAAGCTACGGGAATACTATACAGAATACAAGGTTCTCGATGACCTTAAAACCTTCGATGGCGAAATACTCAAAATAGCCATCTATCATTATGAGAGTTCTGAAAAATATATTTATCCCCATGTAGCGCATTTAGAAGGGGATTTAAAGGTCAAAATTTCAGGAGAAAATTGGGTAGACATTTCTAGCCCCGATGCCCATAAGGGATTTGCACTTCAGATGGTGCAAAAATTAAACAACATTAAACCGGAAGAAACCTTAGTCTTCGGAGACTATAACAACGATTTGGAAATGTTGGCCTTGGCAGATTTCAGTTTTTCTATGGAAAACGCACACCCGAATGTGAAAGAAGCTGCCAATTATACTACGTCGAGTAATGATGATTTTGGCGTGGAACGGATTCTTGAAAAATTACTATCGGAGCGAACATTATACTAATCTTTTTTCATCTGAACTGGCTCCGGTATTTCGTTCGGCCGTATCGGATTATAGTGGTATAACCCTTCCTTTTTGTATAATTCTAAATGACTTTTTAATCTTTCTTCGAAGGCAGGATAATCGGTTCTCACCGTTGTCCAGGAAGATTCAGCTAGTGCAGCTATCCTCGGAAAAAGTAAATAGTCAAGACGTGCTTCACTGTCGACGGTTTCCGTCCATAAATTGCCTTGTACCCCTAAAATCTGGTCCCCGTAGTTTTTACCCTTGGTTACCGAATTCACATCAAAGTTATAAACCGCCTCGATTGGGCTAAATGCTCCTGCCCATTTACGGCCCGATATGTGGTTTTCATCTTGAACGAAGTCAAAATAATAAGGTATTCTAGGGCAGATAACGGTAGCAAAACCATTTTCCAGTGCCTTTGTTAGCTGTTCAGGTTTGTCATGCCTCCACCAGAAAATAATTGTTTTATCTTTTGGCAAATCACTTTCCGCTAACTCATCCCAGGCCAAGACCTTGGCATTCATCTTAAAAACCGAATCGGCCATTCGCTCCATAAAATAATGTTCCAAATCTTTTAATCCGCTTATTTCTTGAGCTTTCATAAAAGCGGCAATATTTTTATCAGTAGCCCATTTTTCATTTCCAAAACTCACCTCATCACCACCAAGATGCAGCATATTTGAAGGAAACATCACATTGGTCTCCCTCAAAATTGATGTGAGATAATCGTAAGTACCTTCTTTAGCCGGATTAAAGGTAAACTCAGGGTATTTCTCACTTCCACCTCCACTAAATTCAGGATAGGCCTTATTCGCCGCAGTTGCATGCCCTGGCATATCAATTTCCGGGATTACTTTAATATTCAACTTTTCTGCATAATCGACTATGCGATTAATTTGCTGCTGGGTATAGTATTGTGCCGGGGCATTAGGTTCAAAATGGTCACCAATACCACCTACTAGGGCTAAATTTGGGTACTTTAAAATCTCTAATCTCCACCCCGTTGAATCGGTTAAATGCCAGTGTAGAACGTTCAATTTATAAAAGGCCATCCAGTCAAGAATAGATAGTATTTTTTCCTCGGGAATAAAGAACCTTGAAACATCGAGCATCAGCCCACGCCATTCATAATGTGGTGCGTCCTTAATTTCCCATGATGAAATTTGAAGTTTTCCATCATTAGGTTCATTTTCCAATAGTAACTGCAAAAGACTGACAGTGCCATAAAAAATTCCCGAAACGGAAGTACCGGAAATATTGATGCCGTTTGATTTAATGGATAATCTATATTCTTCTTCAACGACCGGCTCTCCCTCCTTTAAATCTAAATAAACAGTATATTCTTTTTTATTTTTTGAAGTATCGAAAGGTAAAGAAATTGAAGTACGCTTAAGTATTTGGTATCTAAAGTAAGATGCAACTTCTTCTAATCGCTCGGAGGATATTACCACACTTGTATTGGAATTCAATTGAAACTGACCTTCAGCTTGAAAGGCCTTTGTGGGCTTCGGGATAATGGGGCATTGCCCGTTGACAGCCGAGAAAAGGATAAAAACACTAAAAAAAAGAAGGTGCGAACGTAACTTGAACTTTTGGTTTTTCATTGGTCAGAAAATCACAGTTTCATATTGTGTATACTACAGATTCAGATGTCGAATATACTATGTTTTCTGCTTTTTCTTTCGTGCAGCCGGAAATAACACATTATTCAAAATTAATCTATAGCCAGGAGAATTTGGATGTAGCTCTAACTCTGTTTTAGGGTCCCCTACTCGATGCTGGTAATCTTCTGGGTCGTGCCCCCCGTAGAAGGTAAAAAAGCCTTTTCCTTTTATACCATGAATGTAACGGGCCTCGCCATTGAGCTTATTCTCACCCAACACCAGTACAGTAGGTTTGACCGCATCCCTAGTAAAAGATGTAGTCTGGCCCATAAAACCTTTGACCAAGGCGGTATGGTTCTGACATAGCATTGTGGGTACAGCATCCCATTTTGCAGAGAAATCCATCAACGAAAAATAGTCCGATTCTTTGGGAACGTTACCGCGCTTGTTTGTCATATCGATAGAAGAAAACTCATATTTTAAAGGACTGCGCTCCAATACGAAATCGGTAAACGCGAAAGTTTTGCTGAAATCGAGCCGACTCTGATAATTAGCATCGGAGGGATCACCGTCGAACATCGGTTCACAGATATCTACACCTTCCGCAGAAAGTGCAATATCAAAACTATCGGTCGCAGAACACATGGCGAACATAAACCCGCCACCGATGACATAGTTCCTGATTTTTTGGGCGACGGCACTTTTTTCATCTGAAACTTTTGTATAGCCCAGTTTTGTAGCCAAAACTTCGGCTCCCTGTTTCTGTTCAATGTACCACGGAGCGGTACGATAGGCACCGTAAAACTTCCCATATTGGCCCGTAAAGTCTTCATGGTGCAGATGTAACCAATCATAAATTGCCAATTTATCTCCCAAAACCTCTTCGTCATAAACGGTAACATAAGGTATTTCGGCATAGGCCAAAACCATGGTCACCGCATCGTCCCAGGGTTGGTTTCCTTTGGGAGAATATACGGCTACCTTTGGCGCTTTCTCTAAAATAACGGCTTCCTGGTTTTGTGATGGGCTGCTGATTCCTTCCAAAATCGATTGTGCCTGACCATCGGATACTACCTCAAAGGAAACCCCTCTAATCTGACATTCCTTGCGAATAGCATCCCCATCTGGCAATAAAAAGGAACCGCCCCGATAGTTTAGCAACCATTGTACCTTTTGTTGTTTGGTCAGGACCCAATAGGTGATTCCATAGGCTTTTAAATGGTTCTTTTGGCTTTCGGCATCCATGGGGATGAGGATGGAAGATGCATTCATATGCAGGATAGAAAACAGAGCAACGAGAAAAGAGAAAAGAAACCTGTTCATTTAAATGCCTTTGTGGGCTAGTTTTCAAAGATAGCTGAAAAACGGGTGTATTGGATTTAGGGCGAAGTTAAAGATTTTAGAAAATAACATTTCAAAGTCAGGTTTTCGGCATTCCGAAAGACACCTCTAAAGTTATGCATTCCTCTCACTCCTATTGTCGTTCGTCGAAAGCAAGAAAGGGACAATCCCTACGAACAACTACATCACAAAAATTAAATTTGATACTTGAATTTGCGCCTGAACTTTAAAAAGGAACATCATCATCACCTGGAACAAAACCATCGTTCATCGAACTCCCAAAAGCTTCATTAGCGTCTGGAAGGTTTTTTGTGATAAACGGATTGTCTTCGTTGTCGTTCATCTTGGACTGGAACTCGAAAGGCGAGTCAAAATCGTCTAGATTATCGAATTTACCGAGTTGCCCGATGAATTTTAATCGAATACTGTCAAGTCCACCGTTACGGTGCTTGGCGACAATAAATTCGGCCTGACCTTGCGTCGGGCTACGTTCCTCATCGTCCCATTCATCGATTTTGTAATATTCAGGCCTGTAGATGAAAGATACAATATCGGCATCTTGCTCAATAGCTCCAGATTCCCGAAGGTCGGAAAGCAAAGGCCTTTTGCTTCCTCCACGAGTTTCAACTGCACGCGATAGCTGTGAAAGGGCAATTACCGGTACGTTCAATTCTTTCGCCAAAGCTTTTAGGTTTCTTGAGATGGTAGAAATCTCCTGTTCGCGGTTACCTCCTTTTTGACTTCCTCCGGCGGTCATCAACTGCAAATAATCGATAATTATCAATTTAATACCGTGCTGTGAAGCCAAACGTCTTGCCTTTGCTCGAAGGTCAAAAATCGATAGCGACGGCGTATCGTCAATGAATAGTGGTGCTTTTTCCAACGATTTAACTTTGACATTCAATTGCTCCCATTCGTGCTTCTCTAATTTCCCGGTTCGGAGTTTCTCTGATGACAATCCTGTTTCGGATGAAATCAAACGAGTTATCAACTGTACCGACGACATTTCACAGGAGAAGAAAGCCACGGGAATGTTGTTATTCACCGCCATGTTGCGCGCCATTGAAAGCGTAAGAGCCGTTTTACCCATCCCAGGCCGTGCGGCAACAATAATCAAATCGCTGGGCTGCCAACCAGAAGTTAATTTATCGACCTTGTCAAAACCTGACGGAACTCCACTAAGCCCCTCTTTATTGGCAATTTCCTCAATGCGTTTTTTAGCCTGGATCACTAAATTTTGAGCCGTTTCAGCAGAACGTTTTAGGTTGCCTTGGGTGACATCGTACAGCTTCGATTCGGCGTTGTCGAGCAGGTCAAAAACATCGGTGGCCTCATCATATGCTTCCTCAATAATTTCGTTGGAAATCTTGATTAAACTACGCTGAATGTACTTCTGCAGAATAATGCGGGCATGGAACTCGATATGGGCCGAAGAGGCCACTTTTTGGGTGAGTTTTATGAGGTAAAAATCGCCTCCAATGGACTCCAACTTCCCATCTTTCTTTAACTGGGAAGAAACTGTTAATAAATCAACGGGTTCAGAGGTTTCGAACAATTTGAAGATGGCTTCGTAAATGTGTCGATGCGCATCTTTATAAAAAACATCAGGATGTAGGATATCTATTACTTCATCGACCCCTTTCCTATCAATCATCATAGCCCCAAGCACAACCTCCTCTAAATCAACTGATTGAGGCGGAATTTTCCCACGCTCCAAATTGATTAAGGTCGATTTGTCAATCTTGCGACCGATAAGGGGTTGTGTTCTTTCCATGGGTACGAAAGTATACAATTAACATTAGCTTAACCTGAACTATAATTCACAGGTATTCAACAATTGCATGTTGATAAGTTACGATTTTGTGTTGATAACAAAAAAAATCTGGAGAATACATTCTCCAGATTTTCGTGAGCTTGATAAAATGGTCAGTTAACCGTTAAAAACACCCATTTGAGCGTACTTTTCCATTCTCTGATTCACCAATTCCTTTGGGGATAACTTTTCGAGTTGTTCAAATTGCACCTTAATTTTATTCTTTACGATTTCAAAAGTTTTTTCGCGATTTGCATGTGCGCCGCCAGCAGGTTCGCGAACAATTTCGTCGATCAGCTTCAGTCTTTTCATATCAGTGGCAGTTAGTTTTAAAGCATCGGCAGCGATTTCTTTGTACTCCCAACTCCTCCATAAAATCGATGAACAAGACTCAGGTGAAATTACTGAATACCAAGTATTCTCCAGCATTAAAACTTTATCGCCCACGCCAATACCCAAAGCACCACCAGAGGCACCTTCACCAATAATTACTACGATAATCGGAACCTTTAGGCGAGTCATTTCCAAAATATTTCGGGCAATGGCCTCCCCTTGACCGCGCTCCTCCGCTTCGATACCTGGGTACGCACCCGGAGTATCGATCAAGCACACCACAGGAATCTCAAATTTTTCGGCAGATTTCATCAATCGTAATGCTTTACGATAACCTTCTGGGTTGGCCATACCGAAGTTTCGGTATTGTCTGGTCTTTGTGTTATAACCTTTTTGCTGACCTATAAACATATAACTTTGGTCACCAATTTTTCCAAGACCGCCAATCATAGCCTTATCATCTTTTACATTGCGATCCCCATGCAATTCTAAAAAAGAATCGCCGCAGATAGCATTAATATAATCTAAGGTATAGGGTCTGTTGGGGTGTCGAGACAACTGTACTCGCTGCCATGCGGTAAGGTTCTTATAAATGTCCTTGCGGGTTTCCACTAGCTTTTTTTCAATCTGCTTGCAGGTCTCGGTGACATCGACATCGCTCTCCTCTCCGATTACCATGCACTTGTCCAGTTGATCTTCAAGTTCTTTTATAGGGAGTTCAAAATCGAGATATTCCATACGTTGTAATGATTTGGTTCGATGGGCAAATATAAAACTTTAAGCTTATTCGTCGGTCGATTTTTTCAACCATCTCCTATTTTTTAAAATTCCATTGGCAATGACCGTAGACAGTATAATAGCGCCCCCTAATATAGAACAAGGGAGCCATTTTTTCACCTTCCCCAAGAATGCAAAAGGCCAAAATAATACCGTAAACTGGTTCAAGGTTATTGGTCAATATTACCGTGTAAGGGCTAATGTACTTCAAAATATGTACAGAAGCGATAAAAGCATATGCCGTACAGATGGAGGCCAAGATGAAGATTAATACAAAATCGTTTTGGGACATTTGAAAGAAAGTCGAATTGAAACTTCCTCGATACCCTAGGTTTATCGACAGAAACGCTACCCCACTTACTAGTTCGTAAAACGAAATAACGGAGGGTCTTTCCTTTTGGATCAACTTACCGTTTATAAAGGAAAAAATTGATGCGAAAAATGCGGAAGCCAAAGCTAGTAGAATTCCATGAACATAACGGGTATCCACCTTAAAAATAAGGTATAACCCCAGCATGACGATAAGCCCGAAAAATATCTCGTACTATATTATTTTTCTTCGGCACCAAAAAGGTTCTATTAGCGCTGTGATAAAAGTCACGGTCGACATGGTGGCAAATGCCACCGATACATTGGAAACCTTAATGGCCGCAAAGAACGTAACCCAGAGCAACGCGATAACCACTCCTGCCACAATCAAAGTCAGTAGCATTCTGCCCGATATTTTCAAGGAAAACCTCTTAATCGCAATAAAAACAAAAATAAGTACGGCAGCAATCAGCATGCGGTACCAGACTAACGGAAGTGCATCTAGGGTGATCAATTTTCCTAAAACAGCGGTGAACCCCCATATAAAAAAAATAATGTGAAGATGAAGGTAATTTTTTAGCTTAGAACCCATTCTACATAAGTTAAAAATGGGTCTTTATCGTTTTGCTTTCTGCAAAAGAATGACTGCTAAAATACTGAAAAGCGTATTCGGAATAAGTACTGCCAATAATGGTGAAAACCCTGACTGTTCGGCCAAGGTGCCGAAAACCTTATCAAAAAAAACAAAAATAAAAGCTACAATAATTCCAAACGCGAGATTGACCCCCATACCCCCCCTTCGTTTGACCGACGAAACCGCCACAGCGATAATAGTGAGTATAAAAGCTGTTATCGGAAGTGCCCAACGTTTGTATTTGACCAATACGTATGCATTGATATTCGAAGCGCCTTTTAGCTTTTGGTCTTCGACAAATCGGTTCAACTCGAAAATATCTTTGGTCTCCGCTACGTAGGAAACAGGAGTGAGATCGCCGATCTTAAATGTAAAAAGAGTGTCTAACCGACGTTTGGTTTCCACTAATGCCGTATCGCTTAATAGCTTTCGTTTTTTATATGTGGTCAAACGGTAGATGCTGTCTTTATCGACCCATCGAATATTTGCCGCCGAAATTTTAAACTCCAATTGATTTTCATCATTAAAGCGCTCAAAAGTAAAGTTGTACCCAATTTGCCTTGCCGGATCGAAACTGCTCACATAAATAAAATCGTTCTTGTTCAGCTGCGTGAAAATATTGTTCGTGATACGATCTTGCTTCCCTTTTTTTAAGTACTTAAACTTGAATTCGTTGAAGCCTTTACTCGCGGAAGGAACAATGAACATACCCATTACGAACATCATAATCGCTATAATCGAGGCTCCGATCAAATACGGTCTAAGAAATCTATTATAGGAAACCCCCGAGCTTAAAATGGCTACTATTTCGGTATTACTGGCCAATTTCGACGTAAAGAAAATTACAGACAGGAAAAGAAAAATCGGAAACAAAAGACTACCTATATATATGGTAAAGTTTCCGAAATAGATCAATATCTCGTCTAGCGGAGCTTCATTGGCCTGCATCTTGCCGATCTGTTCTGCCAAATGGGCCATAATGCCAATAGGTATAAACAGCAAAATCATCACTGAAAAAGTGGCGAGATAACGCTTTAATATATATTTATCTAATATAGTTAGCATTGAAATGCTTTATACTTATTCTTGTACCTGCGAATTACACATTTCGCACCCTAATTTTATGATTTTTAACCTCTGTAGCTATGGCTATACAACTGAAAAATAATTTCATTACGGCACAAAAGCGATAATTCTCGGTTCCAAACAAAAAGTTCAAAGCAGTTCATCACAGTCTTTTATCCATTTGCTTTACCATAACGGTTTTCCACTGCGTAAAATCTCCTGCTAAAATATGTTTTCTGGCCTCACGAACCAACCAAAGGTAAAATCCGAGGTTATGAATGGTAGCAATCTGTTTACCTAAATATTCTTTGGCCACGAACAAATGTCGCAAATAGGCTTTTGAATATTCAGTGTCAACGAAAGTGAGTGCCATTTCATCTATTTGTGAGAAATCATTTTCCCACTTTTTATTTTTAATATTGATAGTGCCGTGTGCCGTAAACAACATTCCGTTTCGGGCATTTCTAGTTGGCATCACGCAATCGAACATGTCTATGCCCAATGCAATATTCTCCAAGATATTGATTGGAGTACCGACACCCATCAAATATCTAGGCTTGTCTTCGGGCAATATCTCGCAAACCACTTCGGTCATGGCATACATTTCCTCAGCTGGTTCTCCAACGGAAAGTCCCCCGATAGCATTGCCTTCGGCCCCTACCCCTGCAATATATTCCGCTGATCGTTTTCGTAAGTCGGTATAGGTCGACCCTTGCACAATGGGAAAAAAAGTCTGTGCATAATCATATACTAAAGGGGTTTTCTCCAGATGGTTAATACAACGCTCCAACCAACGGTGGGTCATGTGCATTGATCGCTCTGCATATTTATAATCACAAGGATAAGGCGTACATTCATCAAAGGCCATAATAATATCGGCCCCGATGACCCGCTGAATTTCCATAACATTTTCAGGCGTGAACAAATGAGTTGAGCCGTCGATGTGCGACCTGAATGTGACCCCTTCTTCCTTTATTTTTCGATTTTCGGAAAGGGAATAGACTTGATAACCACCACTATCAGTAAGGATGTTTCTGTCCCAACCCATGAATTTATGAAGTCCGCCAGCTTGTTTGAGAATATCTATTTTAGGGCGTAAAAAAAGGTGGTACGTATTCCCTAAGATAATATCGGGATTGATATCTTCTTTCAATTCGCGCTGATGCACGCTTTTCACAGAAGCAACTGTGCCTACGGGCATAAAAATAGGCGTCTCAATAGTACCATGATCGGTTACCATGGTACCGGCACGGGCCTTGCTTTTCGGATCAGTATGGTGTAGGGTAAATTGCAAATCTAGAATTCTGGTCTCAAAGATAATCAACTACCCTGCATAAAAACCTTAAGGAAAAAATAAAGTTAAGTGAGATAGGATACCCGATGCGGAATGCTCGGGGCTAAAAAAGATTCGAGTTTCGGGTAATAAAAACTATACTTATAAATTCATACCCCCTAAACGCATAAATTTTTGAATATTAAAGGCGTCAAAAATAATTCCGACTCAACTTGTATTCCCAAAAGATTGCGATTACATTTGAAAATTACTATAAACGAACGTTTACAAATGGCGAAATTAGAGGAATTGCAGGATATTGTCGTACAGACGCGAAGAGACATCCTACGCATGGTACATAAAGTAAATTCGGGACATCCGGGAGGTTCATTGGGCTGTACCGAATTTATTGTTGCGCTCTACAACGAGGTTATGGAATTAAAAGAGGGATTCGATATGGATGGAGATGGTGAAGACCTTTTCTTCTTGTCCAACGGCCATATTTCCCCTGTTTTCTATAGCGTTTTGGCGCGTAAAGGATATTTTCCCGTAGAGGAACTGAACACGTTCCGGTTGATAAACTCGCGTCTACAAGGTCACCCGACTACCCACGAGGGTTTGCCAGGTATTCGCGTAGCTTCAGGATCTTTGGGTCAGGGCATGTCGGTCGCCATTGGTGCGGCCTTGGCCAAAAAGCTCAACGGTGACGACCATTTGGTATATAGTCTTCATGGGGATGGTGAATTGCAGGAAGGACAAAATTGGGAAGCTATTATGTATGCCGCAGGAAACAAGGTAGACAATCTTATTTCAACTGTAGATAGAAACGGACAGCAAATCGATGGTCCTACGGACAAGGTCTTGCCTATGGGCAATCTAAAAGAAAAATTCGAAGCCTTTGGCTGGGATGTCATCGAAGTAGCGGAAGGAAATAGTCTCGAAGCAATAATCAATGGTCTGAAGGAAGCTAAGAGCAGAACCGGTAAAGGAAAACCCGTTTGTATTATGTTAGACACGGTGATGGGTAATGGTGTCGATTTTATGATGTACACCCATGCTTGGCATGGCAAAGCACCTAGCGATGAACAACTGGAAACCGCTTTGGCACAAAACCCCGAGACCTTGGGCGATTATTAAGCCCCCTCGCTGGCCCTCCGCCTGAGGTAGGGAACATAAACAAGGTATTTTGAGAATTTCAGATTCACACCGTGGCATCTTCTCAGCTAAGTCGAAGTGCGGTGCGGGAATGACATATAAAATAGATAATGAGATTTCCGTCTTCACGGAAATAACAAAAAATTATATTAATGAAATATACAGACCAAGGAAAAAACGATACAAGAAGCGGGTACGGAGCAGCAATGACCGAGTTGGGTAGAAGTCACCCCAATGTGGTGGCCTTATGTGCCGATTTGGTAGGTTCGTTGAAGATACAGCCTTTTATCGACGAGAATCCCGAACGCTTTTTTCAGATCGGTATTGCCGAGGCCAATATGATGGGGATAGCTGCCGGACTAACTATTGGTGGTAAGATTCCGTTTGCAAGTACTTTTGCCAACTTCGCTACCGGTAGGGTCTATGATCAAATTCGGCAGTCTATAGCCTATTCCGGCAAAAACGTGAAAATATGTGCATCTCATGCGGGGGTGACTTTAGGAGAAGATGGAGCCACACACCAAATTCTGGAAGATATCGGTATGATGAAAATGCTTCCCGGAATGACTGTTATCAATCCTTGTGATTATAATCAGACAAAAGCGGCTACTTTGGCCATTGCCGATTATGAGGGTCCGGTATATTTACGTTTTGGAAGGCCAAAAGTTGCCAATTTTACACCCGTCGACCAAAAATTCGAAATCGGAAAAGCCCTGCTTTTAAATGAGGGTACAGACGTAACCATAATTGCCACCGGACATTTGGTTTGGGAAGCATTGATAGCTGCTGAAAGCTTAGAAACGCAAGGTATATCTGCCGAAGTGCTCAATATACATACCATCAAACCACTTGACGAAGAAGCCGTAGTAAAGTCTGTTAAAAAAACAGGTTGTGTGGTCTCGGCCGAGGAACATAATTATTTAGGCGGTCTAGGTGAAAGTATCGCTAGAACACTTTCGATTCAGTATCCTGCGCCGCAAGAATTCGTTGCAACCCAAGATACTTTTGGCGAAAGTGGCACCCCTGAACAACTTATGGAGAAGTATGGGCTAAACAATAAAGCCATCGAGAAGGCAGCTTTAAGGGTATTGAAAAGAAAATGACAGTGGTATCGCTATCAACGAAGTCGAAAACGACTTTTAGTTAGGCGTAAACCTCGGAAAACTAGGAATCGATATTCGTTACGAACTTGGTTTCAATAACATCTAGGCAATCTTTATAAAAACAAACATTAACGCAGGTAGGCCCGAGTAGCGTTGATGCGCGACCTAATCAGATAATCGTTGCTAGTCGTTAAAGCTATACGTTGAAAAACGAT
>CAZRIE010000115.1:0-13257 GCA_964600075.1 uncultured Flavobacteriaceae bacterium
ATTATTGAATCCGTTAAACGAAAGTCAAATCGCCGTGAAAAGTCTATTGCGATAAAATACTAGTAAGAAACAACCATACAAAATAGGACACCGATTAGGACACCTTCATATATGGTTTCAAAGCTATTCAAATGAAACCAAGGAAAATTTAAATCCTTGGTTTTCATATGATTAGTACAAATTTGGTATCGTTTGATACCCTTTTTGTCGGGATGACAGGATTTGAACCTGCGACCACACGCCCCCCAGGCGTGTACGCTACCGGACTGCGCTACATCCCGAAAATATTCAATTTTCGTAGAGATATCTTTTAATACCCCGTTTCTTTATTTTTCTTTCCAATACAATCGCTTCCGACCGGTTTCCGCAATTATAGACTTTTATTAGAATCCAAGGAACTCCCTTGGAGGTATATTTCTTGCCGCCATTATTGTGGTTAACAAGAGGTTTTTCAAAATTGTCACTCTGTCCACAATAATAACGACCTAATTTTTCACTGAACAATATGTAGACCACATATTCCATAAATTCTTGCGACCATCCCGCTGCAAGAGGGATACGCTACCGGACTGCGCTACATCCCGAAAATATTCAATTTTCGTCGAGATATCTTTTAATACCCCGTTTTAAAATTCCAAAACCAAAATTCCTGATTCCAAAACGTAAGTTAATGGACACAGACTTTAAAATCGGATTGCAAAAATAGAAAAGATATGTAGATTACCTTCCATCTTTCAATAAAAATAACCGAAAACTATTCTAAACTTTCAATCCATTCAAAAAACCGATCTGTCCAACCTCGTAAATGGGCATTATCTCGTGCAAGCGAAAATCCATGGCCTCCAGTAGGGTAAATGTGCATCGTCACCGGAACCCCTTTCGCGTGTAATGCCCTAAAGAACATTAAACTATTTGAAACCTTTACGCCCGGATCATCGGCTGCATGAAATAAAAATGCAGGCGGCGTTTCAGCTGTCACCTTTTCATCATTGGCAAAATAAGCCATAATCGATGGTTCTTTTTTGTTTGTCCTACTTTTTTCGGGCTCATTGTCCTTTGCGAGTCTTCTGATTACGGCATAGCCCAAAGCCATAAAATCGGGCCGTGCACTTTCCTTATCTATGTCATCGATGGGCTCATAAACTTTTTCATTGTAATGGGTACCCAAGGTAGCCACCAAATGGCCTCCAGCAGAAAAACCGATTACGCCTATATTATTAGGCTTGATATTAAAATTCGAGGCGTTGCTGCGAACAATTCGCAGTGCTCGCTGTGCATCTATTAATGGCACTAGATGTTTATCAGTTTGTGACACCGAAGAAGGCATTCTATATTTTACTACAATACCCGCAATACCCTTTCCATTTAGATATTTGGCGATGTCGGTACCTTCCCAATCATAGGCCAAAATGTGGTAACCACCACCCGGAAATATCAAAACGGCCTCTCCGGTCGCGTTCTTTTCGGCAGGCAGATAGACGGCGATATCCGGCTCCTGTACCTTGCCAATACGCAACAGGTCATCACCTTGAACATGTGTTTCCTTTTCATTAGACTTTACATAATTGGGAATTTTATCCTTTGGCCATAACGGAATGATAGTATCCTGAGCGCTTAAAGAATAGCCTCCGAAAAAAAGTAAAACCAATACAATTAAAATCTTTTTTTCCATGGTGGTAATTTTAAAAAATGCTTTATTTTAAACCTAAAGATGTTTATAAATTCCCTTACTCCAGATTTTCCATCCATTCGAAAAGGCGTTCGGTCCAACTTCTTAAATGAATATCTTTTCGAGCGAGGGAAAAACCATGACCTCCTTTCGGATAAACGTGAAGGGTTGCTAGCACTCCCTTTTCCTTCAGGGCTTCAAAAAACACTAGGCTGTTTTCAACCGGCACTCCCTTGTCATCGGCGGCATGTACTAAAAAAGTAGGAGGTGTCTCATCTGTCACTTGTTTTTCATTGGAAAAATGGGCGATCATCTCAGGTTTGGGCGCCTCCCCCAAAAGGTTTTTCTGCGAACCTTTGTGTGTTGATTGCTCTCCGAACGTAATTACTGGATAGCCCAAAGCCATAAAATCGGGGCGCGCACTCACCTCATCTATTCCATCAATAGGCTTGTATACTTTTTCATTGAAGTGTGTGCCTAAAGTGGAAGCTAAATGGCCTCCCGCGGAGAACCCTATAATTCCTATTCTATTGGCATCGATGTTAAAATCTTTCGCTTTGCTTCGCACCAAACGTAGGGCTCGTTGTGCATCAATCAAAGGAACATTATTCATGTCGGTTTGAGAAACAGAAGACGGAAGCCTATATTTTACTACAATACCCGCGATACCTTTGCCGTTCAAGAATTTGGCAATATCAGTACCTTCCCAATCGTAAGCCAAAATACCATAGCCTCCTCCCGGAAAAATTAACATTGCTTGTCCGTTCGAGTTCGATTTTGCCGGAAGGTAGACCTCAATTGTAGGTTCTTGTACCTTGCTTATTCGTAGTACTCCATTTCTTTTGTGGATTTCTTTTTCGTCGGAGTTTATATGATTCGGTATTTTATCTTTCGGCCATAAGGGCATAATCGTATCTTGGGAAAAGCCGTTGAAACTCATCGCTAACACTGTCAGTAGTACTACTCTATTCATGTTGGGTATTGTTAACCGGTTAATTAATCACATTTCCATTTAAAATTGGCTACTTTGTCATTAGAAGCAGCGCTCAAATTGTAATGCCACCACTCGGTTCTGATTGACCAAAAACCATGTTTCTCCATAATTTCCTTTAGTAATTTTCGGTTATCCAAGACTTCCTGTGGTAAATCAAAATTATCATGGTAGGCCTTTTTTCCGAAGAAATCAAAATCGGTGCCCATATCAAGTTCCTTTCCTTCTAAAGTTTCCAGAGTGATGTCTACTGCGCCTCCCTTATTATGTATGGAACCCTTTTTTGGGTTTGCGACATATTGCGGATTCGGGACAATTTCCCACATTTTATATTGTACAGAGTTAGGGCGATAACAATCAAAAAACTTGATTCGCACTCCTTTTTTTTTGAAATTTTCACTTGCAGAGAGCAAGGCTTTGGCCGTTTTTACACGGGTATAGCATTCTGCACATTCATATACTTTTTCTTTTAAAAAATTGTTTTCAGTCGCATAGCGTAAATCGTATGTAAAGACATCGCTAAAATCGGCCAAACGCACAAAGGTTGTGTCAGCGATACTCTCAAAACTCTTAAAAGATTTTCGGGACTCGATTTGTTTCTGAGGAACACTGTCGGCTACCTCAACACTTTTTTTGGTAGCTTGCTCCACCTCCTTTTTTTTAGAAGGATTTTCTTTACAGGATAAGATTGCAATAAGCACAAACAAAATATGAAACAACTTCCTCATAAGAATAGAAACAAAACTATTAATTAGCTCAAGTTTAGAATTATTGTTTGAAATCAAACCTAAAATTTTTAAGCTGAAACTTAAATCTACCTACCACAAACCGAATAGTTACTTCCTCGCAATAACAATCACCCAATCTTTATCTTTCAGTCCATTGTATGCCGAAAGTTCTACACTGTTCGGCTTGGTTATTTTCCAACCTTCGTTTTGCTTGTCGTAGAGCATTCCCCCTTCCATTGGGTCATAGAAAGCTATCGTAAAAGCTCCATCCCCTATTTGTAAATCGGTCTGTTCGCCTTTGGGTAAATACACTACATAAATTTCATCCTTTTTCGCAAAACAAAAAGCCTTTTTATTATTTAATAACTCATCATGGCCTTGCATTTCCCAAAATGGCAAATGGTCATTAAAAAAGCGTTTGGCGTTGCTGCTAATCGTCCACCATCGGTCACGTGCCATGAAATCTTCTGCAGCCATATCGTTATTAGGGCCATCGAGTCCCCCGAAATACCAAGAGGTGCCTGCGGCCCCGGCCATTAAGCTTCCCCATAGACTGCTCCGCATAACCATGTCGTAGTTATTATTTGCGGCTGTATCGGTTGTTACCCCAATATCCCAATGACCGATCTCATCTAAATATACTACCCACGGTTTTTTCTTTTTCACAGAAAGGTCGAGCCATTTTTTTACCTCTTGATGTACTTCGGTAGTGTCGTACAGTTGCAAAGATGGAACCTCAAAATCTTTGTAGCCCAATAATGGCGTAAAGGTTTCCTTTATCGGGTCTAAAGGTCTGCCTTCCCTCCGTTCTCCCGTTACCCGTACATGGTTGTGCACGGCAATGGGGTGATTGTAGGGATCGATACTTCGAATGAAAGAAGCATAACTTTTTAACTGTTCAGAGGTGCGATTTGTCTCTTCGCCCAGGTTCCAGACCACTCCCAAATGGTGGCCGAATCGCGCTATAAGTTCTTTGTAGTACAATTTCCGTTCGAGACCGAGTTCGCCTTTGTTTAGAATCGTATCGTTTTCGGTTTCTTGAGTAAAGACGTTCATCGCAATCCCTAAGTTATCCATATGCGTAAAAACCTTTTCCCATTGCGCCAATTTACTTACATCATAACGGGTCTGTTCTTCGGGAGCAATCCACGGCCAGACATTATCGCCATCGCCGTGTTCGTTCATCGTCATAAAATACAGACTGTTCATTTCTTTGGAAGCCAGGTAGTTCAAAGCGCCAATAATTGCCTTTCCTTTTTCGTCTCCCCAAGTAGGGTCTCCTTCTTTCCAATCTTTTTTATGGGAAGGGTATTCGTGCAACCCATTGTTCAGAGTTGGTGTAACGGCTCCTCCTTTCTTGAAAGTGCCATCGAATTCATAATATGCCAAAAACGTTTCAGGACTACCCACTCCATTTTTCAAAAAGGCTCTTCCCGTTTCGCTTTCTTCCAAATACTGTTTGCCCACATAGGCCAGTTTTCCAGTTTTGTAAAATCCGGTAGCGGTAGAATCTACCCCTTGTATCTCAAAACTTCCGCTAATGTTCCAAACACTTTCGTTCTTTTTGGGCAGGGTGAACTGCTTTATGGCAATATCCTCTCCCTTCATGAAATGGGCATCGAATTTCCATAGGCCAGTTTTTTTCGGTGAAAATTTCACCGTCCATTTATTTCCGCTATCGGCACCTGAATCAGCCGCGTCCGCATCTGTTGCAAAATAGCCATGAACGGTGTGCGTACTATCTCCGTTCATAAAGTTTACGATCAAGTTGTAATTCAAGAACGGATTAACAGTATCGGTCTCCGAAGCTATCGGGCCGTGGAAGGTAATCGTTACCGGTTGCCACTTTTTGAGTACTCCTTCTAAAATATAGTTTTGGGAATTTTTCTTTTCGACGCAGCCTTGAATACTAAAGAACAGCACACAAATGAACACAAAGAACTTCGTTAGCCTGTGGGAATGCATTGGTAATTGTTTGGATTTTACTGCCCATAAGATAGGGATATTTTCTGGGTGATAAAATTGACTTCTTTTCAAATTTGTGATTATCTTTCGTAAGAGTAATATACCTTTAGTTGATTGGAAGAAAGGTAATTTCAACCGTCTCAAACTCAAACACTGTATGAAACTTCAATTACTGTTATTAGCTCTTATATTTTCAAGTTTATGGTCTTGCAAAAGTGAAAAATCAAAGGAAGTCAAGAAAACCAAGGCCGCAGATGACCCTTGGATGTTAGGTTTTGAAAAAACGGATGTCAACCCAATAATGACTTCAGATTCAACCTACGTATTCACAGACCCTATTACGAACAATGAAGTGCAATGGCAAAAGGCCGATGTCTTTAATCCTGGGGCAGTAGTGAGAAACGATACCGTTTTTATGCTATTCAGGGCCGAAGACAATCCTAAAGCAATTCTTGGTGAACGTACTTCTCGTATCGGATTAGCATTTAGTACGGATGGAATCAATTTTACCAAACACCCCGAGCCAGTTTTTTATCCTACTAAAGATAATTTTCGGCAATGGGACCATCCTGGTGGCGTAGAAGATCCACGTATCGTGGAAACCCCAGATGGTGACTATCTAATGCTATACACTAGTTGGAACCAAGATGTTGCACGATTATCAAGTGCTACATCAAAAGATTTAAAAAACTGGACGAAACACGGACCCGTTTTTAGAAAGGCCCATAATGGCAAGTTCTTGGATATATGGAGTAAATCGGGTTCCGTGGTTACAGAATTGGTAGATGGCAGGTTAAAGGCAAAAAAGTTCAATGGAAAATACCTGATGTACTGGGGCGAGCTTTTTGTGAACCTTGCCGAATCAGAAGACGGAGTGAATTGGACACCGATTTTAGACAATAAAGGGGAGCCGCTGCATGTTTTCGAACCTACTCTTAACGAGTTCGATAGCCACTTGACAGAGCCAGGCCCACCTGCACTTTTTACCGAAAATGGTATTCTTTTGCTTTACAATGGAAAAAACTTAGAAGGAGATGGAGCCAGTTCTAAATTTCCACAGGCCACCTATTGTGGTGGCCAGGTACTCTTTGACAAAAACGACCCTACAAAACTGATAGCTAGATTAAAAGAACCTTTTATTTGTCCAAGCCTGCCGCATGAAATCAGTGGCCAATACAAGGCGGGTACTACATTTATAGAAGGCCTGGTATATTTCAAGAATAAATGGTTTCTTTATTATGGAACAGCCGATTCTATGGTGGGGTTGGCGGTTAAGGAATAATTTCAAGTTCAGATATGATGATAATTAAAAACTACATTCTTCTTCTTACGACGATAATTCTGGTTCTTTCCTGTAAAGACGATACTACCCGAATTGAAAAAGTTGACGACAGCCGCGAAGATAAACGGCCTAATATCGTATTGATTGTAGCAGACGATCAAGGTTGGGGCGATCTCAGCAGCAACGGCAATACCAACCTTAGTACACCGAATATAGATGCTCTGGCCCAGAACGGTGTCTCATTTGAAAATTTCTATGTGCAACCCGTCTGCTCCCCTACCCGTGCCGAATTGATGACCGGAAGACATTTTCCACGAACTGGCGTTTATTCCACATCATCTGGTGGCGAACGCATGAACTATGATGAAACGACCTTGGCCGAAATGCTCAAAAAAGCTGGCTATAAAACTGCTGCTTATGGCAAATGGCACAGCGGTATGCAACCACCCTATCATCCCAATTCACAAGGCTTTGACGATTTCTACGGATTTGCTTCCGGTCATTGGGGCAATTATTTCAGCCCGATGTTGGAGCATAACGGCAAAATTGTAAAAGGTGATGGTTTTTTGGTAGACGACCTTACGGACCATGGATTGGAATTCATGGAAAAAAATCAGGAAGCACCTTTTTTTCTATATCTACCCTTTAACACGCCACATAGCCCAATGCAAGTTCCTGATAAATATTGGAACCGTTTTACCAAGAAAGAACTTAAATACTATTCCGATGACAAGGAAAATGAAGATACCGACTTTACAAAAGCCGCTTTAGCTATGGTAGAAAACATTGATTACAACGTCGGTCGAATTACAACCAAACTTCGCAAACTGTCTGTAGAAGATAATACCATTATCATTTATCTCACAGATAACGGCCCGAATAGTTTTCGGTGGAATGGTGGCATGCGTGGCAAAAAGGGTTCTACGGATGAAGGCGGTGTTCGAAGTCCGTTATATATGCAGTGGAAAAGTCTACTAAAGCCAGGAAAAAAAATCACCCAGATTGCGAGTACCATAGACCTTTTACCAACATTGGCCAATATGGTAGATATCGATCCAATTACGGCTAAACCAATTGACGGTAGAGACCTTAGCCCTTTATTACTGGAAAAAAAGGTCGAATGGAACAACCGTTTAATCTTCAACCATTGGAACGGCAAAACGAGCATTCGCACTCAAAACTATCGGTTGGATAATGAAGATCGTTTATATGATATCCGAAAAGACCGCGGGCAAACAATCGATATCTCCACCCAGTTACCGCAACTGCTTGATTCGCTAAAAAAGGCTAAGGAAGATTGGTTGACCGATGTAAAACCACTTAATGCAGATACCGATGAGCGACCCTTTACTCTTGGTCACCCAGATTTTGAGTTCACCCAAATTCCTTCTCGCGACGGAATTGCGCACGGTAATATCACGCGAAGCAGTATACACCCCAACGACACTTTTTTTACCAATTGGAAAAGTATCAAAGATTCGATTACTTGGGATGTTGAAGTACTTGCTGACGGACAGTTTGAAGTGCAATTATACTATACCTGCTCTGAAAAGAATATCGGTTCGACTGTTGAGTTAAGTATGGGCAACAGCAAAATCGCTACCAAAATTTTGGAAGTCAATAACCCGTCATTAACCGGGTCTGAAAACGACCGGTCGCCACGAATAGAATCTTATGTGAAAGATTTCAAACCGACGAAGCTAGGCGATATGATCCTTAAAAAAGGGAATGGTACCATGACCCTAAAAGCTTTGGAAGTTGTAGGTGAAGAGGTTGGCGATGTTCGGCTTTTATTGTTTAGGCGAACCAATTAATCTTTTTGATACTCCAACAACTCACTATCCAAATATCCGATACGTTCGGCTTTCGCCTCAAAAGAATTGGTTTTGGGCAATGGGTTTGTGTAAACATTCCAAACTGAATCTTTGGGCTGTTTCCAGACCAAAGTAGCATCCGATTTTGAGCTTATCAGCTCGATGCCAAAATCTGTCTCCTGCATCTGTAAGGGGCCTAGCTTAGGCTGCTTTCCTTCCGGAAGCCATTTTGCTATTAAATCAGATTCGGGTATCCTGCCCAAATCGTTTGTCTCTTGCATCCAATCGTTCAACACTTTTCGAAAGTGCAAAAGGGTGTCCTGCATTTCAGTGAGGCCGGCCAAATTATTAAGCTCGTAGGGATCGTTCTGCAAGTCGTACAATTCTTCTTCTGGTTTTGAGGGATGGAGCCAACGTGCCTGTTGCTCATTCAGTTTTCCTTGTTCGTATAGGCTTCGTAAGTCTCGCATTAACGGCATCTGCTCACGGTATGCTACCGGCAATGCATGGCTAAGGTTGGTATTGAAACTCTTAATGTATTTATATCTTTCGGATCGCACCGCTCGCAACCTGTCGTAGATCGCATCAAAACGGTCAGCTGTATGAAAGGTATATTTCGCTTTTTGTTTCGCATCGAACTTACCGAACTGTGCTTTGCCCTGCATTACATTGGGCGGTTCGATTTCGGCCATTGAAAGCACTGTGGGCGCCAAATCTATAAAACTAATAAATCGGTCATCTGTTGATCCCGCGTTTTTATTCTTTGCGAACTTTATGGTCATGGGCACTTTTGTACCTGTTTCATAAAGTGCACGTTTATGTCTCGGAAACGGCCCCCCATGATCCCCGTAAAAGAAAATGATACTGTTTTTATAAAGTCCGTCTTCTTTTAGGTCTTTCAGTACTTCGCCAATTTGGTCATCAAGCCGCCTTAGATTACTGTAGTTCACGGCCAAATCGTGCCTCACGGTATCATTATCCGGAAAATAGGGAGGTACATCAAGTTTTGCCGGATCGACAAATAAGGAATCTTTGCCCCGCTTCCAAATTTGGGATTCATGGCATACCGAGAAATTGAATACCGTAAAGAAAGGTTGGCCCTCCTTTCTTTTTCGCCAATGGCGTTGTTTGCTGCTTTCGTCCCAAGCGGCATCGGTTTTTTGAAAATTGTAGTCTTCTTTCGGGCCATTGGCCGTATAGTAGCCCTTTTTCCTGAGATATTCGGTGAACATTTTTACACCATCGGGAACTATAGGAGAGTAACTAGGGATATCAAGAATGGGAGCGTAAGGCTTAGTGCCTGGCCGACGCCCAGGGGCATGTGTGCGCATATTGTGCGTGCCCAATGTCGTAGGGTACATTCCCGTAATTATCGCACTACGGGCCGGAGCGCATACCGGAACAGGCGAATAGGCATTCGTAAACAAAACTCCGTCTTTTGCCAATGCCTCCAAATTAGGAAGTCTGATGGTATTGTTTCCATACATCGGAAACCACTCGGGAGATTGATCTTCGGCAACGAGCCAGATAATATTTGGGAGGGATTCTTTTTGGGCGGTTTCTGCGGATTCTTTTTTTTCAGCACAGCCGAAGAACACGAATACAACTGCTAAATAAAAGATATATTTTACCATCATTTTTTATTTGGAATTGATCTAAGGATAAATATAGGAGTTTTAATGATAGTATTAAAAAGCTCCTTCCTTTAGAAGAATGGAGATGTATTCTAAGGGAGTGAATAAGGTGGAGGTTTTGAAAGCCCATACCGCAGTCTTGAGCTAACCGAATACTGAAAAACACCCTTACTAAATCAACTCATTTCCGAAGCTTTTTTTCAAAAGTAATGTTATGATGTACGGTGATTCGGATTGCGGCTTGCTTGGTCAAACCCTCCGCCCTGCCATAGGCAGAACATCTCCCTTCTTCTAATGGGAGGAACTAAAAGAAAATTATTTCTTCAAACTTTCTAAAAATTCTAAGCTTTTGGGTACTTGGTTTAAAACCTTAGAAGATTCATCCTCAATAAAAAGATACTCGAGCCCCATTTTTTTTGCCTCGGCCACAATACCTGCCATATCGATTTGACCGGTACCTAAAACCGCATTGGTCTCGACGTCCGACTCTCCTGTTTGATTGCCTTGCGTTCCTTTCTCACAATCTTTCAAATGCATCAGTTTAAACTCTTCAGGGTATTTGCGCAACCAAGCAATAGGGTCTTCACCGGGGTGTGCGAACCAATACACATCCATCTCGAAATCGAAATATGCTGATTTTTTTATCATATGGTCCATTAAAGTAGCCCCTTTGTATGTTCGGAATTCATACCCATGTGGGTGATAGGTAAGTAATACTCCCTCGTTTTCAAAAAGTTTCCCGGCTGTATTGAAAACTTCGATAGCTTTCTCGGTGTCGGCCAACGTAAAATCAGTACCATTATGGGGAATCCAAAAACAGACCACGTATTTCGCTCCGTAGGTTCTAGCACGCTGCAATACTGTTTCAGGAGAATTCTGTAATTCTTCAAATGGCGCGCTTACACTTACCATTTTTAAATCGTTCTTGGCCAACATCGCTTTATACTCATCCATGGTATAGCCGTAAGTGCCATCATTACCATCTTCCAGATTTTTGATGCCCCATTCCTTGATTTTGGCAAAAGTACCGGGTACGTCTTTTGGGAATTCATTTCGGAGGCTATACAACTGTATTCCGATTTGTGAAGATTTCAAACTGTTCAGATATTCTAAACTCTGAGGCACCTGCTCCACTACTCGAGACGACTCATCTTCAATAAACATAAACTCGATTCCTAACTTTTTGGCCTCAGCAACCGTGCCCGCAATATCGACCTGCCCCTGACCTAGCACCACATTGGTCTCTACATCTTCTTCGCCAGTGTTATTTCCTTTTATCCCGTTTTCCATATCCTTCAAGTGCATCAGGGTAAATTTAGAAGGATACTTTTTCATTAATGCCAACGGGTCCGCTCCTCCATGATGCGCCCAATAGACGTCAAGTTCAAAAGTAAAATGCTCAGCATTTTCAGCCATGTAATCGAACAACGTACCATTTTTATAAGGGCGGAATTCATACCCGTGCGGATGATAGGCTAAGGTAATTCCATTTTCCTTTAGCATTTTACCGGAAGTATTGAAAACGGCAGTGGCATGTTGGGTTTCCTCTAAATCCCATTTATTGTCATCGTGAGGCACCGATCCGCACATTACATATGTAGCGCCGAAAGCCTTGGCATTCTCTATAACTTTTTGTGGGTTCTTTTCCAGATCTTCAAAACCAGCCCCCACACTCACAACATCAAGATTGTACTGTTCGAGAAGGTCTTGAAATTCATCCATGGGAAGACCATATGTTCCACCGCCCTCAATTTTAGTAATACCCCACTCGTTGATTATTTTCAGCGTTCCAGGAACATCGGTCTTGAATTGATTGCGCAAGCTATAAAGCTGTAAGCCTACTTCTTGGGCGGATAAAGGGACTGTGAATAGGGCAATCGCCAGTAAGGAGAGTAATTTTTTCATTCTCAATAGTTTTCAATTTTTATTTCCGTAGGCAGGGAGAATTTTTGGTAGGGGTTCCAACCTACAGTTCGGGCTTCTTAAACGCCAATTATCATATCAAAACTACCCTCCCTCGTCTTAGAAAGTAGCGTTAACATGTTTCTTTTGATGAATAAATTGCCCTAGAACCTTACGTCAGCAGATTACCTTGGTCATCCCATTCGGCGATAACGCCTCGTTTGCTCTGGTCTACACATTTGGCGATCCACTCGGGATCGTATGCTACACCATGTTGATCCAAAACATCTTGAGGTACGCCATCCCAAACATTTGGCGAGTTTCCTTTATACCCTAAATCGGCTATTCCAACTTTTGATGTATAGTAGCCGGTAACAGTAAGACCGCGCATCATGTAGAAAAACTGGATTTCCAGCGGTTGTTCATCCAAAGGGGTTTCCGTATCATGCCAGCAAATTTCATCACAGATTTGTTTTTTCTGCTCTAAAGTAGCCGACTTAAATTCGGCATCGAATTCCGTATTGCTCTTGTGATCCAACCACATTAAACCACCCAAAAGTGTTGGTGCCATGTTTGGTATATCTTTACCCATGAACTCAACAAGTTCGGGTACTCCTGCCTCGATGGGTCCTCCATGCGGTTCTTTCGGTGGCAGAATGACCACGCTAAGTGCTGCTATGGTCTCCATTTCATGTTCATTGAATAACTGTTCTGCATTCAATTTTTCAAGACGCTCCAATTCTTTTGGGGTACGGCCAAAATACTTTTCACTACTATCAGCAATGGCCTCATCAATAGTTTCGCCGTTTTCCGTCTTACAGGAGTTAAAGACTAGGCCTGTACCGGCTGCTGCTCCCCCAAGTATTAAGGTCTGTAAACTTTTTCTTCTATCCATAGCTTAAATATTTTGTGCTTTCAGTTGTTCAATAATATAATCGGAAGCTCTCCAAGAAAGCGCCATTATCGTCCAGGTACAATTCTTATCTGCTTGAGAAACAAAAACACCTGCATCTACAATAAAAACATTGTCTACATCATGCAGTTGCTGAAACTTATTCGTGACGGACGTTTTTGGGTCATCGCCCATTCGTGTCGTACCCACTTCATGAATAATTTCACCTGGCCCATGCAGGCCGTAATCTTTATCTTTACCGATTTTTTCACCAAGAGGAATACCACCCATATTGTGTATAATCTCTTCAAAGGTATCACGCATATGCTTGGCTTGGTTTCTCTCGAAATCAGACCATTGATAATTAAATTTTAATACAG
>CAZRIE010000116.1:0-5695 GCA_964600075.1 uncultured Flavobacteriaceae bacterium
ATATTTTATCTATTTTCTACTTCAAAGTGTTTCTAACTAAAGTCCGACCAAAATTGCTCAGAAAATAAAAAGTTTAACGGCCCATGAGATTCTCATCCACACCCCTAGTTTGAAAAGGGCCGAATGGTGAAGTGGCTTTTATATCAATACCCTAGGTCGGCATAGCAACGAAAAGATCATCGCTGAATATGTAAAGAATCAACGAAAACAAAGGGAATACGAAATTCTACATGAGAATGGTCAATGGAAACTATTCTAAAAATTAATGCCTCGGGGATTATTTATTGTTCAAAAAAGTATAAAATATAATTTTTGGTTAATATTGATGTTTATATAATTGATATTCTACTTTTAAAATTAATACCATGTTAGACAAATTTTATTTTTTCGTGATGCTCGGTATAATTTTTTTTACAGGAAACGCCCAAGATTGTACTTTGGATATTGGTGGAAAAAATGCTGAAACCATCGTTACGGTTTTCCAATTGAACGAAACTCAGACTACCACCATGGAAGCCCTGCGTGGCGAGTTGGAAATCAAGGCCAAGATTATTGAAGAGCAAATCGAAAAACTGTTGGCCGAACACCCGCAAAGCAAGGAAGAAGACCTTATTGTTATGGGAGATAAATATAAGGCACTGAAAAATAAACTTGTACAAGCCTCATATCAGAGTGATAAAAAACTGTTGGCTACATTTAACACCAAGCAATACGAACGTTATCTTGAACTCTGCAGCGCGGCGATACGGCAGCCTATCAGAATTACACCCAAAGTCTACAAAGATTCTATCGCTCCGAAATGAGTTCGCGCAATTTTGTTCATGTATAATCGGTTTTTGTAAAGTAGTCTGAATCCGTCATGGTTTTACTGCTTACAGGCCGGATTTTGTCAGCGCATGGATAAAATCTGGTTCAATGGCTTACGTACTGTGGGTAAGTTTGTATTTTTACCTAAACCCAGAAGCAATCAATGTATAGAATTCTCTTTCGCCCCTTGCTCTTTTTGCTCGATGCCGAAAAGGCGCACCATTTTACGTTCTCCTTAGTTCATTTTCTTTCCAAAATCGGTTTTTCCTCCGTTTTCAGGTCCGTTTATAAAATTGAGGACAAACGTCTTGAAAAAGAGGTTTTTGGTATCAAGTTTAAAAACCCGGTTGGTCTTGCAGCGGGTTTTGATAAAGATGCAAAACTCTTTAATGAGCTTTCGAACTTTGGCTTTGGTTTTGTAGAAATTGGAACACTTACCCCAAAACCACAAACTGGTAATCCCAAAAAACGCTTATTTCGATTAAAGGCGGATCAAGCTATCATTAACCGCATGGGATTTAATAATTTAGGAGTGTTCGATGCCGTAGAGCGTCTCAAAAAGGAACACAACGTACTGATAGGAGGTAATATCGGTAAGAACAAAGTGACACCGAATGTCGAGGCAGTAAAGGACTATCTGATCTGTTTCGATGCCCTGTTCGATTACGTCGATTATTTTGTAGTAAACGTAAGTTCGCCCAATACGCCCGGTCTTCGAGAACTACAAGATAAAGAGCCCCTTACGGCATTGCTGTTGGAGCTTAAAAAGGAAAATGAAAAATGCTCTAAACGAAATCAAGGAAAAATAAAACCGATACTCTTGAAAATTGCTCCGGATTTGACTAACGATCAATTACTTGACATTATAGAAATTGTCAAGGTTACCGAAATTGATGGGGTTATTGCAACAAACACTACTATAGCCCGTAAAAACCTTAAATCTGACTTGGTATTTACCAAAGAAAAAGGTGGTTTAAGTGGCAAACCATTAGCGAATAGAAGCACCGAAGTAATACGGTTTCTTTCGGAAAAAAGTAACAAAGCTTTTCCTATTATCGGTGTCGGTGGAATACATAGCACCGAAGATGCCCTTGAAAAACTAGAGGCGGGAGCTGACTTACTTCAACTCTACACAGGTTTTATCTATGAGGGGCCAAGTTTGGTGAAAAGAATCAACAAAGCGATTTTAAAAAAGTACGAGGCATAAAATTAGAGGTTAGATTTAAAAACCCAAGTTCAAGCTCAAACCCAATTTTTATCACGTATCACTACTCGTGCGACCAATAATCAACCACCAAAACACCTCCTAAGTGTGGGCCTAAAACAGCACCAAAAGCTTTATGGTCTGGGTGTGGCAAATACGCGGCACGGTCCGCCTCGCTTTTGAAGGTCAGAAAAAAACAATGTGTGAAATCTTGGTTCAATCCTTCAGGGCTGTTATTAGTTCCCCATTCATAAGACGCTATTTGGGGAATCTTTGAAGGCAAAGCACTGAAAGCCTCTTGAACCATATCGATATCATCTTGTGAAGTATCTGCTTTAAACTTAAATAATACTACATGCCGTAGCACACTATCTTTATGCATAATAGTTTCGGTTTTTGCGTTGTCGGTATTAGTGGTTTCAAAGGCGACAAGTGTCAAGCACAGCAATGTTAAACATAAAGAAAAGGCAAGATATAATGGCTTCATGGTTCTAAATTTTTTGAAAGATATAAAAAAGAGTAGTTACTTTCACAGACTTTTATGTGTTTAAGTTCGAATTTTGCAAAAATTCAATCCGATACTGAACTTGACACTTGAACTTGACACCTAAGTTGTGAACTACGATATCCTTTACACCTTTATGCTTGCAACGGCCGCTTTGGCCTTTTCTCCCGGTCCTGACAATATTTATGTGTTGATGCAAAGTGTGGTCAACGGCAAGAAATATGGTTTGGCGACTACGGCCGGACTCATGTCTGGCTGCCTGGTGCACACTACTTTAGTAGCCTTTGGTGTGTCCGCCATCATAAAAGAAAATGAAACGCTATTCTTTAGCATCAAATTACTCGGGGCACTCTATCTGTTTTATTTGGCGTTTCAGGTTTTTCGAAGTGAATCCGCTTTAGCAATTTCTAGAGCGCATATTCCTAAAAAGGGACTATGGAAATCGTTTCAACAGGGTTTTGTAATGAATGTATTGAATCCGAAAGTGACTATTTTCTTTTTAGCCCTTTTCCCAGGCTTTCTTTTTAGCGATACGCTGAGCACAGTGTTACAATTCTATGTTTTAGGAGGATTGTTTGTAATGGTGTCCTCTGTCATTTTTGGCTCGATTGCAATACTTTCCAGTTCCATTTCGCAGCATTTGAAAGAAAGCTCAAAAATCGGTGTTTACTTAAAGTGGGTGCAGATTTCAGTATTTGTGGGCATAGCGGTTTACCTACTGTTATCTGATAAATAATGGTATTTTTGAATGGCAGATTAGACCACAGGAATGTCAAAGCAAATCAAGATTATCGAATGTCCGCGAGATGCCATGCAAGGCATCAAGGCCTTTATTCCCACAAAGGAAAAAGTGAAGTATATTCAATCTTTATTGGGTTGTGGCTTCGATACGATTGATTTTGGGAGCTTTGTCTCCCCCAAGGCTATTCCGCAAATGGTCGATACCGCTGAGGTGCTATCAAAACTCGATCTTTCAAAAACAAAAAGTAAACTCTTGTCGATAGTCGCCAATGTAAGGGGTGCACAAGATGCCTCCGTACACCCTGAGATCCAATATTTGGGGTATCCGTTTTCCATATCGGAAAACTTTCAGATGCGTAATACCCATAAGACTATTGCTCAATCGGTAGAAACTCTTCAAGAGATTTTGAATATTGCAGATACTTCGGGCAAAGAAGTGGTTACCTATATTTCAATGGGATTTGGGAATCCCTACGGTGACCCTTGGAGTTTTGAGGTAGTCGGGGAATGGACGGAAAAATTATCAGGAATGGGCGCTCGTATTCTTTCGCTTTCTGATACTGTAGGGACTTCCACTCCCGAAAACATCAATTATATATTCTCTAATTTGATTCCAAAATACCCTGAAATCGAATTTGGAGCACACCTGCATACGACGCCCTCCAAATGGCACGAAAAGATAGATGCTGCTTATAAATCGGGCTGTCGAAGGTTTGACGGTGCGGTACAAGGGTTTGGAGGCTGCCCCATGGCCAAGGATGAGCTGACGGGCAATATGCCCACCGAAAAAATGCTATCTTATTTTACTTCTAAAAAAGCCGATTCTGGAGTGAACTGGATGGCTTTCGAAGCGGCTTATAACAAGGCTACAGAGTTGTTTTCCGTTTATCATTGAGGCTTGCCGAAAAGCGAGGTGCTTGTTGCGTTATAAGGATTTATGTTTAACTTGTTAAGATATCGCGCTCGACCCTCACAATACCATATATGAAATCAGATTTTTCCGCACGTTCCCTGCCTTTGAATATTTTTCAAGGACTTATCGTTTTATGTTTGTTTATTTCGCCACCGGTTTTCCCCCAGGAATCCTATCAACACGGACCTTCTTCAGATGTCTATGAGAAAATTCCCAAAGGGAAATTGAACAAATACACCTGGAATAGTACAATATTCCCTAACACTATACGGGATTACTATGTGTACGTTCCCGAACAGTACAAAGCATCGCAACCGGCCGCTTTGATGATCTTTCAAGATGGGCATACCTATGTAAAAGAGGATGGGAATTTTAGAGTTCCGACGGTTTTTGATAATCTGATTGCACAAGAAAAGATGCCCGTAACCATAGGGCTGTTTATCGACCCGGGCCATTCCATTGATTCTACCCAAGTGGAAAGCCCGTGGAAGGCTTGCAACCGCAGTTTTGAATATGACGACGTTTCCGATACCTACGGACGGTTTTTGATCGAGGAAATGATTCCCGAACTAGAAAAGAACTATTCCATTTCAGACGATCCTAAAATGAGGGCGGTTGGTGGTATATCTTCTGGCGGAATCTGTGCGTTTACGATGGCTTGGTTTTTTCCGCAACATTTCCATAAAGTGATGAGTCATATCGGAAGTTTTACAAACATCAGGGGTGGGCACAACTATCCGTCGATGATTCGAAAAAATGAAAAAAAAGATATCAAAGTGTTTTTACAAGATGGTACAGAAGACCTGAACAATGAACATGGTAATTGGTGGTTGGCCAACTTACAAATGGAATCTGCACTAAAATACAAAGACTACAACTACAAATTCGTAAAAGGAAAGGGAGCGCACAACGACAAGCATGGCGGTGCCATTTTACCGCAGTCTTTGGTCTGGCTTTGGAAAGATGTCGTTCCCGATAGGGTGGAAGCGGGAGTGTATCCTTTTCCTGAAGATAATAGAGATACGGTGCTCCTAAAAGGTGAAACCGTACATTTTAAAGCTACCGAACTTAAGCTTGTGAATCTAACGAAGTCCTCGGGAACAATACCTGTTCAGAACTTGGAAAAGGAACAAATTTTTATTGTTAAAGAAGGGCAGTTAAAAGTTTCAGTCAATAAAAAAACAAAGGCTGTTGAGGCGAATAGTGTTGTTGTATTACTTCCAGGCGATACCGGTTCGATTGAATGTGTTTCTCCCAAGGCCTCCTACTACACTATGGCCTATGTTTCAAAACAGAAGGTCGATTTAAAACGTGGAAAAAAGGGCGGGGGGTCTTCGATTATCGACTTTGAGACTTTAAAATTCAAAGAGCACGGTAAGGGAGGTGTCCGCCATTATTTTAATCGTTCTACCGCCATGTGTCCCTATTATGAGATGCATGTGACGAATCTAAATTCCGGTATTAAAAGTCATGAACCACACACGCATTATGCGACCGAAATCATTTTGATAATCGATGGTACTAC
>CAZRIE010000116.1:5795-13239 GCA_964600075.1 uncultured Flavobacteriaceae bacterium
TACCAAATCTTCAATAGCTTCCAGTTCTTTGGCATTCAACGCAAAAGTAACTTGAGGTGCCGGGGAATCTACAAGTAAAGCTCTACAAGACTCATTGTGGGTGCAATCAGTACACATCGGTGAGTTCTTCTTGGTAAAAGTTATGTTTTTGGAAAACTGAAGTAACTCTTCATGCGATAACAATAAGCCGGTGTCCCTAAAAACCAATTGTACTTTTTTTATATCCTTAGTGATGCTCCCTTTCCATTGAAAAGCGACTCCGAATATATTGTTATAAATGGGGTTTATTTCTTGCACTATATGCTTTTAAAAGTCAAATTTATTAATTTTATTTAGATTAATTAAAAATAAGTAAAATTATTTTTTACAATACATTATGTGACTTTTCAATCTTTAAATTTATTTAGATTAAATATGAATAAGCTTGTCTATTATAATTTTGTGTTTTAGATTTGCGCATCTATTTAAAACAAGTCTAAATAAACATACCGGTAGAAATGAGAAAAATTGCTTTTGCTTTGACTATAATAGGAGGATCGGTTTTTACATCCTGTAGTTCCGATGATAATGGTGAAGACCCCTTTGTGGCTAGCTGTACCGATCAAATTCAAAACGGAGATGAAACGGGAGTGGATTGCGGTGGTAGCTGTACACCTTGCGAAACTGCTATTGAAAACCCCGCGACGTATACCTTTGAAAGAAATGGTGAAAGCACCGTGAGTTTTTCGGGCCAGACGACAAGACTACAAATGGGAGATGAGATTTTAAGTGCTTTTCAAGATGAAACAGGTAGCGCGGCTAAAATTCAAGCGATGTATGCTCATGAAGAAGGTGTTGCTGATTTTGAAGATACCGATTTAAACGCATCTGATAAAAGCATCCGTAGCAAAACTGCCGCCTCTGCCGACTATTTTTCTTCCAATGCGGCGGATCAGGCTTTGATACGTGCCGATTTTGATGGTTGGATTGCGGCTCAGGCTAGTGAAGTTTTCCCAAAATGGGGGGTCGCTGCAACGGCTGGTTCCGCTGGGCAAATTGCAGATGGTACATCTACAAGATATATCAATGCCCAAGGTTTGGAATACAATCAAGTTTTCAATAAAGGGTTAATAGGTGCATTAACGGTAGACCAAGTACTGAACAATTATTTGAGTCCCGCTGTTTTAGACGAGGGCGATAATAAAGCGAACAATGATGCCGATACTCCGGAGGAGGGCAAAACATTTACCACAATGGAGCACAAGTGGGATGAAGCTTATGGCTACGTATACGGGTTAAATGCCGATGCAGCAAATCCCAATGCCGATTTAGGTGCTGACAGTTTTCTGAATAAATACATAGGTAGAGTAGAAGGTGATACTGATTTTGCTGGTATTGCAAACGAAATTTTCCAAGCCTTTAAATTGGGTCGTGCAGCTATCGTGGCCAAGAAATATGATGTACGTGATGAGCAAGCAGAAATCATTAAAGAGAAAATATCGGAGATTATCGGTATTCGTTCCGTCTATTACTTACAACAGGGTAAGAATGCTATAGACCAGGAAACTCCCGATTTTGGGGGCGGTTTCCATGATTTATCGGAAGGATATGGTTTTATCTACAGCCTTCAGTTTACTAGAAAACCAGGTTCTAGCGACCCATACTTTACAAAAGCCGAGGTGGATGCATTCTTGACGGATTTACTTGATGACGGTGCAAACGGACTATGGAATGTTGAGGCGGCCACTTTGGAATCCATCGCTACAGCTATCGCGGAACGTTTTGATTTTACATTGGAACAAGCATCGCAATGAAAAATAGTTAGTTTAGGTTTAATTGTTAATAAAAAAGCGGTCGCTAATTTAGGTTCGGATCGGCTGCTTTTTTATTTTTGTGCTTAATTAGAATAAATAAAAATAAGCTATGAAGAAGTTTTTGGGAGGGTTACTTTTTTTAACCTTGGTTTGGGCATGTTCTTCGGATAATGGAAGTGGCTCCGTATCAGATGATGACCCAGGTCCAGGTCCGGTCAGTTTTGAAAGAGGCCCTATGTTGACGAATTGGGCAGATAATATCATTATACCTTCCTATGAGGCATTTACTACCGAGATTGAAAATTTGAATACTTCTTTTGATGCCTTCACGGCAGAAGCTAGCACATCGAATTTAGTTTTGTTTAGAGCTTCGTGGTTGTCCGCCTACAAGACATGGCAACAGGTTTCCATGTTTGAAATCGGACCTGCCGAAACGGAGGGACTTCGTTTGAACATGAATATCTATCCGACGGATGCCGCAAAAATAGAAAGCCATATCGCTGTGGGTAGCTATGACCTTTCGTTGTCTTCCAATAGAGATTCCAAAGGTTTTCCGGCCTTGGATTATTTGATAAATGGTCTGGGAGAGACAGATGGCGCTATTGTTTCCAAGTATAACGCAGCGAATAAAGAAGCGTTGATCGCATATACTGCGGCTGTTTTGGCAGATATGACTACGCTTTCGACCAAGGTGCTAGCGGATTGGAAACAATCGTACCGTGATGCTTTTATCTCTAATGATGGTGCGTCTGCGACTGCTTCAGTAGACCGTTTTGTAAACGATTATATCTTTTATTACGAGAAGTTTTTAAGAGCGGGTAAAATGGGCATTCCGTTAGGTGTTTTTTCAGGAAGTACCCTTCCTGAAAAAGTAGAGGCCTTTTACAAAGTCGATGTTTCAAACGAACTATTTTTAGAGGGTTTGAATGCGGTACAGGATTTCTTTAACGGAAAGCACTATGGAAAAAGTAGTTCTGGTGAAAGCCTGGCCTCTTATTTAGACGCCCTAAATACCATAAAAGATGGTGAAGACTTAAAGAAATTGATAAATGATCAGTTCAATACGGCGCGTACCATGGTCTCTGGCCTGGCCGTTTTCCATGAAGAAATTGTAAATAACGTGCCACCTACCAATATGCTTTTAGCCTATGATGAGGTACAGCGTGCTATTCCGTTTTTGAAAGTAGATATGGTCTCCGCAATGAGTATCAGTATCGATTTTGTTGATGCCGATGGCGATTAGATGATGATATCTTTCACGAATAAACACATACACGCCCCAGTAGAGGCCGCCCCTTTGGCGGTCTTTCGTATTTTATTCGGTTTAATGATGCTTTTTAGCATCGTTCGGTTTTGGAGCTATGGATGGATTAATAAATTATATGTTCAGCCGAAACTTTTTTTCTCGTACTATGGTTTTGAATGGATACGACCCATTGGTAACTATACCTATATCATTTTTATTATTTGTGGGCTTTCGGCCATATTCGTCGCTTTAGGTTATAAATATAAAATAGCGATTATCGCTTTTTTCCTCAGTTTCACCTATATCGAATTGATGGATAAGACGACATATTTAAACCATTACTATTTTATTAGTATCCTCAGTTTTTTAATGATATTTCTGCCGGCCAATGCCTACTTTTCGGTCGATGCCTTTAAGAACTCTAAAAAGGCCTTTCAATACATTCCAGCATGGACGATTAACAGTATAAAACTAGTTTTAGGTATTGTGTATTTCTATGCAGGCCTGGCCAAACTGAATTCCGACTGGCTTTTTAAGGCGATGCCTTTGAAAATATGGCTTCCTTCTAAATTTGATATTCCTTTAATAGGTCAATTTTTGCACCAAGAATGGGTACAGTATGCCTTTAGTTGGTTTGGCGCAGGCTATGATTTGGCGATTCCATTTTTACTTTTATATCGAAAGACAAGACCCTTTGCATTTGTATTGGTCGTAATTTTTCATGTCTTGACACGAGTGCTTTTTCCTATTGGTATGTTTCCGTATATCATGATTATTTCTACATTGATATTTTTTGATGCCAACCTACATCATAATATACTGCATCGTTTGAGTGCTGTATTGAAAATCGGGAAAGAAAAATTTGACAATCATAAATGTCTTGTTTTAAATAACAACGCTATCACCAAACTTAGGTTGGGAGTTGTGACTTTATTTTTAATAGTCCAGTTACTATTGCCGTTCAGGTATTTAGCGTATCCTGGAGAATTGTTCTGGACAGAGGAAGGTTATCGGTTTTCATGGCGGGTCATGTTGATGGAAAAATCTGGTTATGCCCAGTTTAAAGTGGTCAATGGAGAAACGGGAAGATGGTTCTATGTCAACAATTCTGATTTTCTGACGCCTTTCCAAGAAAAACAAATGGCCTTTCAACCCGATTTTATTTTAGAATATGCCCACTATCTAAAAAATCATTTTGAAAAGGACGGGCATAAAAATTTGCAGGTATATGTTGATTGTCAAGTTACATTGAACGGTAGGTTGAGCACCAAGTATATTGACCCAAAAGTTGACCTCGCCCAAGAGCTGGAATCGTTCAAACATAAAGATTGGATAACACCATTTAAAGATGAGATTAAAGGTATTTAGCATACTATTATTTTTGATTTTCATCATTCCTGCTTGGGGTCAAATGGCCATTTCCGGGAGTGTTGTAAATCAAGAAGGCAAACCTGTTGAGAATGCAGAGGTTTATCTTAAAGAGTTACGACGTTTAGAAACGACAAGGGCCAATGGTAGTTTTGAGTTTTCCAATGTTCCAGGGGGAAAATATACGGTCATCGTTTTTGCTTTTGAATATGAAGTTTTAGAAATAGCATTGACTTATGATAGTCCAATGAATTTTGAAATACAATTGGAGCCATTACAAACCAAAAACCTTACTGAAGTAGTAATGATCCAAAGGCGGGAACGTATTTTTGCGTTAAAACAATTAAAAAAAGTAGAGGGTACGGCCATATATGCAGGTAAAAAAAGCGAGGTGGTGCTTTTAGACGGTATTACAGGAAATTTGGCGGCCAACAACCCCAGACAGATTTATAGTCAAGTTGTGGGACTCAATATTTACGAAAACGGCGATGCAGGTCTGCAATTGAATATTGGGGGCAGGGGACTGGACCCCAACCGTACTGCCAATTTCAATACACGCCAAAATGGCTATGATATCAGTGCCGATGTTTTAGGATATCCTGAAAGTTACTATACACCACCAGCGGAAGCTTTAGAGGAAATCCAAGTAGTGCGTGGGGCGGCATCTTTGCAGTACGGGACACAGTTTGGTGGACTGGTTAACTTCAAGTTCAAAAAACCGAATCCAAATAAAAAAATAGAACTCGTCACGAGACAAACATTGGGTTCGTATAATCTTTTTACAAGCTTTAATAGTTTGGGTGGTACGGTGGGGAAATTAAGTTACTATACCTATTTTAATTACAAAGAGGGTAATGGGTTTCGACCGAATTCCAGCTACAATAGCAGAAACTATTTTGCACATGTTGGATATCAATTTTCCGATAAAACTAAAGTGACGGTAGAAACTACGTTCTTAAACTATCTTGCGAAACAGCCCGGTGGACTGACTGACGCTCAATTTCTGGAAGACCCTACTTTTAGCAATAGGGAACGAAATTGGTTCAATGTAGATTGGAAACTGTATTCTTTGCGTTTAGACCATCAATTTTCTTCAAAAACAGATTTTAGTTTAAATCTTTTTGGGTTAGATGCCTCAAGAAAAGCATTGGGTTTTCGAACCAATCGTGTTTCTCAACCAGACGACCCGGAAGAGCCAAGGGAACTTCTAATCGATAATTTTAAGAACTGGGGTGCGGAAGCAAGGGTTTTAACACGCTATAAGCTATGGGGAGATGAATCAGCTTTATTATTAGGCTCTAAATTTTATAAAACCAATAACGACCAAAGGCAAGGGCCTGGTACAACAGCAGCAAATCCCGATTTTAATTTTGCCGATGCTACGTTCCCGAATTACGAACGCCAGTCGCAATTTGATTTTCCTAATTTGAATGTTGCTTTTTTTGGTGAAAACATATTCAACATAACCCCCAAGTTTACCTTAACGCCCGGTTTCCGTTTGGAACATATAAAAACAGAAAGTGAAGGGAGTTATAAAAATATTGTATTGGATCTGGCCGGAAACCCGATCTTGAACGAAGAAATTGAGGATAATAGAACTTTTGATAGAACTTTTTTGTTGTTAGGATTGGGCGCTACATATAAGGTATTGCCAAATGTTGAACTTTATGGCAATATTTCACAGAATTATAGGTCCGTAACCTTTAGCGATATTAGAGTAGTAAACCCTTCTTTTCAAGTAGACCCAAATATTAGCGATGAAGATGGCTTCACAGCTGATTTAGGGTTTCGCGGAAGACATGAAGATATCTTGACCTTTGATGTGAGTGGTTTTGGACTGTTATACGATAATCGATTAGGGGAGATTCTAAAACCAGCTACACGAACCGATGAAAATGGAAATGAAATTGAAACGGGAGGCATAGTGCGTTTTAGAGGAAACATTGGCACAGCATTTATGTATGGTTTAGAGAGTTTTGGGAATTGGAGCATAAAGGAAACTTTTTTTCCGACTTTGGAAAAATTGAAACTAAATTATTTTTTGAATTTGGCCTTGACCAATTCCGAATACTTGTCCTCTGAAGAAAACAATGTAGAAGGCAACCAGGTAGAATTTATACCGAATGTCAACTTAAAAACAGGATTGAACTTTGGCTATGCCAATCTTTTGGGAAGTTTGCAATACACATATCTGTCCAAACAATTTACCGATGCCACCAATGCCCCACAAGATATAAATGATAATCAACGAGGCATAGAGGGTGAAATTCCTGCTTATGACATAATGGATTTTTCATTATCCTATACCTACAAAAAATGGAAATTAGAGGCAGGTGTCAATAATGTTTTAGATAATAGCTATTTTACAAGAAGGGCCACGGGGTATCCCGGTCCGGGTATTATTCCTTCAGAACCTAGAACTTTTTACACAACATTACAATTTAAATTATAAACCCAAACATCATGAAAATCATCAAAAAAAGCCTAGTAGCTTTACTGGTACTTTTAGTAGCCCTTCAATTGTATCGTCCTGAAAAGAATGAGGCTGAAATGCGTGATGTTGCGGCATTTGAAAGTGAAACTAGTCCCAATGGGGAAGTTGTAGCTATTTTGGAAAACAAGTGTTATGATTGCCATAGCAATAAAACAGTATACCAATGGTATGCCGATGTTGCTCCTATCTCCCTTTGGATAGCTGACCATGTTGAAGAGGGGAATGAGCATTTCAACGTTTCGCAATGGGAAACTTATGACGATAAGAAAAAGGATCATAAACTAGAAGAGCTCATCGAGGAAGTCGAAGAGAGCGAAATGCCATTGAACGAATACACCTGGACGCATGAAGGAATTACCGAAGGTGAAAAAGAAACTATAATTGCTTGAGCCAAGCAAGCTAGAACCAATTATAAAGCTGAATAAACAGTCATTTTGACAATATCGATTAACCAATTAAATTCACTACATTTATACGCAATTAAATTCTTAATTGCTATGCAAGCCCACCTCAATAAAATTCTTGGAGAAGGTCTCACTTACG
>CAZRIE010000117.1:0-13126 GCA_964600075.1 uncultured Flavobacteriaceae bacterium
TAACTATAAGCCAAGCTAGTCCACTTTCGTTTGACGAGGTACAATGATAGCTGATTTTTTAGGTATTGGAAATAAGTGATTGATTTCACTGTCATTTACTTGTTTTCCAAATTCAGCAATTTCGAAAGCTTCCACATATATAGCTGCTTTTGCTCTTTCTTTTCCATACCATTTCTCAAGACTTTTGCGATTATCATATGTAGGTTTACTAAATGGATAAGTATTACTAATTAAGTACTCGCGTTGCTTTTCCTTACTTGCTTTAACTTCTTCCAAAATACCTAATGCATAAGGATTAGACTCTTTCACCTGTGACTCATGGGCAGCACAAGATGCTAATTTTTGTTCCCACACATCGTCTATTATTACTGCAAAATCAGGAATATATGAAAATGTTGTTGTGTGATAATCCCTTACATATACAAAAACAGGCAGATTCTGATGATTTATAAATTTTACAGCATCTCTTACAATCCATCCCGCCGTCATATTATCGTTATGTCCTCCTTCAGCAGGGTAGAAAGTGAATACAATATCTGCTTCCCAATCATTTATTATTATTGCTACTTCTTTTTGAATTTCAATAGAATTTCTCAAGTTACCATCATGATAGTTAAGAATTTCGTAATCTGAAAGCTTTAGAATTTCTTTGGCATTCATTGCTTCTTTATACCTTCTTTTGGCTAACGCTTCAGGTTTCATTGAAAAATGACCTGCATCACCATTCGTGATTGACAGAAACTTCACTTCATGACCATTTTGTGTATATAAAGCTGTTGTACCACCAGCATAAATTTCACCTTCATCTGGATGAGCAAAAATAACCACTACTTTAACGTTGTTTTGTTGTGCTTTTAATAAACTACCTGCAAATACAAGTACAAAAAATAAAACAAGTCTCATAATTTATCAAATGTTAGTTATATTAGAAAAAAGCTAGTCCACTTTTGTTTGAAGACTTACAGTAGAAACCATAAACTAAGTTTGTACATAACCTTAAATTTGAAAATATATAATTAAAACATAAGAAACATGATAAAAATAAATTATGAACTAACAATGCTCTTTTTGGTCATAATATTTTTTGTTGGCTGTAAAAATGATCCTAAAAAGAAAGAAACATATAAAAAACGCCCAAATATATTAATATTAATGACCGACAATCATTCTTCAAACCACTTAGGAGCTTACGGAGATGATGTTATTAAAACACCAAATATTGATGAGGTAGCTAAAAACGGTATTTTATTCAAAAATGCCTTTTGTGCCGCACCATCATGTTCTCCTGCAAGGGCTTCCATGTTAACAGGTCAAGATATTTGGCGATTAGGTGAAGGCGCAAATCTTTGGGGAGGATTTCCTCATGAAAAAGTTTATACAAAATTAATGGCAGATGATGGCTATCATGTGGGTATTGAAGGAAAAGGATGGGGACCCGGAAAAGCTGAAGCTAATGGTTGGGAACAAAACCCAGGAGGCGAACGCTATGATTCTTTTGAAGAATTTTATAACGAAATTGAAAAAGGAAAACCTTGGATGTACTGGTATAGTAGTAGAGATCCACACAGACCATTTAGAAAAAATGGATGGGAAAAGTCCGGGATAGATTTAAGCACTATAAAAGTACCTTCATATTTGCCAGATACTGAAGAAGTAAGAAAAGATATTGCCGATTATTACAACGAAATTCAAACGTTCGATAACGAAGTAGCATCGTATAAGGCTCTTATTGGTGAAATGGGACAGCTTGAAAATACCATCATCATTATTTGTAGCGATAATGGTTGGCAAATGCCTAGGGGTTTAGCAAACTTGTATGATGCAGGAACTAAAATTCCATTAATAATTTCATGGCCAAAACATTATAAAGGTAATAGAACTATTGAAGATTTTGTGAGTCTGAATGATTTTGCACCTACGTTTTTAGAATTGGCTGGGATTGATATTCCTAAAGAAATGACGGCTAAAAGTTTGCTGCCTATTCTAACTTCAGAGAAATCTGGAACTATTGAAGAAGACCGTGACTTTTTTGTAATGGGTCGCGAGCGTCATGCCTTTGTGCGTCAAAATGGATTAGGATATCCGGGAAGAGCCATTAGAACAGATAAATTTTTGTACATAAAAAACTATGAAGCTGATAGATGGCCTGGTGGAGATCCACCATTGTATGGCGATGTAGATGCCCACATGTTGCAATATCCAGCTCCCACTAAATTTTATTTATTAGAGCATGAAAACGAAACCGACGTAAAACCATTTTTCGATTTGGCATTTTCAAAACGTCCGGCAATAGAATTATATGATTTATCTAAAGATCCTGATCAAACTGCTAATGTTGCTGGATTACCCGAGTATTCTGAAGTGCAAGCGCAATTAGCAAAACAATTAACAAACTATTTGGTAGCGACGGGAGACCCAAGAGAAACCAATGCCAGCTTTGATTGGGATGCCGCTGAATATTATATGGAAGGAGATAAAAGACCAAGACCCGGAGAAAAAGCTATTGAAGTTTTAGGTCTTGAAGAAGAATACGATTATACAGAAGAACTGTAAAATAACTAGATGTAATAAAAACTAAACTCCTTTTTCTTTTTATAATTCTGATAGTTGGTAGTATTTGCATGTATGCTCAAAAACGATCGCAAGAATATGTTAGTTATTTTGTAGATGATACTGTTGAAATCGACGGAAAACAAAAGGAAAGCATTTGGAAGAATAAGTAACCGATATGGTTTATCCCGAATGAGCAAGAGCCATTAAAAACAAAATCTTGGTTTAAATCAGCTTGGAATAAAGAATATCTGTTCTTTTATTTTTGGATGGAAGATAAGAACATAAAAGCCCAAATGACAAAGCGCGATGATGATCTTTGGAACGAAGAGGTTATGGAAATTTTTATTAATGCAGATGATAATCCCAAAACATATTACGAATTTGAGTGGAATGCCCTCAATACCATTCTAGATTTATATGTTCTGAATCCTAATTGTAATCGTGATGTTATTAGACAGTGGTTGGACTGGGATTGTGAAGGTATTTTATCTGCAGTTAATGTAAAAGGCACCGTAGGCGATGATAGCGATATTGATAAAGGTTGGTTTCTAGAAGTGGCGATTCCTTTTTCACAAATTCAATCTTCTAAAAATATACCACCAAAAAATGGGAATATTTGAAAATTTGATCCAACCAGACGAGAAGGAACAGAGAAAGAAGGTACTTTACAGAAATCGTCTTGGTTACCACCTTCTACTCACTTTCCATTATCTTATGGGAAATTAATCTTCAAAGAATAATATGGTTTACTGTTAGATTTTATTTGTTGTTTCTGCTTGGTTGTGTCGCATCTGTCAAAATTTACAATAATTTACTCATAACAAAATAAATATTTAGATTAATCTTCAGGTACTTACGTTTTTTAAGTTTCCTATTTATGTTCTAAAAATAAGCTCAAATATTACAGATGCGACAGAACCCAAATTTGTGCTTATAGAAAATGATTCATTGGCGCTTTACTAAAATCCACTGATTATCAAAAAAATTGTTAAATCAATAATATGAATAATAATTTGAACGTATCCACCGACTTTTTGCCTAAACTAACAGGCTCTTTTGCCCAACCCGCTGCTGAAAACCCTACAGTGGTTATGGTGGAAGCTGCATTTCAACATCACGGATTACATTTCCGATATATTAACTGTGAGGTGAGTCCCGAGAATCTAGCAGCAGCAGTAGATGGTGCAAGAGCAATGGGCTGGACAGGCTTTAACTGTTCTATACCTCATAAGGTGGCCATCATCAAATACTTAGATGGACTCGGCGAATCGGCACAATTAATAGGTGCAGTTAACACGATTGTAAGTCAAGGTGACAAATGGATCGGTGAAAATACCGATGGCAGGGGTTTTGTACAAGCACTTGGAGAAGTAATTAGTCCTGTCGCTAAGCGCATAACCTTATTCGGCGCGGGCGGCGCGGCGAGGGCTGTAGGAGTTGAACTAGCATTAGCCGGAGCAAGGGCGATAACCATTGTGAACCGCAGTAGAGAACGCGCCGAATCGATTGTTGAGTTATTAAATGAAAATACATCAGCAAATGCTCTTTATCATACTTGGACAGAAAAATATGTTATTGAGCCGACGACGGATATTGTTATCAATGCAACAAGTGTTGGCCTTTACCCGAATGTGAATGAGCAATTGAACATTGATTTTGACAGTATTACACCTGAAATGGTCGTAGCTGATGGTATACACAATCCACCTCAAACTCATCTGCTACAAGTAGCAATGACAAAGGGTTGTAAAACAGTAAACGGATTACAAATGTTAGTAAATCAGGGTGTTATCGGCATTAAATACTGGACTGGTACGGATGTTGACCCTGGGATAATGCATGGCGCACTAAAAAAGATATTAAATACTGGAGAATAAGAAGGACACATTTTAAATGTTTCTATTTCCTCTCATCGAAGTACCGCTCGACTCAGAAGAAATAAAAAAAGGAATTTGTCAAAATGATTAAGTAAATACTTAGCTCATAAGGTTCTTTACAATAATGTCTGTACATAACCCCGACTGAGGCGACAAATTGAATTTAAATGAATGACAGCAAATTTATCAACATTTTGTAAGAATTACGGTAATTAAACACACGCTCCTCATAGTCAAGTCGGTATCGATAGGCAAAAGATTGTTAAAGTATCATTAAACGAACCTTTTGTAGGACATCAGCATTCTTCTATATTCCGTTCTATAAATTGGCCATTTTTCAGGACACTGAAAAGCGATTACTGTTGAATCATTTTTTAAAAGGACTACGGCCACTTATTAGTTTGGATAAAAAGGAACGAAAGTTTCCTATCGTTCCTTTCTCAAACTAACTCAACTAAACTAACACTTTCAAAGTTTCTTTACACTTATTATTTTCAATCTGGTGGGCCCTATTTTTGTAATCTATCCTGATATATTTCGATATACTTTTGATCTAGTTGTGGTGAATCCTGATATTTCTCTCGCTGCTCTGCCAATTTGATTTTTAGTTCTTTTACCACTTCGGCATATTCGGAATCATCGTACACATTGTTTACTTCGTTAGGATCTTTATTACGGTCGTACAGTTCCCATTCATCTACGTCGTAATAAAAATGTGCTAACTTAAAGTCCTTGGTTACGATTCCATAATGGCGTTTAACCATGTGCACACTAGGGTATTCATAATAGTGATAATACACCGCTTCCCTTTCCCAGTTTTTCTTTTCTCCCGTTAATAATGGCATTAAGCTTTCTCCCTGCATATCATCGGGGGCAGTTATTCCCGCAGCCTCGAGAAACGTTTGGGCAAAATCAAGATTCTGTACCATTTCGTCTTCGGTCGTACCCGGGGTAATCTTATTGGGCCAACGTACCATTAACGGAGTTTTAAAGGATTCGTCATAAATGAAGCGCTTGTCGAACCAACCATGTTCGCCCAAATAAAACCCTTGATCCGATGTATAAACGACAATGGTGTTCCTGGCCAAGCCACTTTCATCGAGATAATCGAGTACACGACCGACATTATCGTCCACAGAAGATATAGTGCCAAGATAATCTTGCATATACCTTTGGAATTTCCAAATCATTTTTTCCCTATCGGTCATTGAAGGCCAATTGTCTTTGAAATCTTTATTAATGGAATCTAAAATCGGTTCGTACTCTGCTCTTTGGTCGGCATTTGCACGACCGAAAGGTCCCCAAAAATCGTTTTTCGATTGAGGTATGTTTGGCTCCACATTACCCATTTCAGCAATGGTCTCTGGGTAAATTTTACTGTCATGAGTATATCGCATATGCAGCAAAATGTTCATCTCGGCCGTTTTCGCAGCGGTACCTCGATTTTTGTAGTCATCAAAAAGAGTTTCGGGCAGAGGAAACGTTTTTTTTGAAAATTCTTTAAACTTATCAGCGCGGGGCCACCAAGGTCGGTGAGGTGCCTTGTGCAGATACATCATCATAAAGGGTTTTTCAAGATTACGCTTGGTTTCTAGCCAATCTAACGTCATGTCGGTTATAATATCGGTAACATAGCCTTGTTTCGTTATCCTACCATCATTTTTAGTAATAAAGTCGGGGTTGATATAGTTACCCTGACCAGGCAGTATCATGAATTCGTCAACACCTTTAGGACTGTTTCCAAAATGTAATTTACCGAACATCGCTGTTTCGTAGCCCGCCTTTTGAAATAGCTGTGGAAAGGTGACTTGAGTAGTGTCAAAAGGTATCATATTATCAATTTTACCATTGATGTGGCTGTGCTTTCCAGTAAGGATGACCGCGCGCGACGGGGCACAGATAGAATTCGTTACACTTGCGTTAGTGAAACGAATGCCCTCTTTTGCCAAACGATCGATGTTGGGTGTTTTTATCAGTTTATCATCATAAGCGCTAATAGCCTGATACGCATGGTCATCTGACATTATAAAAAGAATATTGGGCCTTTCCTCTACTTTTTGTTGCTTACTTTGGTCCGTGCATGATCCAGTAATAATAAGAAAACTTAGCACCAAGCAAGAATTAATACTAGTTTTCAGGATGTATGTTAGGTAAGGTTTAAACATTTTAGTCTTATTTAAGTTCATAGCGATGTAATCCTTAAAGAGGATTATTGATTGATGCTACATGGCATCTACCGTAAAGAGCCTCCTGTTTGAAGTATGTGTTTAGAATTTTCAAAAAAAAATATGTTTTAACACCCCATTCAATATTCATTCAAACGGGGTGAAAACTCAAAAAATAACGTTTCTTGTTTTATTTATGGGGCTTATGCCTGTGTTTTCACTACAAAAGTGCGACAAAAAGCTTTTCTTATTATGTAATGATATTAATACCCCTCATTCTGAGTAAGGTTCGAGTTTCGTTCAATCTCGGTCTGGGGAATTGGATACCTAACTTGAAAAGGTTTAGCAGATTTGCCGCGTTCTACGGCCATTTCGATAAATTTACCGTGGCGAATCAAATCTTGCCTTCTTATTGCTTCCGTATGAAATTCCCAACCTCTTTCATCAAGAATGGCATCTCTTAATTCTAGTGTGTTGGCAAAATCAGCCACTTGGTAGATGGCAACCCCGGCTGCCTCTCTGACCATATTGAGCAAATCTACCGATTCCTGGTCAGGTCCGCTGATTTCATTTAAAGCTTCTGATCGGCAAAGGAGAATGTCCGCATATCTGATAAAAGGAAAATCGTCGGATGATCTACTAGCATCTTGGTTAGGATACTCGGGAAACTTTAAGGTTATGGCATTATCTTTTCCAAGAACAATAGTCTCTCCTTCCGTATTTACAAATTCTAACCTAAATGCATTTAACCTTTCGTCTTCCGGATCAAATGTGTCTAAAAAAGCGGTATAAATCTTATATTTCGCGGCAAATATCTGCCTAGGTGGGAACTCCCATTGATAACCCCTAGGAACCACGTGGCTCAACCAACCATCACCGGTAGTATTGTTGGGGGTATCCGACATGACCGAAACAAATATAAATTCGTTGTCACGCTGATTTTCTGGACTAAAAAGCGCGGTTCTATCCTCCTCTATGAACAAATCATATTCGCCAAGATCCATGACTTGTTTGGCAGTCGCGGCAGCTTCCTGCCATTTTTTGGTCATCATATAAAATTTGGTCAAAGCCCCCAATGCGGCTCCGCGTGTAGGGCGGCCGTACTGATCTCGCGGAGGGTTTACGGGCAGCCCCTGGGCCGCGGCAGCTAATTCATTTTCAATAAAAGATATCATTTCTTGTTCGGAAGACCGTACGGGTCGATCGGTTACCTCGGTCTCACTACTGGTAATCAGTGGGACAGGGCCAAAGAAATCATATAACAAAAAGTAGTTGAATGCCCTTAAAAATCTGGCTTCGGCAATTATCTCGTTTCTTCGTGCGTCGTCCATTTCTACAAGGTTGGCATTGTCCAAAACGGTATTTGCCTTGAATATGCCCCGATAACGACGCTCCCAAGAATTTTGTGTCCATTGGTGGGTGGTAGTCCAGGTAAATTCCTCTATGGGCTCATTCCAAGTGAAAATACCGCCACCACGTTCATATGCAATATCTGTATTTACTTCCTGGAGTGTTACGGCATCTCTTGTAATATCGCTATACCTTAACTCTCCGTAAACTGAAAGTAAAACGACCTCAAGATCATCGCCTGTGTTAAAAAAATCATTGGGACTCAAAACAGTGAATGTTTTTTCTTCCAACCTATCCTCGCAGGATGAAAAAATTGGAATCACAATGGTTATGGCTATAAGAATGAAATATGATTTTATAGTTTTCATGGTTTTAAAATTTTACATTAAGTCCTATTGAAATAATTCTTGCTAGTGGATAGGCGGCGTAATCGATCCTTACATTTGGATTGTCTGAATTACCCAAAGAATTTAGATCGGGATTAAATCCACGATAGTCTGTCCAAGTGACCAGATTTTGTCCTGAGGCATATATCATTAATGAAGATATGCGCCCTAAATTTAAATTTGGGAATGTGTAGGAGAACCTGGCACTTCGCAATCGAACAAAAGAGGCATCTTCCACCACCCTACTATTGAAATCGTAGGCGCGGGAAGGGTTTGCAAAAGAAGGCTGATCATTGGTCGGGTTTTGTGGGCTCCACCTATCCAAGACGTATGTTTGCCTATTTCTTAGGTCGTCAATGGGGTTTTCGGAATCAATATTCGTAAAATTTGCCAGTTCAAAACCAGATTTGCCCTCTATAAAAACATCCAAAGTAAAACCCTTATAACTAAAGGTGTTATTGAAGCCAAAAGTAATATCAGGAAAAGGATCTCCCAAAATGACTCTATCTTCATCATCGATAACATTGTCACCGTTTGTATCCTGAAACTTTCTGCCACCTGCCGCAGCATTGTTTTGGGCAGGAGAATTGGCCACCTCTTCCTCTGACTGAAAAACGCCTTCGAATACAAAGCCGTAATAAGAATTAACGGGGCTACCCACTTCCAACAATGTAAAGTCATTTACAAATCGGGTACCTCCCTGAAGAATCCGGGGCAGTTCGCCCAGATTTGTAACTTCGTTTTTCACTGTAGCAAGGTTGAAGTCTGTTGTCCATGAAAATTCACCGACAAGGTTTCGTGATGCTATCGAAAGTTCAAAACCGCTATTTCTGGTATCTCCAACATTCTGTAAGGATTGAGTAAAACCAGTTGTTGTAGGAACAGGTAAGAAAAGCAATAAATCCCTTGTATTGTTCTCAAAATATTCCACCGTTCCAGAAATACGGTTGCTAAGGAATCCAAAATCGATTCCTAGGTTGAAGGATTCGGTAGTCTCCCACTGAAGATTCGGATTTGACAATTGGGCAGGAGCAATAGACTGCAATTCTAAACCATCTAGCACGGCAATGGGGCCTGACTCCAAAAGTGTCAATGATTGCCCATTAGCAATTTCCTGATTCCCGCTTAAACCGTAACTGGCCCTTAGTCTTAAATTGGAAACGAATGCATCTTCCGGGAAAAAGGATTCATTATTTATATTCCAAGCCAAGGCACCCGATGGAAAATAAGCGACTTTATTGTTCTCGCCAAATCTGGACGAGCCGTCCGCCCTGATAGATCCTGTTAATATATACCTGTCGTCATAAGAATAATTTACGCGCCCAAAACCCGAAATTAAGGTATTTTCACCTCTAGTGGATCCCACTTGAAATTGAGCAGGATTCCCAGCGCCTAAATTATTAGAGCCGAATGCTGTAGTGGGGAATTCTTGAGCTGAAGCATCAAAGCCTGAATTTGTAAATTCTTGATAAGAGTAACCGCCTAAAAGGTTCAATTTGTGTTTTTCAGCTATTACCTTATTGTAATCCAAAGTAAGTTCAAAAAGATAATTATTGTTTTCAATAAGCCTTTGGCTTGCTCTTCCTTGATTTAACTGCCCTATCTGGGTCTGAAGGTCAAAGAACGTATTCCTTCTTGCAATTCTTTGATCAAAACCAAAATTCGCTTTCGCCTTCAAATCTTTTATGAATTCATACTCAACAAAACCATTTCCAAAAATTCGGGTTGTCTTTTCAAATTCGTCTATGGTCTCTGCTTGCGCGACGGAATTACTTAGATCTTGTAAACTCGTTGCGTAGCTCCCATCATCATTAAAAACTGGATCGGTGGGTGGTAATTGCAAAGCAGTAGCAATGACTCCAGCACCCGCGTTTACCCCCAGACCAAGTGGTACTCTATTTTCATTTTCAAAACTGGTGTTCAGATTAATTCCTATCTTTAATTTATCTCCAACCGAGTGTGTAAGGTTTACCCTTGCGGCCCACCTTTCAAAACCTGAATTTATAACAATTCCCTCTTGATCAAATGCATTAAGGGAAACATAATATTGTGTATCCTCCGACCCGCCCGAAAAAGAAAGTCGATGCTCGTATATCGGTGCGGTTCTAAAAATTTCGTCCTGCCAATTCGTGCCGGCGCCGAAGCTGTTAAAGTCGTCATCACCGAATAAAGGTTCAAGTCCCCGGTCGACATAGACATCGTTGTAAAATGACATGTACTCTTGGGCATCCATCATATCAAGCGTCCTTGCTGCTGTTTGAAAACTGGTGGACACGTTATAACTTATCTCCAAAGCTGAATTCTTTTGTCCCTGTTTGGTAGTTATCAAAACTACGCCGTTGGAACCCCTTGCGCCATAGATAGCCGTTGCGGAAGCATCCTTTAAAACCTCGATAGATTTTATATCCGAAGGGTTCAGCGAGTTTCCCGGATTGGCTCCTGCGAGTCCGTCAATAACATATAACGGTTCGTTTCCGGCGGAAATTGAATTGGTTCCCCTAATCCGTATAGAAAATTCTCCGCCTGGCTCCGCACTTGACTGCGTCACTTGTACCCCGGGTAGTCTTCCTTGGATTATCTGCTCAACTGATGCCTGAGAATCTGTGTTTAACTTATCTGCCTGAATGGAACTTACCGATCCCGTAAGGTCGCTTTTCTTAACGGTTCCATATCCGATTACTATGACCTCGTCTAAGCTAGCAGTGTCCTCTTCCAATGCAATAGTAACAGCATTTTGTCCTCGAAGACCGAATTCTTTTGTTGCGTAACCGATATAGGATACGACCAAAACGGCATTTTCATCAGCTAGCTCCAAAGAGAAATTTCCATCAAAATCAGATTGAGTTCCGTTGAGGGTGCCCTTTTCAAGTATGCTAGCGCCGGCAAGTGGCACACTATCAGCATCGGTAACAGTTCCGTTAACTTGAAATTGTATTATTGTTTTGGCACCTATAGATGTTACGTTAGCTATGCCTGCGGGAGTAATTGTTTTATCCCTGTTTTTTTTCAGTATTATCTGTTTGTTCAGAATTTCAAAACCCGTATCTGTATTTGTAAACAAGTTTGCTAAAATGCCTTCGATTGGCTTTTTTTTAACCTTTACCGAAACCATACGCTTAAGGTCAACATCTTTGCGGTTAAACAAAAACTTAAATTCGGATTGTGATTCTATCTCGTTGATAATACGCAGAACACTCACATTTTCTAGATCTAACGAAATTTTTTTAGACTGTGCGTACGCATTGGCCTGCATTTGAATTACGGAGACTAATGCTAAAATAAAGCTAAGCTTCACCTTCAGGCCAATTGCGGGAAAGAAGTGTCTCCACCTCCCTGTTCTAAAGAGTTTTTTCATGATTTTTGAGTTCTTAAATTTGTTTGATTTATTAAGCTACTTTACCCAATCGTGAAATGTGTTCGCATTTTCTGATTTTTAGGCAAAGTGAATTCTATTCCTTTTTAGTTATATATTCATTGGCATATTGGTTTTAACTATTCAATAATCACTTCATTATTTATTATTTTATAATCGATTGCAAAACTTTTATTGAACGATTCAAGAACTTCTTGTATAGTCTCAATATCAAAAGTTGCATTGAATAACTGCTTGTCCAACTCAGTATTAGCACTCCTGATTTTTACGTTATAATGACGCTCCAAGGCCTGTCTTATTTTTAAAAAAGAAGTGTTTCGAAAAACTGATTTTCCTTGTACCCATGCGATATAATCTTCAGTATCGACCTCTTCAAGTGATATTCCGCTCCCATTTTTTAGCCATTCCCCTTTAAACCCCGGTTCTAGTAGAGTAGTGCCAGATTTTTGGTCTGAACCTTTCGAATAAGATAATGCAACTGAACCCTCAACCAAAACAGTATTTGTACTTGGGTCCTCGAGGTAATTAGACATGTTGAAAGCCGTTCCCAAAACTTCTACTTGCATGTCGTCAGTATGCACTACAAACGGACTTTGTTCATCTTTTTCTACCTCGAAGTAGGCCTCCCCGGTAAGAAAAACTTCCCTATTAAGACCTTTTAAAAAATTTATGGGGTACCGAAGTACAGTACCTGAATTCAAATAAACATGGGTACCGTCGGAAAGGGTCAAGTCAAAACGCTTTCCATGGGGCACATTTAAAGTGTTATATATCAATTTGTCGCTAGTGGCTGTCTGGTCATAGGTCAGTTTGGCATCGCTTTGCCTTCCAACTACCCTTCCGGTAGCATCCTTCAACGGCCCATTTTCGTCTGGTCTTATAATTTTTTTTGTACCGTCGTTTAAAATGATAGTGATTGGTTCGTTTTTGGGATTTAACACGCTTGCACTATTGGTTTGTGATATAGAGCCTTGGCGATACAGGTAGCCCACGCCCAGAAGGATTACAAATACGGCAGCAAATTTTAAAATACGCTGTATACTTCGGTTTTTTAACCTCTTTTTATCCTTTTCAATGTCTCTCAAGAGAGTACTCTTGATTTTTTCGACATCTGGTTTACTCATAGCGGTCGTTATTTCGTAATGTGTCTTTATGTAATTATTAAAAACATCTTCGTTACTGGGAATAGAAATCCATTTTGACAAATAATCCAATTCTTCCGAAACTGCTTCGTTGCTAAGATATTTCAGTATGATATTTTCTATTGCCAATGGGTCCATTTAATAGCTGTTGTTTATTGCATGACAAACTAAATCTTGAATACCCTAATGTTTTAGCTGATTATTTTTCATGTTTACCTTAAAGACCAATAGCGTCCTAAACGATTAAAAAAGAGAAAGGGAATTCTGTTCCTCAAAGTTA
>CAZRIE010000118.1:0-12918 GCA_964600075.1 uncultured Flavobacteriaceae bacterium
ATCGTAACACCTACCAGTATCGTGGACAGACTCTTTCCAGCCAGTGTATAATCTTTCGTGGTCTTTACCCGCTTTGAGGCCCAAAAACCTATGGCAAGTGTCACTGCAATATATAGGAAAATGGATGCAACTAGCATTGGTTGGTATGGTTAGATTTAAAGGTAGGAATTTAAAAATTTAAAGCGCAATAGCACAGAATTTAGCCCATGGTTCCCCTAAATTTCATGTGGATTTGTGACTAGTCTTCAAAAATAACGGGATGATATATTTTTATAAACCGTTCAACATCTTCTGCAGAAAGGAGGTTTGGGTAAGACATTAGCAGTAATTGCAAAGGGGAGTGGCCTTCCTGTATAGGAGGTACTTCATAATAATGTGGATTGAGTTTGAACCCGGTTCTTTCGTAAAATTTTATTCTGCGTTGATTGATGGTGGAATGAGGCAGTTCAACTTCTAACAAAATTGGTTTGTCATTGTTTTTGATGAACTTTTCAAGAATTAACTTTCCAAACCCTTTATTCCTTTGTTCTGTTGATGTGGCAAAATGTTCTACATATCTAAGTGTTTCAAAATCCCACCATAAGATAAACCCAATAAATTGGTCGTTATTGATAACAATATCAAAATTATAGTTCCGTTTCGTCATAACACGGGCCTGGGCATCTTTTAATCTTCGCTCTTCCAAGGGAAATGCGCCCTCATAGAGTTCCCAAGCCATCGGGAAAAACGTATCTGAAATATTTTCTAGTTTTACTTGTTTCATTTGGTAGCTGTTCGTTACGGCAAATAGTTTGCAAAGTTAAAGCGACATAATTTACAGCATATTCAGAAAATCTGGAAACTCCGAGATGGTGGTGGTCGTATTCATCACCCTGATGAATTCGTTGATGCCCACCCAAAAGAGTACCCATGCCGTTGGCCTGGGCTCTTTGTTCACAAAGGGCTACTCGCCCTGTTTGGCAATATTGGCAAACCCTACAAGAGGGCAAAAAAGCAAAAACGACATGTTCGCCCACTTTCAATTTTTTTACACCATCGCCCAGTTCCACAATTTTCCCTGCAGCCTCGTGTCCCAAAACCATAGGTAAGGGTCTTGTAAGGTTTCCATCGATTACAGAAAGATTAGAGGGACACAATCCGGCGGCTCGTATTTTACGACCACTTCATTAAAAGCGGGAGCATCGAGCTCTACTTCTTCTATTCTAAGAGGGTTTGACTTTGTATATAGCTTTTTTAAGTACATTTCATACAAGATGGCCGCTTTGGTTTTCATTTGTTTCTATGCTTATTTATTAGGTGTAAATAAATTAGGGGAACTATCTTCACCTCCGTTCTTTAAAAATTTTTTCCCATACAGCAATAGCACTAAAAGTATTCCTGTTGCAAATGCCCAGCTGGCCCCTTTTGCCACTAACACGGCTGCTATAATACCTGCAATGCCCAAGTCTTTATGGCTTTTAGCTTCCAATACGCCAATTCTCACGCTTACAAAACCCTGAATGATCAACGTAAGCGCCAAGGCAACTGCCAAAATTGGTTTTACCAAACTTACAATGGGCAATAACAACAAGCCCGTATTGGTTCCCCATCTAAATGAACCGCTCCCCCCGAAAATGGAATTCATTGCGTTTTTGCCCTGTTTATACCGTTCTACAATAACCACATGCATGGCTGCCCAAAGTGGGCCGCACATCGTAACATCTGGCCCTATTAAACTCATGATACTATTTCGCCCACCAAAAATCATATGTGCCCGGTTGGGGTCGTAATCGATTTTTTCATCTTTTCTCTCATCATCTGCCTCAGCCAAAATAGCTTCACTTTGCAATACATCGCCAAACAAAACGATATAAGCGGCCAATACGGTGGGGATAGCGGTAATAAACATACTAAGAGAAGGAATGCCCACACCGAATATGGTATATTGGCTAAACAGCAACTCGAAATCGGGTTGGGTAATGCCCCATTCTATAACAGGCCAAGTCGATTCGCTTGCCAAAGGGGCTACAAAAACAGCCAACAATATGATAGGAAAAATGCCCAACTTGCGAATTAGAGCAAAAACCTGATGTTTTTGACTTAGCTGCACAAAATGTTTGGAGTAAATTAGATAAAAAGCGATACCCACCGTAATACTAATGGTATATGGAAATAAGTCAAACCTACCTCCCTCTTTGAACACAGTGGTTACTGCAGCAATACCTGCGCCAATAATAATTCCGGATTTAATCGATGAGGGAATCAAGTGTACCACTTTGGTAGCAAGTTTGGTAATTCCTAAAAAAATCGTCAAAATGCCTAACATGAGTTGAAAAGCCACTAGTGCTTTTACGCGTTCCGGGCCCATAGGAAAGGTTTGAACGTAAACGATGAGCAAGGGTATGGCAGGGGTAATCCAACCCGGCACCACAGGATCACCCAATAGGTGGTGGGTAAGATAGAACAAGCCATTTAATATGACTATGGCCATAGCTGCTTCAAAAGGCATCCCCAATAATTCCATGATAAGCGGAATGGCCGCCAAATCTACCGCACACATTAATAAACCTTGGAAATAATCGGGCCACTCAAAGCGATAATGCCAAAATGGTAAACGAAGTTTGAACGGACCTAGGGGAATGAACGGAGCTTCTTGTCCTTCAGTACGGTTTTTCCAATTACTCATTAGAGGGCTAAATGTGATTTAAATTTGTTTGTCATAAAGAAATAGATTCGAATTTATAAAACATTTTGGTATTCAAAGACAATTGAGAAAGTCAATCAGGAATATCAACAAAAAGGAGGTTTCCAATGTTCTCAAATCCGTAAAGTCTATGGTATCTATTATTCAAATTTGATGATTTACCATTTTAGACAAAACTCAAGTGGATGAATCGCTTTAAAATTAATTGTTTTGAGAAGAAACGGAATATATGTTTAAGCTAAATTTTACGCTATGGGTATTGTGCGACCTTATTTTTAGTCACGAGAATAAGTTCATAAGCGATTTCTTATATTGCGAAGACGAGGTATATTTAAATATAAAATGATCAGCTTAAATCCTAAAAAGACATTAAAACTAGCCGAGCAACTTCACGAGCAAATTCTTGATTGGATTATTTCCGGTGAACTTAGGGAAGGTGATAAGATTCCATCCGAGAATGAACTTTGCAAATCTTTTGGAGTATCAAGACCTATTGTTCGTAAAGCCTTAGTGAAATTACAGACCGAAGAACTTGTGGTCACCAAAAAAGGAATTGGAACTTTTGTACTTCATGGTCCACTGAGTCATCTGAAACAATTTGCATCAGCGAACGACATTGCCGCATTATTACAAAGTCATGAAGTACGAATAGCGTTGGAAGGAGAAGCTGCATCCTTGGCTGCAATGCGAAGGTCTTCTGACCAATTAAAATACATTAAGGATGCCCTTCAGAAGATGCGAGAAGATTTTGATGCATCAAACCTTTCGGTTCCGTCTGATTTTGAGTTTCATATGGGGATTGCCGATGCGACCAACAATGGAATTTTTGTTACATTATTGAAAAATCTTCATTTTGGATTGAGAAAGACAATGGTAATAACCCAAAGCCTATCAAGGGAGAGCGTTAAAAATCAAATTGACCCTGATAGAAACCGTCACGTACTCGATGAACACCAACGCATACTGGATGCCATTGAAGTACAAGATCCCGAAGCGGCGCGCTTAGCCATGCGCTATCATATTGCAAAAGTAAAACAAAGACTTATCAATATACATTCGGAAAAGAGTAGTGAAACCTAAAAAGGGAATAGAAAAAAATCAAGATTTGGTGCTATTGATGGCTATAAGCTATTTTTCCAATTTTCAAAATCCAGTTTGTTTTCTTCAGAAGTAAGAGGGTATAGGCCAATTATCGAACGCCCTTCGCCTATTTTTTCCGTTACGAATTCTTCATAAAGCTCCATACCCTTTGCTTGATTGGCCACTTCGTCCGCTAAATGGGCAGGTATGACCATAACCCCGTCATCATCACCCACGACTACATCACCAGGAAAAACCGCCACATCACCACAGCCTATCGGAACGTTAATGTCAAGTGCTTGATTCAAAGTCAAATTGGTGGGTGCCGACGGTTTTGTATGAAAGGAAGGAAAAGGCAGATTGGCAATGATACGTGAGTCTCTAAATCCACCATCGGTAACGACTCCGGCCGCACCACGCTTCATCAATCGGGTAACCAATATAGATCCCGCAGATGCCGCCCGTGCACTTTTTCGACTATCCATGATCAGAACGGCACCTTCGGGGCATGTCTCTACGGCCACACGTTGCGGGTGTTCAGGGTTCCTGAATACCGAAATCTGATTTAAGTCCTCTCTTGCCGGTATATAACGTAAAGTAAAGGCCTCGCCCACCATGTTTGGTTTACCCAAGGCTACAGGTTTAACATCCTGTATAAATTGATTTCTTAATCCTAACTTAAAAAGAATAGTTGCTATTGTCGGTGTACTTGTTTTTTGAAGCTGTTCCTTGGTGGAAGTTAACATGTGGATTAGGTTTCAATTAGAAAATACTTGTTTTGTAACTTATTTTAACATGATAATCGGTTAATAGTGGAAAGGTGGTAGAAATGCGGTTCACACTATTCTTATGATATTCAGCACCAATTATGGGGTGATGGATAAGTAAATATAATTAATTATATACAATCATGTAATATTTAGTTACAAGTAAATGATTTTTGAAAGATATAATTACTTAAATTCAACGCGTCTTCACATTTTATTTAAAACCGAGAATTTCGGCTTTATTGGAGGGCGTCACAGGCAAAATAAAAACTTAAGATGAGTCATTGTCACGACTACCGTTGTAAATCCGAAAATATAAAATTGCTCATAAATTTTTAGGATTTTCGTAAAATATCAAGAGGCGAATATGACTATAAAAAACGTAAACCGAAGTATTGGAAAGGCTATTCTGGTCATTTCAGGAATTGCTACGGTGGTTACGATTATATTGATTTTTTTAGGTAACATTTCCAGTACGGGAATTCCTATGCTCACTGCTTTTATTGCTTTGGCGCTATATGGCTATTTCGATGAAAAATACGGAAAATTAGCTTTTACCTTTTGGGTATTCGCCTTTTTGACTGCTGCAATGTACTACCCCTTTTTATTTACTAACTGGGGGTTTGACACCAAAATACTGGTTATTCCCATGCTTCAGCTCATTATGTTTGGCATGGGCACCAAATTAAGTTTGGACGATTTTAGAAAAGAAGTAAAGCGGCCTAAGGGAATTCTTATCGGTTCCATAATGGCTTTCACGATTATGCCTGTTCTTGCCGTAATGATTACAAAAGTCTTTAACTTTTCGCCGGAGATTGCTGTTGGCCTAATACTTATAGGGGCATGCCCTGGAGGGGCTGCATCCAATGTAATGGCCTTTTTGGCAAGAGGAAACATTGCTTTATCGATCAGTGTTACCACAGTAACAACGCTTCTCACTCCAGTAGTTACACCTTTGTTGATGAAGATTTTCGCGGACGAACTTATTGCCGTTTCATTTCTAAAAATGATGTTCTCCAGTTTTAATCTAATCATCGTACCTATTTCCGCGGGCTTGATTTGCAACAAGATATTGTATGGTAAGTCACTATGGTTGCAGAAAGACCGAAATATAATTGTGTTGGGGCTGCTTTTCATTTCGGCCTTATTATGTTCTATTTTCATACGCTTCCCCGATGCTATTGGGGTATTAAAACCCGGATTTATTCTAGGTTTTGCACTTATGGCACTGGTTTCCTTTACAAAAGTGATCGTAAAATGGGTTAAAGGAACTGAGAACTGGATGGACAAAATTCTGCCTGCGGTATCGATGGTATCCATTCTCCTTTTTGTTACAATTGTTGTTGCCCTTAATAGGGATAAACTGCTTGAAGTTGGGCTGCTGTTGGTTGCCGCCTCGGCGATACTTAATCTACTTGGCTTTATTTTAGGGTATTGGGGCAGTCGTGCCGTCGGGTTGTCCAGGCGCGATAGCCGAACACTTTCAATCGAGGTCGCGTTAAAGAATGGAGGACTGGGCATGGGGCTCGCCCTTGAAGCCTTGGGAAACGCAAATGCAGCTTTGGCGCCCATCGTATTTGGAAAATGGATGAATATTTCAGGATCGGCCATCGCCAATTATTGGCGTGATAAGCCCACAGGAGAAGAAGGGGAACAAAGTAAAGAACAAATTGGTGAAACAATAAAACATATAAATTCATGACCTTGACGCTAACTAAGCAAAGGCCAATAATGGCCTTCAAACAATAGATCCGTTAATTTAAATCAACAAAATGGCACAAAATTCCAGACGCTCGTTTTTATCCTCTTTAGCAAGTATTTCAGCTGTAACCCTGCTTACTCCTTTTTCAAGATTGATAGCCGCCGAACGGAATAAAGTCAAAATCAAGGATATCAAAACAATGGTGTTCAAAGGCTCAAAGGGAAGGAACTACACCTTAGTGAAAATAGAGACCGATTCCGGCCTTTTCGGTATCGCTGAAGCCTATGGCTCTCCGGGCTTGGGTATCGTTAAGGAATTACATGGCCTAAAAGAGCTTTTTATAGGAAAAGACCCGTTGCAGATTGATCGTTTATATACCGGACATTCTTTCGCCACATATCGCTATACCGACGGAAGTGCCCATGCCCAACAACGGGCTATGGCGGGTATCGAAATGGCCTTATGGGATCTTGCCGGGAAAATACTTGATGTGCCTACCCATAGCTTGTTGGGCGGTAAATTCAGGGACCGAGTACGTATGTACGATCACCATACCCCAAAAGACTACAATGACAAAATTGCCTGTAAAGATTGGGCCGATGCCGCCAAAGAACGGGCCAATGGTATTAGTATACATAAACTTGGCGTACCACGCACCTCGGCTGAAAGTGATTTTGGCTATGATCCATCAAACCGCCTACTTTCTAGCAAGGGACTTAAAAAACTTATTGACGGCTATCAAAACGTTCGCGACGCCATTGGCTGGGAGCACGATTTGATGGTCGGTTGCCATTGGGAATTCGATCTCCGTACGGCCATTGACGTGGCGAAAGGTCTCGAAACGGTCAAGCCACTTTGGTTAGAAGATCCGCTCCCTGTTTCTTACAATGAAGGATGGAAGCGTCTATCGAGTATGTCGCCCGTTCCAATTTGTACTGGGGAAAACTGGTTACGTCGGGCTGAGGCGATGCCCTTTATTGAGCAGTCCGCCATTGATATCGTTCACTTAGATCTAAGAAATTCCGGAGGATTTTTAGAGAGCAAACGCATAGCCGACATGGCCGACCTGCATTTTTTGCCAACAGGAAACCACAACACCGGAAGTATTGTTAACGGCATGGCAACAGTCACTTGGGCTTCGTCGATTAGAGATTATTTGGCTTGTGAAACGGTCTATTTCGAAGGGGATGCGAACGATGATGCCATTATTCATGATGGGCCTCTTTGCAAAAACGGCTATGTGGAAGTGCCCGATAACCCTGGTTTGGGTATTGATCTCAATCCTGATGTGGTCAAAGCAAATCTGCTTCCCGGGGAAGTATGGTGGGGCTAAGAGGGGGGCATATGCCCCAAAGCTCCCCAGTATGGTTTCCGGTTATTGATGTGAGCTACGAAAGTAATCTAATTGGGCATCTATCCTCGATTGGGCTTGATTTATCGGCGTTCTTTTAGCTACGCGTCCAGCTTTTGTGGTTTGGTGATTCTGGAGGAACTAAAGTTGCGAAAAATAGTAAAAAATATTAAATTACAGTAAATCAATACTTATAGCTATCATGAAAAAGACTAAATTATTTTTATATCCGGCAATCGTATTCTTAATGGCAATATCCTGTAAAAACGTACAGCCTTTATTTGAAGAAACTTCTGAACAATGGCTCGTAAAAGGTAATGCCGAGTGGAATTTCGACACAAATCAAGTAATAGGAATTGGTCCCGGTCCCGTTACAGAAGAAGGTTTTATTGCGACCAAAAAAAGGTACAATAACTTTATTTTAGAAATGGATTTCAATCCAGATAGCACCATTAATTCCGGTGTTTTTATACGCTGCGAGAACGATATACCCAGTGCTGCCCAGTGTTACGAAATAAACATATGGGATTCAAATCCTAACCAAGACTATAGGACTGGGGGAATCGTTAATAAATTTAGTCCGTTGACCAAGGTCGAAACGATTAACAAATGGAATAGCTATAAAGTTAAATGCGAGAAGAATCGTATACAAGTATGGATCGATGGTATTTCGATCTTAGACGTTACCGACGAGGACCACAAAGAAGGCTATATTTGTCTTCAAGCAAGGGGAACCGGTAAAATTAAGTTTCGAAATATAAAGGTTCGGGAATTGAAATAGCGTACAGGTCTAAGAATTACGATAACATCCAATCACATTAGAGTAACTTATTTGGTGCCAGATTCCGATTTTTGGATGTTCACTTTAACGAAAATGCGATGTAATACCCTCCGGACTTGGTATCGTCATCTACTTCACCCATATCATTTGTCGCTATAACAATGAATTGCTTGCCTTTTTGCTGATAGGTAATCGGCGTAGCTTGCGCAATGGCGGGCAATTGGTATTCCCAGATTGTTTTGCCCGTTTTGCGGTCGAAAGCCCTTATTTTTTTGTCCTCTGTGGCCGCTATGAATACTAGTCCACCCTCCGTAACAATAGGACCTCCCCGATTGACAGTGCCTGTGATAGGTATTCCTTTTTTTGTCAGTTCATCGTGTTCCCCCAAAGGCACGCGCCAAAGGTACTCGCCGGTATTCAGGTCGATGGCATTAAGCGTGCCCCACGGGGGCTTGATTCCGGGATAACCGTTGGCATCCCAAACTTTGTTCCAGCCCGTATGGATATATGGGGGTACATAGGGAAAATTCTCATTCTTTTTGGTCTCCAGATTTCCCTCATCGTGAATATCGTCAGTTAAACCTTCCTTTTTATCTTGATCAAGAATGTATAAAAGAATAGACTCTCGATCTCGGCCAGATAGATGTTGAAATGATGGCATACGCCCTTGCCCGTTTTTTAGAATATCGCTTATAACTTTTTTCGAAAGCATGTTATCAAGACTTGCAAGGCTCGGAATTTCGGAACCATCACCTTTTCTATCCGCACCGTGGCAAACTGCGCAATTATTGATGTATAGAGAGTTGCCACGGGAGGTGCTTTCCTTCATTTTCTCCGCCATATCGATCATCTGTATATTGCTTGGCAACTCATTGACATTCTGGTAGAGTACGCCGGCCGGGTCAACAGCATTGCCACCCCAAAGAGCTCCACCTCCAGTACCAATATACCAAAAGCCCTCAGCACTGGGTGGTATATACTTTGATCCACGCCGTGATTTAAGAAACCGTTCCTTTATGCTTTTATGTGCATCTGGAAAATGCAATGAATCTGGAAGATCTGCTTCGGTAATAATCTGTCGTGTTACCAAGGGCAGAGGTTTTAACGGAAATTTTTGCGTAGGATTTGGATGTTCTCCAGGCAGACCGGTGGTCGGTACTGGCCTTTCTTCAACAGGAAATAAAGACTTTCCTGTTTCACGGTCGAGTACGTATACCAATCCGTCTTTGGTGGTCTGCACAACGGCGTCCACTAATTTCCCGTCATGCCTTACGGTCAATAGATTGGGCGGACAAGAGATATCCAAGTCCCATAGGTCATGCTTTATGGTTTGGTAATGCCATTTTAATTTACCGGTCGTGGCATCTAGCGCCAATATGCAATTGGCAAATAAATTTTCCCCGGCTCGATCGCCCCCATAAAAATCGACGGATGGCGAACCTGTTCCAATGTAAACGGTACCTCTTGCCTCATCGAGCACCATTCCGGCCCAGTTATTGGCTCCCCCGATTTTTTTATAGGCATCTTTAGGCCAGGTATCATATCCTAATTCTCCAGGTCGGGGTATGGTATGAAAAATCCATAGGAGTTCACCAGATCGGACATCAAAGCCACGGATATCGCCAGGAAGCGCATCACCATATTCCGATACCGTTGAGCCCATGACCAAAACATCTTTGTAAATTATTCCCGGGCTGGTGGCCGTCACCGAAAAATCCTTGGCATCGAACCAGTCATTCTCAAGACCAGTATGAAAATCTATCTTTCCGCCGGTGCCAAAACTCTCTACGGGACTTCCAGTAAGCGCATTAATGCAGTATAGCCAAGAACCGGCAACATAGAAGAGGCGTTTGTCTTTTCCATTTTGCCAGTAGTTTAATCCCCTATTGACATTATGGGAAGGAGGCACGAATTTCCATAGTTCTTCTCCAGTAGCTGCATTTAGCGCGAACAATTTTGATTTAGTGCCCGTTCCGTACAATATACCGTCTATTACTATAGGTTGGCATTCAATTCTTTCTGGTCTGGCATCGAGCTCCAAAGAATCCCCAACATAGTAACTCCATGCTATTTCAAGTTGGTTTACATTGTCGGTCGTGATTTGGTTCAAGGTCGAAAACCGGTTACCGGCAAGATTTCCACCATAGGCCGGCCAATCGACATCTGTGTTCGAGGCATCTGAATAAAGTGCCCCATCACAACTGACCAATAACAGTGGTATAAATACATAAAATAGGATTTTCAGGCCGGTCTTTGAAAAATTAGTAGCGCATATGGCCCTAAAGGCCGATTTTTTTTTGACCATTGCTTTACATGTATTTTGTGCGATACTCGGCCATGAAATTCGAGATGACAAGCATACTTTTTGATATTATTTATTCGGTTTATATGATGTTTTCCCCGATATTTTTGCACGAATACTAAACAAATACGGGCCATCTGTTACATAAAGTGTTTTCAGGTATTTACCCTCCAAAGTACAATTTGTTATCGCCGTCATTCCTGAATTTTGCGCGACCGGAAGATAACACTGTTAAAGTTTCATCTTTGATTTAAAATCCTTTTCCGTAATTACTTGAAGTTTTTGTGCGATTATAGATTTGAAAATATTTTTTGTTGGCCTTAACTAAGGTAAAAAATAATATTGATTTGCAGCCTTTAATCAATTATTGGAGAAAGTGAGATAATACTGTACATTTAAACGACGGTTTATTTCCACACTTTGAAAATTCCGTGTTCCTAAAGTTTAATTTGACGTAGCAATCCAATAGTTAAAATTTTACCTTAATTTAAACTATTGGATTATACTTTTAAGCAACCAACTAAAATCGAAACCTTTAATAATGAGACAAATAAAAAAAACAAGATTCAATAGCCTGGCAATTGTTTTTATGATTGCCAATTCATTTTTTTTGTTGAATGCCCAAGAAACTAAAGATTCTTTCGATTGGCAATTAAGGGAAAACGGGGCAATTGTTTGGGACTTGGAGTCAAGCGATGAGCTACCTCACAATGACCATATGGCCATGAGTGGGCAATCTGTTGATATGATTTTGGAATGGGGAATTGATAGTCAGGCTGGTTTTTATGCAAATCGATTGATTCGATGGCCGATGTTAAGAACCTTGCCGGATGATACGCACGCGAGTTTACAGCGCAAATCGGGAGACACGACCTCATTATTACCTCGTGTAGATGGCAAAGCAATATCTTCAGGGAAAGTAAAAAGCTTAAGTATCTACGGGACCCTAACTGTACTGAGCACCCATGAAGAGGGCTTACTATCAGTACGCACTATATTCCCCAGTGTCCTTAATCCGACCATTATCGACCGAATTCAATTGACGAATACCAATGATCATGTAATAGAAATAGTGATTCCCGCTTGGAATGATGAGGAATTTACCATTGAAGAGAAAGGATTATATGGGGTTTACACCATCAGTGAATTCATTGAAGGAGATGGTAAGTTCCAATTGGCTTCCGGAGAAACTTTAAACTATGCTGTAATCAGAACGGCCCGAAAATCTAATGACGCTCCCTATTTCGGTAATTCTTCAGCTGAATGGGCAGCAAGACAAGATTTCATTAGCAATTCCTCTGATAACTTAATATTGAAAACGCCAAATCCTACACTCAATCGACTGTTCGATTTTTCTAAAATAAGGGCCTCGGAAAGTATTTTTTCTACTCGGGGAGGCCTTATGCATGGGCCAGGAGGTTATAATAAATATTTAGCAGCGATTTGGGCCAACGACCAAGCTGAATATATCAATCCCTTTTTTCCGTTTCTGGGAAATACTGCCGGTAATGTAAGTGCTCTAAATAGTTTTCAGCATTTTGCCAAATATATCAACCCGGAATACAAACCCATTCCGAGTTCCATTGTTTCCGAAGGCCGGAGTTTCTGGAACGGGGCCGGAGATCGGGGTGATATGGCCATGATCGCCTATGGGGCTGCTAGATTTGCATTGGCGTCTGGGAACAAAGAATATGGCAAAGAACTTTGGCCCTTAATCAAATGGTGTTTGGAATATTTGAAACGAAAGGAAATGCCAAATGGTTCTATAGCCTCAGATTCTGATGAGCTGGAAGGTAGGTTTCCAGCTGGCAAGGCCAATTTGAGCACTATATCGCTGTACTACGATGCGTTGCTATCAGCTTCCTTTTTAGTCAAAGAACTAGAGCTCGATGACCAATTGGCCACCAACTTTAAAAATAAAGCAGCTAAACTAAGAAAGGCAATCAGCAAAAATTTTGAGTCTACCGTTGAAGGTTTTAATACCTATCAATATTACGAAGGGAACGATGAGTTGCGAAGTTGGATCTGCTTTCCTTTGACCGTTGGCATTAACAACAGAGCAGCAGGTACCATAGATGCCCTTTTTTCAGATAAATTATGGACAAATAGCGGCCTTCTGACCAAATCAGGTACTTCAACCGTCTGGGACCGCTCTACATTGTATGCCCTACGAGGCGTTTTTCAAGCGGGTTTCGCAGACCGTGCATTGGAAAAGTTGGAAGATTTTTCCCAGACCCGACTTTTGGGGAGTC
>CAZRIE010000119.1:0-12803 GCA_964600075.1 uncultured Flavobacteriaceae bacterium
TTTTTTTATAGTGAATTATTTGAGTAGGTAACTTTTTGAATCAGTTAGTTTAAAACCGGTTGGAGCTCCGGTTTTTTTGTTTTGAAACCTCACCTTACGAGATAAATAATTACTTTTTCATCTAAGAATCACATAAAAAATAGAGTAAATTCCCTGCCAGGAACAAAGTAAACTATTATCGGGGATTACTGATTTTAAGATACTTATAAGACGTCCGGCTTCTTTAATTTCACAAGTTAATCAAAGCTAATTAATCATTCGAACGAGACAGCCCATTGCAATTACCTTGATGATATCTCTTTGGACATCGTTGGTTTATCCTATCTCCCCTATAGATTTTGAAGAAGATAACCATTACGGTTCGGACGTTCAAGAATATAACAAATTACTAGAAAGGGTAGATGACCTCTATTTTGAGGGAAAGTTTCCGGACTAGAGAATCATCTGGTTTTTATTTCGATTGCCTTTCAGTTTGAGGTGCATTCCCGAATTATCAACCCAAATTTGTTCCCATTCTCTGGTTTTAAATTATAAAAATTAGTACTGGTTCGGGTTGATTTTCGATTGGCACTCACCCAATGCTTGTGTAGCACAATTACCTTCGGTTTTTTCGATGGTATTCTTTCTGGCTAGCGCTCAGTAAGGGTTGGGTACCTTACAAGTACCTATCCAAAAATCAAAGGACTTACGATTATTTGAACAACATTCGCACGATTCTTTTTGGACTATTCCAAGGGAAAAGCAAATTAGCGTCAAAAATAGAAATACCCTTTTTTTCGTTGTAGATAAAGTTTATAGAATATAAGATATTCGGCTATCGGCTCATCTCTGTAACATAACCGATAACGAAATTATTGAAGAGCTTGGGCTGCTCAACGTTCACGACATGACCGCAGTGTTCTATTGTCAAAAGACTGGATGAAGTTTGCTTTTGAACCATCTTTTTTACGGAGGGAAGAAATAAATAGTCCTCGCCACCCATAACATAAAGAGTTGGAATTTTAATATCCATCGTTCTGAAAAAACGTAAGAGCGGACTTATCTGCGAACCCATTTTGTACCATCGAACAAATTCTTTTTGATACAGTTTTTTTGCTTCCCGGATAAAAAGTAATCGTGACTCTTTATGGTTACTATCGGGCATAATAGCGAAAGTAAATAGTCGGTACAACCAGATATAAGGCACTAGCGACTTGAACATGTTACCGAAAATCATCAATAACCTAAAACGCAAATCCAGTCGCATAATGGCACCTCCCATAACCATGCTCGAAACTCTTTCAGGGTATTTTTCAGCAAGATTACGTATGAGTACAGTACCTAAAGAAATACCCACAAAATGTGATTTCTTGATATCAAGATAATCGATAACCTCAACGATATCTTCCGTTATATAATCAAAAGTATACTTATCGTTGAATGCGTCTTTAAGTCCCGGCTTTGAATCGCCATGCCCTCTTAAGTCTAACAGCAGTACATTAAAGTGTTCCTTAAACTCACGCACTTGCTTGTACCATATTGCCGAACTGCCCCCCGCACCATGTACGAAGGTCACCCAAGTTTTAGAATCTTGGTGAAGATATGTTGTGTAATTCAGCAAAGTGTTCTCTAGATTTTTCCTGTTAGGAAACTTTGCAATGTATTAAATCTTTTGACTCATGCGCTGTCCGAACAAAAAATAACACACCTTTAACTAAAGTATAAGGTAAAAAGACAGGCATTGTAAGATAAAACTTTAACCTTTTGATTGATAGTTATTTAAAAGTCCCTAAGTCTAAAAACCATTAAAAACCCCAGACGGCTCGCAAATACGGCTAAATACTAAAAGCCCCAGCTCTTTTTAACAGAAAAACGATGTCATTCTCAGCTTTTGTATAAGCTTATTGCCAATAAAACGTCAATAGAACTGATTTTTAGTCGAATATGACGATTTGTGAAGTCCAAAATTGATTTTGCACCGTATATTTGAGAGAATCATTTTTAAGATTTATGGAAAATCAATATTGTAAAGTCGGACAGGTAACTCCAATCACAGCGAACAGAAACGCTATAACCCTTTTGGAGTACCAATATCAGAATTTTTTAGATAAGGCCAGTAACTTGGAATATACCGATGCTAAATTAGTTGAGTTTTTTGAGCTTAAAGCGAAGAAAATCCAAAAGGTATTGGAAAATATGATGAAGTAATCACTTCATCTTTTTCAACTCAAGAGCCATTTGATTTTGTAGTACACCCGCCTCTTTCGCGGCGACAACTGCAAAATCTTTTTCTTTGGATGCATATATGATTCCTCTTGAAGAATTGATTAATAAACCTACATTATCGTTCATACCATAGGAGCACACTTCCTCTAAATTTCCTCCCTGGGCCCCAACACCAGGCACCAACAAAAAACTATCGGGAACAATTTTTCTGATTTCACTTAAATATTTTGCCTTGGTGGCCCCTACTACATACATAAGGTTCTCGGCATTTTCGTAGGTCTTTGAAGTTTCCAATACCTTTTTGTAAAGTTCTTTACCGTCTATCAATTGTGTCTGAAAATCAAACGCACCGGCATTCGAAGTCAATGCCAATAAAATGGTGTGCTTATTGGTAAATGCCAAAAAAGGTTCTATTGAATCTTTTCCCATGTAGGGCGCAATCGTAATCGAGTCAAAATTCAGATCTTCAAAAAAGGCTTTCGCATATCGGGTCGAAGTATTCCCGATATCGCCGCGCTTGGCATCGGCAATCGTAAAGATTTCTGGAAAATTCGCGTTTAGATAGGTAATGGTCTTTTCTAAAGACTTCCATCCTTCGATACCATAGGCTTCATAGAAAGCGATATTAGGCTTATAGGCAACACATAGATGATGTGTCGCGTCTATAATGGCTTTGTTAAAGGAAAAAATCGGATCTTCTTCGGTTAGAAGATGCGTAGGAATCTTTTCTAAATCGGTATCAAGACCGATGCATAGAAAAGATTTCTTCTTGTGTATTTGGGTTATGAGCTGTTCGGTTTTCAAGTTCAAGTTCAAGTTCAAGTTCAAAAGAGTTTTATAAACTCATAAACTTATTTCTAAAATATCTCCGAAGCTTCTTTTAATTTCTCCGTATTCTCTACCAGACTCAATTCGTCGATTATTTTCTGAACGTCTCCGTCGATAATATTCTGAAGATCATAAAGTGTAAGGCCGATACGGTGGTCGGTCACCCGACCCTGTGGATAATTATATGTTCTAATTTTCGCCGATCGATCACCACTGCTTACCTGTGAATTTCGTTTCGCGGCATCTTGTTCTTGTTTTTTGGCCAACTCCATATCGTACAACCTCGAACGTAATACTTTAAAAGCCTTTTCTTTATTTTTGTGCTGCGATTTCTGGTCTTGGCATTGCGCCACCAATCCAGTTGGAACGTGCGTTAACCGCACTGCAGAATAGGTGGTGTTCACCGACTGCCCGCCTGGCCCTGATGAGCAGAAAAAATCGATACGAACATCTTTCGGATTGATTTGCACATCAAAATCTTCGGCTTCTGGCAATACCATTACCGTAGCAGCACTGGTATGCACCCTACCTTGTGTCTCAGTCTGCGGTACGCGCTGCACGCGATGTACGCCGGCCTCAAATTTTAAAGTACCGTATACATCGGTACCATTGACCTCAAACTGAATTTCTTTATACCCCCCACTCGTACCTTCACTTAGGTCGATGACATTGGTTTTCCATCCTTTTGATTCACAATATTTCGTATACATACGGAAAAGGTCACCAGCAAAAATACTTGCCTCGTCACCTCCAGTACCCGCACGGATCTCTACAACCACATCTTTCGTGTCTTCCGGGTCTTTGGGTATGAGCATCACTTTTATTTCTTCCTCCAATTGAGGCAGCCCCGCTTTGGCTTCATCTAACTGCATTTTCGCCATTTCCAGCATTTCGGCATCACTACCATCGGCGATAATTTCCTCAGCTTCGTGAATATTATCAGTCAACTCAATATACTGATCTCGCTTTGAGACCAGTGCTCTTAGGTCTGAGTATTCTTTGGTCAGTTCAACGTAGCGTTTTTGGTCCGATATGATGTCGGGCTGAATGATCAGGTCGGAAACCTCATCGAAACGCTGTTTTACAATATTCAATTTGTCTATCATGCTCTTACCTCAATTGGGTTGCTAATTTACAATAAATTTGTACATTTATTCATATGCTCGTGATTTGAAAAATACCGTATTCCGCCTAAAAACGTATCGACTAATTTTTCTTTTTTACAGGAAATTCTTATGGATTTCAGTTGCAATAAGCTTTATTCAGTATGCCCTACTTAAATCGCTGCAAATCGACGGTATTCTTTTTAAAATAGTTCTTGCCAAACTATCGCTTTTTGGGTTGTTAATGCTATTTCATTTTGATATTCGTTCGAACCAAAAACTGATTTTCTATAAAAATTTCGCTATTTCTCGCACACGACTCTTTTCGATTTCATTTCTAATGGATACGCTTTTGACCCTACTCACCCTTGAATTACTAAAACTGTTTTGATCCTTGAAATCGACAACGTGGAACTCAGTTTTGATAACAGACGCATTCTCTATGGTGTTTATCTGAAATCGGAAACCGGTAAAGTAACCGGAATTCTGGGGAAAAACGGATGTGGAAAGACTTCTTTGTTACGCATCTTGTTCGGAAGCTTAAGACCCAAATACAAGAATATACGTATTGACGGAATACCACAAAAGAGAAACCTTTACGGCACAGATTTGGCCGCCTATTTACCTCAACACCAACTACTGCCAAACAATCTAAAGCTTTTGGATGCCTTCCGGTATTTTGATGTGGAATGGAAAGGGTTTACAACTGATTTTCTTTCCTTTGAGATATACGCAAAAGCGAGGATCAACGAACTTTCTTCCGGAGAACTTCGGGTGATAGAGACATATCTTATCCTGAATTCCAATAAAAAAATCATTCTTCTAGACGAGCCCTTTTCGTTCATTGCTCCTATCTATGTAGAAAAAATAAAAGAGCTCATCGAACTAAAAAAGAAGAAAAGTGCAATTGTAATCACCGACCATTTTTATCGTGATATTCTTGAGGTAAGCGATAGTGTCTATTTTTTAAAGAGTGGTTATTCGAAGTTGATCCGCTCCAAAGAAGACTTGGAAGATGAGGGTTATTTAAATTTGGAAGACTGACGAGACAGTATTCAAGCTCAATCCTCGCTAAGTTTTGAAATAATTTTTCCCACATTCTTATCCTCAAATCTGGAGATTGCCTTTAGTACAAAGCCAATAACCTTCGATTTAGGTCGCCTTATTATTTCGTTGATTTTCAGTACCACTGAGTCCAAATTCTTAATCGTTTCACCCTGTCCATCACTTCCTAATGCCCATAGCAGATTTGCACCATTCCAAGATTGTTCACGGGCTTTGCGCATACTGAAATCTATTACTTTTTCATCAGAATTTTTCCCAGCCCAATCTAACAAAAATAATAATGGAGATACTTTACCAAGTCTTTCTTGCAATTCATTTGTAGTATTGAACAGTACGTCGTTCACTTTGTTAAAGTCGTTTTCAATTTCCGACAACTCTTCTCCGACCATACTTTGGCTGGTTGCAATTGCAAGGTCGAGGTTGATATGGGTGCTCATACCTATAAGAATATGTTGTAAGATAGTTAAAGGCTCATCTTTATGTATAAAGGCGAATTCCCAAGATTTACTGACCTCTTTATGGTTTCTGTAATCGTGATAGGCGTCTAAATACAGGTTGGCAAAGATGACGTCCATTTTTTCGAGCCTCTCATTATCCTCGAAATTTTTCAACTGTACTTCCTTTTGTATTTCTGCAGTAGTCCGTCTATAAATATAGGCGAACAGACCAAGTCGGTCATTAGTTACTATGGCCTCTTCGATAATGCTATCCAATCGATTGAGAACTTCTTCAATGGTGGCTGGGTGGTTCAATAGTAGTTGTCATTCGTTACATGACGAAAATTTAGTCATATCGACTCAAAAAAAAAACCTTTACCCACTTTAAATTTATTGGTCGAAAGGTTTAGGGATCGTTCTCTAACAAAATTCCACTGCTCTTATGAATCTTGTTATCACTATCGATTAAAACTACTTCGTAATCTGCTCCCAATTGATTAATCAAATGTAGTCCGGCATCTTTACCCAAAATAAAGACTGCTGTGGCCAGGGCATCGCAAAATTCGGCGTCTTTGGCGAATACGGAAACACTATTGATACCCGTCGATGGATATCCCGTTCTGGGATCGATGATATGGGAATATTTTTTACCATCAAAAACAACATGTTTTTCATAATTGCCAGAAGTGGCCACAGAAGATTCTACAATAGGTAACCAAGAAAAAATCTTTTCTTTGCTTAACGGGTTTGCGATACCGATCACCCATTTTTCACCATTGGCCTTAGTGCCCCATGTAGTGAGGTCTCCTGCGGCATTAATAATACCTCCTATCACTTGTTTAGAGACCAAAAGCTCCTTGGCCCTATCCGCAGCATAACCTTTGCCGATTGCTCCAAAAGAAATTTTCATGCCTTTTCTACTCAAAAAGACACTTTGCTCAATCTCGTTCAAGATAATTTTTTGGTATCCAACCTTAGCGATGGATGCTTCAATTTCTTTTTTAGTAGGTTTAAATTGCATTGACCCATCAAATTTCCAAACCTCCTCCAAAGATGCATACGAAATATCAAAGGCCCCTTTGGTCAGCACAGAAATCTGTTTGGCGCGTTCGATTAGCATGAAGAGTTCCGAACTCACCTTTACAGGCTTAATTCCGGCATTTTTATTAATCAATGATGTCTCTGAATCCGGATCCCATGCAGAAATCAACTTTTCTATCCGTGCTATTTCGGCGGAGGCCTCATCAATATTTATATAGCCAACGTCTTCGTTCTTGGCTACAACCGTAATGTCGAAACGACTACCCATCAACTCCATGGCCTTGTGTACCGTAACGAAATTTTTGTCTTGCGCGAAACCGCTCAAGAAAAAAAAGCAAACAAATATGGAAGGCCAAAACCTCACTTTAGAAAAGTGTTTAAATGTGATATATAAGCAGAAGGAGTGCTATTAGCGTACCCTGTATTGCCCAGAACGTCACCATTTTTGTCCAATACGACGACCAGCGGAAAATGCCCTTGAGAATTATACTTTTCCACCAAAACAGTATTTTGCGCTTTCAATGTTTCGGGTAGTTTATTGGCTTTCTTTCTAGGAAAATCTGCCTTATAGAGAATGTAATTTTCTTTCGAAAATTCTTTAAATTCTTCGGATTGCCAAATCTTCTTATCTAATTTTATGCAGGGGCCACACCAGTCGGAACCAGCGAATACCAAAATCAAAGGTTTGTCCCCTTTCTTGGCCAGAGCCAATGCCTCCTCATAGTTTTCTTGCCAATCTTGGGCAAAAATTACGGTGGTGAACACCAAGCAGAAAAGAAGTACAAAATTTTTCATGACGATATTATAGGCAAAATCGATACCAATCATTCAAATACACGTAGCGAAGTACCCGAAAGTTCGGTTTTAAATATCTTAAGCATTTTTGCTGGTTTGCTATCAACTTTGTTTTTCGGACTACCGTCTTGTTCGAAACGAGAACCGTGTACATCACAGTAAAAGATACCACCGTCTTGATCTACGAATCGCACCTCATCATAACCTTGATGACTACAAACTTGGCTCGCGGCAACAAATTCACCTTCAAGGTTTTTGACGACAACCACTAGATTTTTGAGAATATAGCCCCCATTAGTGGCCAGTTTTGCAGCTTCAGGAGCCTCAAGATCTATGGTGAAATCAACACCTGTGGGTACCGGTGTATTTCCTCCTTCTTCGTCCTCATCGTTTGAACATGCGTGCAAACATGGAAAAGTGACAGCGAACGCCGCAGCCGCACCAAGGCCTTTAAGAAACTGTTTTCTTTCCATAGCATTATAGTTTATTAAGAAAACGTAGTATTCAGGGGAATCGTATACCTTAATACACAAACTCTCCAAAAGGGCTTTTAATTGTCAATTTTTTTGAAGAATTGGCCTCTACCCTACCCACTATCTGGGCTTCGACATTGAAGCTTTTAGCAATTTGAATCAAGTCTTCCGCGATGGAAGCATCTACATAAATTTCTAAACGATGGCCACAATTGAATACTTGGTACATTTCTTTCCACTCTGTACCCGATTGTTGCTGAATAAGTTCGAACAGCGGTGGAACAGGAAAAAGATTATCTTTTATGACATGAAGGTCTTCGACAAAATGTAGAATTTTGGTCTGGGCTCCACCACTACAATGCACCATACCATGAATTTTTTCGGAACTATATTTTTCAAGGATTTTTTTAACAATAGGGGCATAGGTACGTGTAGGCGAGAGCACTAGTTTTCCAGCATCTAGCGGAGTACTTTCGACCAAATCAGTCAACCTTCTGTTTCCTGAATAGACCAACTCATCGGGTACAGCCGCATCGTAACTCTCAGGATACTTTTCCGCAAGATATTTCGAAAAAACATCGTGCCTAGCAGAGGTGAGACCGTTACTGCCCATTCCACCATTGTATTCTTTTTCATAGGTTGCTTGTCCAAAAGATGCCAAACCAACAATGACATCGCCGTCTTTAATTTTTGCATTATCGATCACATCAGATCGCTTTAAGCGTGCCGTTACGGTAGAGTCAACAATAATTGTTCTCACTAAATCACCCACATCGGCAGTCTCCCCTCCCGTTGAGCGTATGGTGATACCATGCTCCGCCAAATCGGAAATTAGTTCTTCGGTCCCATTAATAATTACTGAAATAACTTCTGCGGGAATCAAATTTTTATTTCGACCAATAGTCGATGAGAGCATAATATCTGTGGTTGCACCCACACATATCAAGTCATCGATGTTCATGATAAGAGCATCTTGGGCAATACCCTTCCAAACCGAAAGATCTCCGGTCTCTTTCCAATACATATAGGCCAATGAAGACTTTGTGCCCGCACCATCGGCGTGCATGATCAGGCAATAGTCCGTGTCGTTCGTCAGATAATCAGGAACTATCTTGCAAAATGCCTTCGGAAATAATCCCTTGTCTATGTTCTTAATGGCATTGTGCACATCTTCCTTTGATGCAGAAACTCCTCTTTGGCTATATCTTTCGCTGGCTGACGAACTCATTTTTGTCTATTTGTGGCAAAAATAAGATATTCACTTCACAAAGTTCGCCTGACCAAATAAACTTTCTTGAACTTCTATTGTTATTAAAACTTGGTGTATAGACCCGCCCCAATAACCGCTCTTTTCGGAACGTTATTTCCTGAAATTGCCGAAGTATAGTTCGCCAGCACCCCAAATTTTTGGGTAATCTCAACGATGGCCTTCACTCCATAAGCCACGTATTCTTGATCGTTAACATAAAGACCTGTGAGCAAATTGCTTGCCGGAAGCAGAACATCACCATTTTCAAAGGAGGTTGATACATCTAAAAAAGCTATTAACCAAAGTGGTTTAAGAGGTTTGGCTCCTACTTCCGCACCAAATTTAAAGTTCGAACTGTAGCCATTGAACCGTATATCAACTCCCGTAGTACCTTGCACAAAAAAACGACCGAAGCTCCTCCCGATATTTAGTTTTGGCGCTAAAGTCCACGTGTCATATCCACTACGCAAACCAAGTTCCGGATAAAACGTACCCGTATTCGCCTCTATATTGAACTGCCCTGAAATCACCCACTTCTTATTGTAAAGTTGATGTTTGACACCAAACGCCAAATTACCGAATGCTGTTTTTGAACCTTCTGCCGTTATAGGTGTAGCTCCCTCTATTACTACATCACCGCTTTTAATCATTTTAATAGGAAGACTCATAACCAGGGTGGTTTTTTCAGAAAGCCCGTATTCACCGAATAACTGTAACGTATTATCTGTTATTTCGCGCTCCGTTCTATAATCTGGAGAACCAAAGATATTAGTATAGCCACCTATATTATAATAAGACAATTGTACATATGCTTCGTTTTTTGATTTGGTCCATGCACCTTGAGAAAAAAGGGTAATTGTAAACAAAATGAAAGGAAGGAAAAGTAATTTTTTCATAATACTGCGTATTGTGTTAATTTGAAAATTTTTACCATTAGTATGCACTATTCCCCCAAACCTTACAATATTGTGTCGATTTTGCATATAGTTTCGACTTATAACCAAATTTTAAGGTCTACCACCATGAAATTGAAATACGGGCTAAGGGCTCTCTTTTTTAGAGAGAAGTGTCAAGGAAAGTTCTGCAGATGTAAGCTTTTATCTCGTAAACAAAAGCTCACGATACTTTGTTAGGGGCCATAATCTATCGTCGATCAGCTTTTCCAATTTATCACAATACACACGTATATCATCAAAATAGGGCTTTACATTATCACAGTAGGCAAATGCTTTTTTGTGGGTATCAGTGAGTTTGTTGGCACGTCTTCGAGCATCGGTCATCGCATCGGTCTTTTTCTTAAGCTCAGTAACATGTTCCCCGATTAGTTCTATGATGCCAGAAGTACCGTCTGAAAGCCCCTTATGAGCTACACCGTAAATTTCTTTCAAGCCTAAAACATTTTTAATCAACATACTTTGATATTCAACGGCTGTAGGAATGATGTGACCGTAAACCAATTCGTCTAACACCCTACCTTCTATCTGAACATGTAGAATATAGGCCTCTAATTCCACTTCTTGACGGGCCCTTATTTCGGTTTCGCTTAGTACGCCCATCGTCTTAAAAAGCGCGATAGTATCTTTCGAAGTCAACACTTGTAGTGCTTGGGGCGTATTCTTGTTGTTACTCAACTTTCTTCTTTTGGCCTCTTTTTCCCATGCCTCGCTGTAGCCATCACCATCAAACCTGATTCTTTTGGAAGTCTTTATATATTCCCGTAATACATTGAATATGGCTTCATCTTTTTTCAGGCTCTTTTTATCGATAAGGGCATCAACCTCTTTTTTAAAGTCGCGCAGTTGTTTGGCTACTATAGTGTTCAATATGGTCATAGGTTTGGCGCAATTGGTCTTGGCCCCTACCCCGCGCATCTCAAATTTATTTCCTGTAAAAGCAAATGGTGAGGTACGGTTACGATCCGTATTGTCCAATAAAATTTCAGGAATCTTACCTACCACGTTCAATTTGAGCTCCGTCTTTTCCTCGGGGGAAAGCTTTCCTTTTGAAACACCCTCCAATTCATCAAGAACATTGCTCAGTTGTTTCCCGATAAAAATGGAAAATATAGCAGGAGGTGCTTCATTAGCTCCCAACCGATGGTCATTGCTTGCCGACGCAATAGAAGAACGCAACAGCTCTTCATACGTATCTACTGCTTTAATAGTATTGATGAAAAAGGTCAAAAACTGCAAGTTCTTCATAGGTGTGGAACCTGGACTGAGCAAGTTCACTTCGGTATCGGTTGTCAATGACCAATTGTTATGCTTACCGGAACCATTAATGCCGGCAAATGGTTTTTCGTGAAAAAGCACCTTAAAATGATGCCGACTGGCGATTTTATCCATAACATCCATCAGCAGTAAATTATGATCTACGGCTAAATTGGCTTCCTCGAAAACCGGGGCCAACTCAAATTGGTTCGGTGCCACCTCATTATGTCTAGTTTTTACGGGAATGCCCAAACGAATACATTCCTTCTCCAAATCTTTCATAAAAGCTATTGCCCTTAGCGGGATAACTCCAAAATAATGATCCTCCAATTGTTGGCCTTTGGCAGCGGCATTACCCACCAAAGTGCGCCCGGTCATACTAATATCTGTACGCGAATTCGCAAGGGCACTGTCTATTAAAAAATACTCTTGCTCCCACCCTAACGTGGCATTCACCTTAGCTACGCTCTTATCAAAATACTTTGCCACAGCGGTCGCTGCTTCGTCTATAGCGTGAAGTGCCCTTAAAAGCGGGGCCTTATTGTCTAAAGCTTCACCAGTATATGATACGAAAATAGTGGGAATACAAAGGGTCGTGTCATAAACAAAGGCCGGGCTGGTTGGGTCCCATGCCGTATAGCCACGTGCTTCAAAGGTATTTCGAATACCCCCGCTCGGAAAACTTGATGCATCGGGCTCTTGTTGAACCAATTGCCCACCACCAAATTTTTCCAACGCCTGGCCATTTGGCAATAAGTCGAAAAAAGCATCGTGCTTTTCAGCCGTAGTACCTGTCAAAGGCTGAAACCAATGTGTGTAATGCGTGGCTCCCATCGATATGGCCCAAGCTTTCATAGCTTCTGCTACTTGATCCGCGATTTTGCGATTTATCTTAGAACCTGAAAATATGGCATCGCGAACGCTTGCCAAAGCATCTTTGGTCAAGTATTGTAACATGCGCTCTTCGTTAAAAACGTGGGTCGCAAAAAGTTTGGAACGTCGTCCTTTTTCCTCCACCGTGATCGGCTCTCTCTTTTGGCTCTCGAAAAGCGCATCGAATCGTTGTCTCGACATCTGGTATTTATTATTTAGTGGCTAAAATAATGATTATGAATTTAATAATTATAACGGCTTAAAATTAATTTCTGACAAAATACCCCTTCTTATGCAGGGGGTTTCTAAATTATATGCATTTTTTACATATTTACCCCCCCAAAAATTAGATTTTTTAAACAAAAAACATATTTTTGCTTGTTTTTAAAATTTAAATTTAACTCCCTATATTATGAGCAAATCAAAATTAGAATACATCTGGTTAGACGGTCATGAACCTACTCAGAACATGAGAAGTAAAACCAAAGTTGAAAACGACTTTAGTGGAAAATTAGAGGACTGCC
>CAZRIE010000120.1:0-12658 GCA_964600075.1 uncultured Flavobacteriaceae bacterium
ATCTTATAGCCTCCCTTTCGATTCATAAGGGTTTTGACCAAAACGGTCTGGGGGGCATATCCGACCATTGAAATACGAAGTGTGTCATTAATGTGTGTTTCATTGAGATCGAGTTCGAAAAACCCTTCTTTGTTGCTTACAGTGCCCCAATCTTTGTTCAATATCCCGATATTAACATAGGGTAACATAACATCAGTCTTCGAATCACGGACACTTCCGGTAAGTAGCAGTTCTTTTGGGATTTTGGTGTCATATTTATGGGGTTGGTCGGTAATGTCATTGTTCTTTATTAGCTGTTTGTTGTAGCTCTGAAATCCGAAATTTTCATTTAAATATTCATCAAAGAACAATACCGTGCTTTCGTTTATAAATTGAGCTATTTTTACCGACTCTTCTGAAGCTTCCAAAATACTGGGTATACTGGTAAAGTCTTCGTGCATACTTTTGGTGTATCGTAAATAGTACTTTGGGGAATTTAGCTCTTTATAATAATGATATTCCCCTGTTGGTTTAAATTCATTCCATTTATTACCGCTTTCCATATACAAATAAGCCGCTTTCATCTTTTCGGGATGAAGAACATCAGAATCGTAAATCGCGGTCAATAAAACGTCTTCCTCTTCGGTATCCCCATAATAGAAAATTTCTGAACCATCTAAAGATGCCATTGCCTTGATTTCAGGATGTTTGTCTAAGAGAATTGCAGCACTCATTCCGCCCCAGCTGCACCCTAAAATTCCGATACGGTCGAAGTCAATATCGAATCTAGGTTCGTTTTTTATTATTTGAAGGGCAAATTCGCCATCATACACTTGTTCCATGGTATCTCCTACGTAGTTGCTCATATATCCGGGATACAATCCTACCGACCAAACAGATACCACTACAAAACCATTTTGCGCTAATTTTTCTAAAACCTTATAATTTTCGTACCCCATACCATTATTTCCGGCCATGTATATTATTAAAGGGTGCTTTCCTTCAGCGATTGGCGAGTTTTTGTAACTATCGGTTTTTATTTTGAGCAAAGCAGTAGCTTTACTACTATCTAAACCTAAACCAGCAGCGAAGAACATAGCATATTCTTCAGTAATTCCAGTAAAATCTCCTTCTTTATAGCGATTTGCTCTTTCCTCGTTAAGGCCAAATAAATCTCCGAACAATAATCTTGTTCCCCTTTTTTCAGTCGATGGGTACCAAATATCTAAATCTAGCGGACGGCAGTGAAGGCTATCTGTTTTTGGGGAATCGGGTTTGAATACTCTTGTTGAATCTACTAGGCGTAAAGTCATGAAGCCTGCTTCAAATATGGTATTTGAAGCCTCTTGCGCAATGCTGGTAAAAGTAACGGTAATTAAAAAGATAAGGGATATTTTCTGAAATTTCATATTATCAATATATAGGTCATATAGTAGTAGAGACGTAAGGTTTTATTAAATGGTTGCCCGAAGGAACTAAAGTTGGAGAAAGTCTTACTCGATTTGCCTTATCTATTCTAGAATATTTTTATAGTTTATTCAAAGTAATGGCCCATGAGGCTGGTTTATTTTTTGAAAATTTATTTCACAAAAAAATTCTTGGCGAAGATTATGTAATCAACTTTTCAAAAAAATAATACACACGGGCAACCTTTCTCGAATACAACACGTCTATCTTTATAGAAGGCAATAGCAAAAAGGTTGAAAATCATTCCATTTTATAAGAACGAGAAGCAGCTGATCCGGAGATCAGCATCCGGCAATCGGGAGGCACAACAGCGGCTATATGAAAAATATGCGCCGAAAATGCTAGGATTATGCAGAAGGTATATAAAAGATATGCAGTTTGCAGAAGATGCCATGGTGACTGGTTTTGTCAAGGTTTTTAAAAATCTGGATTCGTTTCGGCACGAGGGAAGTTTCGAGGGCTGGATACGAAGAATAATGGTTCGTGAAAGTATTTCTCATTTGCGAAAGCGGCAATTCGTTGTCTACGATGATAACGTTTTTGAAGAAATGGCACTTCATGCAAATAGTACCTCTGAATTTGACACAGAACACATTCAACGATTGATAGATGCCTTGCCCGAAGGGTATCGCGCTGTTTTCGTTCTTTATGCCATAGAAGGCTACAAACATCAGGAAATTGCTGAGCTACTCGATATATCGGAGAGCACATCAAAATCGCAACTTTTTAAAGCACGTAAATGGTTGCAGCAAAAATTAAAGGCACAAAATATTATAGGGTATGGCACCGAATAAATTTGAAAAACACATCAAAAAGCAGCTACACGGGAGGGAGATACGACCTTCGGAAAATGCTTGGGGCAGAATTTCAGAACAGTTGGAAGTTTCTGAAGAACCAAAATCCACAAATTTCTTCAGATACGGCATTGCGGTAGGATTCATTGGGCTTTTAGTGGTTTTTACATGGTATTTTAATACGGATGAACTAATTACCGATTCTCAAAAGGTAGTAACGGAGCAACCGGTTAATCCCGCGGTAAAAGAACAAAATTCTCAAGGTGTTTTAAAAGAAAAAATACCAGAAGACCTGATCGTCGCGACGCAGGAAACAGAGCCTAAAAAGACGATTAGAACTGCTTCGTTGAAAAAACAGGATAAAGTGATTGAAACAACTGTTGTCAATACCAGTAAGAACGATAAGCTTGTTGAGAAGGTCACTATAACTTCAAAGGTTTCCGAAGAACTTATCGATACGAAAGTAGCTGAAATTATTGCCCAGGTCGATTTGCTCGAAAAAGAAAACACTTTCGTAACCGATGCCGAAATCGATCTTCTTTTGCGAAAGGCGGAACAAGAGGTACTTGAGAATAAAATATTTCTAAAAAATAATTCTGTAGATGCAATGGCCCTTTTGGCCGATGTAGAAGACGAGTTGGACAAGTCTTTTCGAGACCAGATATTCGATGCCCTAAAAGACGGTTTTGTAAAGGTCAGAACCTCCGTGGCAGACCGTAACAAATAGAATTCATCAATCATTAATCTTGCTTCTTAAGCTCCTCTCCGCTAAAAAACGGAGAGGTAGTTAGGGGCTTAAATCAAAAAGTCATGAGAACTATTACCACCTATTTTTTATTACTGCTAATTTCATTGCTCCCCCATGAACTATTGGCGCAAGACGATGAAACACTAGAATATGAAATAGAACAACTTGAAAAGAAAAAAGAAGATGTAACCCAAGCGGAGCGGGAAGCTTTAAAAAATGAAGTTCGACTAATCAATAAACGGCTTGCCAATGGTGAGATCTCAAAGGAAAGTGCCCAAGAATTGAAAAAAGAGGCTGCCGAAAAGCATGCTAAAAATATTGAGAACAAAGTAACCATTCTTCAGAATACTATTGAGTTGATGAAGCGAACGGGGTCTGCAGATTTGAATACGGAGACCAATAATATTGAAATTGCCATCGGGGGTGCCGATGATGAAGGCGATGTTCTTTTTGGTGTCAAGTACAATTCGGGCAACCAAAAGAAAGTGGTCTATGACAAAAGAACGTACGGCGAACCAATAATCGCCTTTGGTTTGAATAATGCGATTATCGAAGGGCAATCGCTTGAAGATTCACCTTATAAAATCGGGGGAAGCCGTTTTTTCGAAATAGGATGGATGTGGCGTACCAGGGTATTTGATAATTCTAACTTTCTACGTTTTCATTATGGGCTATCTTTTCAGTTTAATGGACTGAAACCTATTGACAATCAGTATTTTGTAATGAACAATGGTCAAGCCGAACTGCAAGAGTTCGAGTCTGAGCTAAAAAAGTCGAAGTTGCGAATGGATAATCTGGTGTTTCCCTTACATTTTGAAATCGGTCCATCGAAATTTAAGCAGAACGAAGAAAGCATCCGGTATTCCATTCGTAACCAATTTCGGTTCGGAATCGGTGGTTATGGTGGTTTCAATTTGGGGACACGGCAAATATTGAAATATAAACTTGACGGTGCGGACGTAAAAGACAAATTAATAAGAAACTATAATACCAGTAATTTTGTTTATGGCCTCAGTACTTATGTAGGTTTTGATTGTGTTTTACTATACGTCAAGTACGATTTGAGCCCTATTTTTAAAGATGCTACTGTAGAGCAACATAATATATCCTTGGGCGTACGTTTCGATTTGAACTAATTTTCACCTAATGCACGTAGTAAATCGTCGGTGAACGCCTCTGTAATACGCCCGCTTGCAATGTGAGCATTCCGCTACTAGGTTCGTCGATATTTTAAAAAGTTTTATCCAGAACAGATGAAACCAGTTATTACTTTTTGAAACGGTGAGCGTTTCGGTCTGTTTGCAATGTGGGCATACAACATTTGTAAGGGTTTTGATTTCGGTTTTATCTGGGCGAGTGCCGAAAAAAAGAATCACAGTACTAAAATTGAACGCTATGACCAAGATATCAAATCTAAAGGTTCATTGCTAACCGATAATTTTTAAAACTCTAAAAAACGAACTAAGTGAAAAAAGTCATCATCTTAATTAATCTCATTTCACTGTTTTCGGTGACAACTATAAAGGCTACTGAAGAAAAGGATTATAGTATTTATCATCAGCGCGTTGTAGAGGCGGAAATACTCATCGTATCCCAGAATTATGAGGATGCTCTTCAAGTTTATGAAGAGCTATTCGAAAATTATGATTTTATTTTTGCGAGGGAATATCAAATAGCGACCCAACTCGCCTTGTATTTAGACGATGAAGAAAAAGCCTATAGGTTTTTAGTAAAAGGTATACGGTCAGGATGGCAAATGAAATCTATAAGACGCAATGCCTATTTAGCCAAATTAAGGGCAACCAAAGAATGGAAAACGATAAAAAAACAATATCGAAACTTCAACGAACAATACGCATCACATTTAAATGAGAGCTTAAGAAATCGCGTAAAAAAAATGTTTTCAAAAGATCAGTGGAAAGCAATTGAGGCGCTGTTCAGGTTTAGTAGTAAGGCACAAGATAGGTATGCCGAGAAAAAATTTGCGCCGCAAAGTGAAAAGCAAATAGCAGAGTTTTCAGAAATCCTTAAAGTCTACGGGTATCCCGGTGAGAAGCTCATAGGAAATGACTTTTGGATGTCGACCATAGTAAGTCATCACAACTCCATTTCGCAGGCGTATAATAAGAAAGACACCCTTTACCCTAAGCTAAGGCCACAATTAAAAGATGCTTTGAAGAAAGGTCAGATTTCCCCATTCGAATTCGCCTCGATAGACGACTGGTATCGTTCAACAAAAAGTGATAAGGACAAGTCGACTTATGGAATTCTAGACGCACCGACCCGAGCTAAATTAGCAGCGACGAACGAATTGAGAAAAAGGGTGTATTTGAGACCAATTGAAATAAGGAATGAACTGATTGAAGTTCAGAAAAAAACAGGAATGGATTTCTACTTGAACGGAGATCCGTGGATTGAAAGTGAAATTGAAATCAGGGAGTGAAAGGTGCGGTAAGCTTTTATGTGTTTATGTTTTTTCTATTAGCCTTATCTTTACCATATTGTCATTTCTTCTTAACATATTCTAAAATTGATTTCAAAATCGACCATTGACCAAGTATATGAGACCGCCCGTTTAGAGGAGGTTATCGGGGATTTTGTGCAATTGAAAAAATCAGGGTCGAACTTTAAGGGCTTGAGTCCGTTTAGCGATGAGCGTACACCTAGTTTTATGGTCTCCCCAGTAAAGCAGATTTGGAAAGATTTTAGTAGCGGAAAAGGAGGGAACGTAGTTGCCTTTCTGATGGAGCACGAACACTTTACCTATCCTGAGGCCATAAAATACTTGGCTAAAAAATACAATATTGAGGTAGAGGAGACCGAACGTACCGATGAACAAAAGGAGGAAGCCAATGAGCGGGAAAGTATGTACCTGGTATCCGAGTTCGCCCAAAAACATTTTTCAGAAATGCTATGGGATACGGAGCTGGGTAAGGCCATCGGGTTAAGCTATTTTAAGGAACGGGGTTTTACAGAAGAAACCATAAAAAAATTCAGTCTGGGTTATTGTCTAGACCAATGGGATGGATTTACCATTGCGGCCTTGGATAAAGGCTACCAGTTAAAATATCTCGAAAAAACAGGATTGACCATCGTAAAGGAAGATGGGCAAAATCCTAACAATCCTAAAAAATTCGATAGGTTCAAAGGGCGGGTTATGTTTCCTATCCACTCTATGAGTGGCAGGGTCTTGGGTTTCGGGGGGCGCATTTTGACCAATGATAAGAAGGCGGCAAAATACCTGAATTCCCCGGAAAGCGATATTTATCACAAGAGCAAGGTGCTTTATGGTATTTATTTTGCAAAACAGGCCATTGCCAAAGAAGATAATTGTTTTTTAGTAGAAGGTTATACCGATGTTATTCAATTGCATCAAAGGGGTATTCACAACGTAGTTTCCTCTAGCGGTACGGCATTGACGTCCGAGCAGATACGCTTGGTCAATCGGCTGACCAAAAATATAACGGTTTTGTTCGATGGTGATGCGGCCGGTCTGCGCGCATCCCTACGCGGCATCGATTTGATTTTGGAACAGGGAATGAACGTCAAGGTCTGCACCTTTCCCGAAGGTGAAGATCCCGATAGTTTCGCCAAGAACAACGAACTTGAAGACGTAGTGCGCTACCTACAAGAACACGCAAAAGATTTTATTCAATTCAAAGCAAATCTTCTAGCCCTAGACGCGGCTAATGACCCCATAAAAAGGGCTGATACGGTTCGTGACATCGTGAATAGTATTTCTAAAATTCCCGATGCCATAAAACGGGAAATCTATATTCAGGAATGTGCTAGTATCATGAACGTATCGGAAGGGGTATTGTTCAGCACATTGGCACAGATAGGCAAAAAAGATTTGGCCGATGCATCAAAAAAAGTAAAACAAGAGCAGAAGGTCTTTGATGTGGTCAAGAACGAGGTCGCTCTTGAAAAGATAGACGTACAATATGAATTGGAGCGAAAAATTATTGAAATGCTCCTTTTGTACGGTAATGAAAAGCAAGTATTCGAAGATTTGGTGTTAAAAGAAAATGAATCGGGCGACTTGATTTTGGAACCCGAATCTTTGGAAGCCAAAGTGTATGAAAAAGTATTTCTGGATCTTCAGGAAGATGAGATAGAACTTACCAATGAACAGTTTCGAAATATTTATTTTAAATTGATAGAAGGGCTCAACGAAAACGAAAATTTTTCGATAAATACTTTCCTCTCAGATCTTGATCAAGAAATGGTAAAGGAAATTTCTTCTATTTTGATGGAAGAGGAAAAATATACGCTTCACAATTGGGAACGAAAAGATATTTATCCTAAAGAAAAGGAAGCTGGTATAGCCCAACTGGTTAGCGAGACTATTTTGACCTTACGTTGCTTTTTGATCAAGAAAAGAATGCTGGCATTACAAGACGATACAAAAGAAAATAGTGGAGACCATAGAGAAACCTTGGAAGAAATCATGAATTACCTACACTTGAACAAATTACTGAACAAGAAATTGAATAGGGTGTTGTCATAAAAAAACCCCAAAAGTTTAAAAAACCTTTGGAGTCTATAATTTTAAAGTCTTTTTTCTAATACAGTTCCAAAGCTTTCGCCTGCTGCAAAAGATCGACCATATTATCGACATTCAATTTCTTCATCAAACGGGCTTTATAAGTACTGACCGTTTTTTCGTTTAGATTAAGGCCGATAGCAACATCTTTGTTGCGCTTACCGCTCGCCAATAATTTCAAGACCTCTACCTCTCGGGTAGACAGTTTTCTAAAGAACCTTCTGGGTTTTTGAGTGCCTTCGTCAAAAGCCAATCGTTGTGCAAGTTCATTTGTAATGAACATATTGCCTTCACTGACTTTTCTTACCGCTGAAATAATGTAATCGATATCAGATGCCTTTGATAGATAGCCGAAGGCACCAGCGCGAATTGTACTCAATGCATAGACGTCTTCAGATTGACCACTATACATCAGTACTCTTACATCAGGATATTCTTTTTTGATTTTCCGCAAAGTGGCAATTCCATTAATTTCAGGAATATCCATCTCTAGCATTATCACATTGGGAGAAACTTTTTCTAATTTTTCAAAAAGTTCAGAAGTAGTGGCTGCCGAGCCAACAACTTCAAACCCACTAGCAGCTTCCAAAACATTTCTGACACCCATTCTGATAATCGGATGGTTGTCTGCAATTAATACTTTAATCATTTTTGATAGTTTTATCTAGATAAAAACGCTAGTAAGCATGTGTAAAAATACTGACATGCAATGTAAGGCTTAAATATCTAATTTCTTTAACAAAAGTCACATATTTTTCATAAAAACGGAGAGTTTTGTGAATTTATTCGATTAGATTACAGCTATTCAGGTCAAGTTACTATTTTATGGCATCTGGTATTTCACAAACGGGTATAGGAATCATCTTATGACGATTTGCCAAGTTGAATTTCCTAAATATACGGAATACTTCCTTTTTGCGGCCTGAAAAATCATTCTCGCTTTTTCCCTGATCTTGCATCGTCATCGCCCATTCCAATTCAGGATATGAAGCACCTATCTGGTCTTCGTCAGTTCTATCATCTCCCCAGAGGCCATCTGTAGGGGGCGCTTTAATAATTTCTTCGTTCACGCCCAACAGTTTTGCGATTTCGTATACTTCTGTCTTTAGAAGGTCGGCAATAGGGCTTAAATCTACGCCGCCATCACCGTATTTTGTGTAGAAACCTACACCGAAATCTTCTACCTTGTTGCCAGTTCCCGCTACCAAATACCCTTCAAGCCCCGCAAAGTAATACAAAGTCGTCATTCGTAACCGTGCACGGGTATTGGCCAATGACATAAATCGGTCTTCTTCGTTTTCGACATGGGGCAGTGCTGTTATCAGGCTATCGAAGACTGGTGTAAGATTTACAGGTTGTCGTTGTACATTGTCAAAATTCGACTGTAACCATTCGATATGTTTTGAAGCGCGACCCATTTGATTCTCAGCCTGGTGAATGGGCATTTCTAGGCATAGCAGGTCAAGGCCAGTTTTTGCACAAAGGGTCGATGTCACTGCCGAATCGATTCCTCCGGAAACACCTATCACAAATCCTTTCATTTTTGCGTTTACCGCATATTCCTTTAACCAGTTTATGATATGTGCTGTTACCTTTTCTGTCTGCATACGGTGTTCTTTTTGTTAGAATCGCCTAACTTTGTGCGTTAAAAATAATCTCTTGCGACTAAATATTGAAATGTATCTAAGAATACTTTGCAGGTCAAAGTATATTTTTACGATTTTATTGATTTCAGCACTCTTTTTTGGCTGTAATGATACCGATAAGGCCGCTGAAGAGATTGCCAAAATCGATATTGATTTAAAGGTTTCCCGATTTGATAGGGAATTTGCTAATGCGGAACCTTTGGATATCCCTACTCTGAAACAGAGTTACCCCTATCTATTTCCTGCGCAATATACAGATAGTGTCTGGATAGCAAAGTTGCAAGACACCCTTCAGATAGAACTTTTAGCAGAGGTCGAAAATACTTTTTCCGATTTTGAGGACGAAAAGCAGGAACTCGAACTCCTATTTAAGCATATCCACTATTATTTTCCAGAATTTGAAGTCCCCAAAGTAGTTACACTGACATCTGATGTACAGTATACTAATCGCATTATTTTGACTGACAGTTTGTTATTGATAGGTCTTGACAATTATCTGGGCCCCGATCACAAATTTTATCGCGATATACAGAATTATATCAAAGCCGGACTAGACAAACAATATCTGGTCAGTGACGTAGCAAGTGCTTTTGCAAAAAAAGTAGTGCCCAAACCTGAAGACCGTTCTTTTCTTTCTAAAGTTATTTATTATGGTAAAGAACTCTATCTTAAGGATAGACTACTGCCCCTTGCTACAGATGCGCAAAAAATCACCTATTCGGAAGAACAGTTAGTCTGGGCCAAGACAAACGAAGAGCCTATTTGGCGAAACTTTATCGAACAAGAACATTTATATAGTACCGATAACAAATTGGCGCAGCGGTTTCTTGACCCTGCACCCTTTTCAAAATTCGGACTCGATCTTGACAATGAGTCCCCCGGGCGTATCGGAAGATATTTGGGCTGGCAGATCGTAAAGGCTTTTATGGAAAAAAACGGAGTTTCCTTGCAGCAAATGCTACAATTGCCCGCCGACGAAATCTTCAAAAAATCGAACTATAAACCCTCGAAATAAATGGCAAAGCTACATACATCAGAAATTAAATTAACGGTCGGCCTAGACGAAAACCGGGTTCCAGAGACATTGAACTGGTCTGCCCAAGATGGGGGTGTCGATAACGAAGAGGTCAAGGCTATGTTGCTTTCGGTCTGGGACAGCAAGAACAAAGAATCATTAAAAATCGATTTGTGGACCAAGGATATGCCCGTGGATGAAATGAAGATATTTTTTCATCAAACCTTGGTCTCCCTCTCCGATACTTTTATGAAGGCCACCCAAGATGAAAAGATGACCGCCACCATGAAGGATTTCTGTGCCTATTTTGCAGAGAAGTTGAACCTCGGAGAACAATAAATATCCACCTATACAACTGCTAAAATAGGTATCTTCGATTTTAGCGTCAGCATTTCTGTTAATCTTCCTTCGGAAGGGTTGTCTCGCCTAGCGTGATTTCGAGGAAGAATGGCAATCATGTCCATTTCCTTTTCTGTGGCATGGGTCAATATGCCTTTTACCAAATCAGGATTTTCCAGAAATGTATGTTCCGAGTAAAAATTTTCTAAATAATAGGCCAATAAGTTCTCGTTCTTTTCATCTATTGCAGAATAACCATACATTTCAGAGGTATTCTCAATAGTCAAAACATGTACCTTGGCATTGAATTTTCGGGATACTTTCAATAAGGTTTCCAGTACTTGACGCTCATCTATTTCTTCTTTTCCCAATACAAGTGCAATGTTCTTGACCTGAAATTCTTTGAATTCTTGGGGCACGACCAAGACAGGACAATCGGTTTTCAATACAAGTTTTGAGGTATTACTCAAGGTCGGGTCATTTTTGTCAAAGGCCCCGGAAGTCCCCATAATGACCATGTCGATTTTTCTAGATTCCTGAATTTTCAGTAAAGAATCGGTCAATGACCCCCAAGCGGTAACCCATTTAAGCGGGTTTTTTAATTTTTTTTGATATTTTTCTTGCTCAACGCCAAAGGCTTCCTTAAGCATGTTCATATTGACATCATCAGTTATATAGGCAAGAAGTATTTCCCAATTTTCATCGTTCCCAACAAATTCGACAGCATATTGTAATGCGGTTTTTGAGGTATTGGAAAAATCGAAAGGGACCAGAATCGTTGATATTTTGTTCATGATAGCGAATTGTCGTTTATATGGATAAAACTACGGATAGCTTTTTGCCCATTTTATGACATTGGTCATAAAATAGCATGTTGCGCTCACATGCTAAGTTTGAAATACCCTCTTTTTGAAAACCGTTTTTCTCCAAAACTTTTATCAAAGCAACATTGTATTGAAAAATACGGGCCTGCTAGCTGTCATTGAAAAGCTATTGCTAGTCACATCATATGTAACATAGCCTGATGCCGCTTGCGCAGATAACCATTCACCTGCGTATCTTTCCGCAGTACCAGTTGCATCTGCCATTTCTTTAGAATTCATTGGCCCCGATTGGGAAAGGCATTTATTAAGGCCCAACTTGTCGCCCAAAAGCATTAACGAACCCATTGGTTGCAGCTCCGATTTCGGTGACTACTTTCCCCACTAGTTCGTTTAGCTTTTCTTCATTTAGTTCCATGTTTTATTCTATTTGAAAGCTTAGTACTATCCTCGTATTGTGGCGAGAAGATTATTGATACAATTAATTAAATAAATCTTGTCTTCCGTTTTGGGTCCAACTTTTGTTATTGAAAGTTTCTATAATTTTCTGACTTTTTCTGTTAAATTAAAGAACTGCCCAAAATTTATTTTGAACAGTTCTAGTCATTTGTAAAAATTAAATTTGCTATATCCCATTCCCATCAACGTTAAGTTTTAGGTTCTTTTTTAGACCGTTTTTTCTGATTTGAACCTTATAAACTTTTTTTGCACCTTTTCTATGATTATAGGAAACGAGATACGTATTTTTTTCCATATTCCAGTCAGGATAGGCACGATAAACTGCATTTCTAATTGCTGGTGGTAGCAGAAGATTGCTATACCGCTCTCGAGTAGACAGAATTTTCCCATTATAGTCATAAGTGGCATTAATTTCACCTTTTCTTTGGATAAAAATAATTTCACTTCTTTCACCACGAATGAAGAAAGGGGATTTCTTAATGTCGAACTGGGATGCTTTTTTTTCTAAAGTAAAGACCCAAGGTGAAAGAGATTCCCCTACCTTATCCAGATAGCCAAGATTCAATGGCTTCATGGTAACACCCGACAGTTTTACTTCTTCCATTTCAGCGTCGGAAGCCTGCGAATACCCTAGGCTGGCAAGACCTATAAAAAGTGTGCCGATCAATAACTTTTTCATGATATTATAATTTTAAGGATTACTAATTATTTTAAGTTGTTAAATACAATGGTATTGTCAATGTGCAAACGAATGAGAATAATTCTCTTCGCTTTGTGATAAATAGCGCCTATATCCCATTCCCATCAACATCAAACTTCAGATTCTTTTTGATGCCATCTTTTC
>CAZRIE010000121.1:0-12655 GCA_964600075.1 uncultured Flavobacteriaceae bacterium
TAAAGCTCCTGTTGAACCTGTAACAATATTCGTCCAGATAGTCCTGTAGGTTCCACTCGGTATCCGCAAAACGCTTCCCGAACTCGAAAAGAGAGAGGCTTTTGAATCTTTGCTCCATGTTTTATCTTTAAGTTTAACCTAAGGTAGCGACTTTGAAGCTCTTTGCAAAGTGCCTAAAGCAATTGATTTATTAATAGTTCTCTTGATATTTTGATATGCTCCCTTGCATAACGTTCCGCCTTATCTGCCTGCCCCTTTTCTATGGCATTGATTATTTCAAAGTGTTCTTCAAGGGTTTCTTCCGGAGGTCTTACAAGCCCCCGTCCAATTATTTTACTATGAATATTACTGAAGAAGTAAATTTTATCTAGGGGGAGGTTACCTGTAAGTTTAATTAGATTAGAATGGAAAATTTCGTCTGCTTTGGAGTAGGCCTTTATATCAATTTTCTTATTAGATGAGAACGGGGCGAAGCAAGATTGAAGATTTTCATTTATGGTCTGGTCATTTCGCAAGGCCAATAATCTAGCCGCCATACCTTCCAACGCTTCTCTACAAATGTAGATGTCGATAATTTCTTTTTCATCCCAAGATTTGATGTACATACCCCTTCTTGGAATACTTTCTACCAAATATTCGTTTTCTAAGGTTAAAAGGGCTTTACGTAATGGAGTTCTACTGACTCCTAATGACTCAGCTATTTTTTCCTGCACTATCTTCTCTCCTTGCTTAAGTTCCCCAGCAAGAATCATCTCTTTTATCTTCAGGTAAATAGGTCTGCTTAAATCTGAATGTTCAATCATAATGCTTTTTGTATACAAAAAACAAATATAATAATTTTTTACATTTATATTCTACAAGTAGTTTTCAAAGGACAATTTTGGTTCACTAACCAAAATCCCAAAACTATCTTGGCCACCGGCGGTTTCTTGTACCAATTACTTTAACTAGAGGAATACATTTATGTAAAATGGAAAATTAAAAAGTCTTTTTTGCCTACTCGTTTTAAGCCTAATACTAGCCAAAAGCCAAGAAGTCAAAATTGAAAGTCAGCTACAGAAATGGCATAAAATTACGCTGAACTTTGAGGGAAAGCCGCTAAGCGAGAATGATACTTTCAACCCATTTTTGAATTATCGGCTTAACGTAACCTTCAAAAATGGAGACACCAAATATAGTGTTCCAGCGTTTTATTCTTCCGATGGCAATGCTGCTGAAAGCATTGCTGTGAAAGGAAAAGTTTGGAAGTTAAGATTTCGACCGGATAAAATTGGTAAATGGGATTATGAAGTACCGTTTAGAAAAGTTAAGAATATAGCAATTAATGAATCGAACGATTACGGTGAACCGGTTTCTTTTGATGGAACAAAAGGCTCATTTGTTATTTCAGATACAAATGAGAAAATTGATGTCCATTATGCTAAAGGGCGCATTGCAAATGCAGATGGTACTTATTTGAAATATACAGAAACACAAGAACCCTTTTGAAGGGCGGTACAAATAGTCCTGAAAATTTCTTGGGGTACTTCGAATTCGATCAGACCCCAGAATCACATAATATGAACCACATTCAAATGACAGGAATCCGGGTGACCCTGTGTGGCAAGGTGAAAAGGGCAAAAACATTATTGGCGCTCTAAATTACCTCGCTTCAAAGGAGATGAACTCGGTTTACTTTCTAACGATGAATGTACAGGGAGATAGAAAAGATGTTTGGCCCTGGATCCATGAGAATGAACGCTATCGTTTTGATTGTAGCAAGCTATATCAACGGGAAATTGTTTTTGATCATATGGATAGACTTGTACTGATGTTACACTTCGTTCTACAAGAGACTGAAAACGAACTCTTGCTAGGTATAGGCCAGTTGGGGGTACAGCGAAAATTATGTCTTGGAGAGCTAATAGCCCGTTTTTCCCATGATTTGGTTGTCACCTAGAATATAGGTGAAAAAACGGGCCGGTTCATTGGTCACCAAAAGGGCAATACGACAGTGATAGAGAAGCCATGATTAAGTATATCAAGCAAAATGATCTTTATAGAAATTTTGTTACCTTACCGTACACATGCTCTTCCAGAGGACCAATACGAAATACTAAATCCATTCCTGGGCTTCCCATATATAGATGGGCCATCAATTCAGATCCACCGACCTGGGTTGGCGCATAAAATGACTCAATAGTGGATTCAAGAATCTCAAAAGACAAATAAGACTTGGGTGGTAGACCTTGATGAAATTGGCCCAGCTGACGTAGAGGCAAAACCGGATGCTGATGACCCGTCACACGATGAAGTAAACGGCCCTGTACTTTGGGGTAACCTTATGGCCGGAGGTGCTGGAGTTGAGTGGTATTTTGGTTATAAATTTGCACATTCAGATTTAAATTGTGAAGATTGGCACTCACGAGATGCCCTTTGACACCAAACAAAAATTGCACTCGACTTTTTTCATGGGCATCTACCGTTTTCCGCGATTTAGTCGGTAGATGATTTAACAAAAAATAAAGATGATTACGTATTTGCCAAGAATGGGGGAATCTATACCCTTTACCTGCCTAAAATTCTGGATACAAAAATTAACTTATTAGGCTCAAAAGATTCACTTTCTATCGAATGGTTTAATCCCAGAACGGTTGGAAAACTTCAAAAAGGAACTGTAAAGCAGATCAAAGGAAGAGTTTTTGTTGACATTGGCTTCCCTCCAAATAAAGAAGGTTAAACTATCGTCATTACGACTGAAATACATTATTCATAATTGTTCGTAGCAATTTTTTACCGATTAGCGAATTTAGTGTGCTAAATCGCTATATTATAATAAATTTACTATCTTTTTAAAAAAATATCTGTGTCAAACCAACAGAAATTTCTAGTTCTACTATGTGCAATTCTTATCGCTTGCTCGGCCATTACTCAAGAGCTACCTCCTATTCGCAATTTCCATCCGAACGACTATAATGGTGAAAATCAAAATTGGGCTATTTCCCAATCTTCCGAAAAACTTATTTATGTTGCTAATAGTGGAGGATTATTAGAATTTAATGGGGCTGAGTGGAACCTTTACCCTTCTCCGAATGGTTCGATAATGAGATCTGTTCAAATAATCGATAACCGTATTTATACGGGATCCCATATGGAATTTGGTTACTGGCAGAAAGATGAATCCGAAACTTTAAGCTACACTTCAATATCCAAACAAATTGATATCGATTTAATAGAAGATGAAGAGTTTTGGAATATTATCGATATGGAAGACTATATAGTTTTTCAATCCCTAAAACGAATTTATATCTACAATGTAAATGACAAATCTGTAAATACTATTGATTCAAATAGTACCATAACCAAAATGTTCAAGGTCGGACAAAGTATTTATTTTCAAAGAATCGATAAGGGTATATTTAGAATCGACCAAGGCAAAGATTTTTTAGTAAACGATAGTGATGAGGTTAAAAACAATGAAGTTATCAATATTTTCAGTCCCGAAAAAGAACTATTGATTCTAACTCAGAAAAATGGGTTCTATAGTTTAACAGGTAATTCATTGGTGAAATCTAGCTTTGCTTCAAACGAATTTTTGTCAAAAGTGAGTGTATATGATGGTATTCGATTAAAGGATAAAAGTTTTATGTTAGGCACTATAGCCAACGGTCTAATTCATTTAAGTGAAAAAGGAGAACTACTTTCCCAAATAGATCAAGAAAGAGGGTTATCAAATAACACCGTTTTAGCACTTTTTGAAGATCTGGAAAATAACATTTGGATAGGGCTCGACAATGGAATAAGCTATGTCAGCACAAGTGCACCATACAAGGTATTCAATGACAGAAAAGGTGTTCTAGGAAGCATATATGTATCACAAGTCAACAATGGTAATTTGTATTTGGGAACAAATCAAGGACTCTTTTATAAAAGATTTAAAAGCAATGATGATTTTAGTTTTATAAAAGGCACCCAGGGTCAGGTATGGGCCTTGAGAGAGATTGATGGCACCTTATTTTGCGGTCATAATACAGGCACGTACGTCGTCAACGACAACAGAGCAACTAAAATATCAAATATTCAAGGAACATGGGACATCGCTAAGCTTGACCATAAAGACAATTTTCTTCTACAAGGAAATTACGATGGACTCTACGTTTTGGAAAAGTCAAATAATTCTTGGAAGCTCAGAAATAAGATTAAAGGGTTTAATAATTCTGCCAGATATTTTGAAACAATTGGAAATGACATTTTTGTGAATCATGAATACCAAGGTGTTTTTAAATTGAAAGTTGATAACTCCTTTTTTAATGTAAAAGAGGTTTCTATTGATACCTTGTTAAAAGGCTCCAATTCTGGTATTCTAAAGTATAAGGGAGATTTGTTGTACGCCTATAAAAAAGGAGTTTTCAAATATGATGGCGTCGGTCAAAAGTTCATTAGAGACAGCCTTATAAGCAGTGCATATACCGAAGATGAGTACGAATCAGGAAAGTTAATTGTGGATGAAAAGGATGATAAGCTATGGATTTTTACAAAATCGAACATAACCTATATAACTCCAACAGGGTTATCTAACACTCCAAAAATTAAAAATATACCCTTACCCAAAGAGGTTAGGGAAGGTATTCATGGGTATGAAAATATTACAAGATTAGAAGACACAGATACGTTTTTAATAGGCACAACATCTGGGTATATAACAGTTGATTTGAATAAACTGAAAGCTAACGATTTTCAAGTTCATATTGCTAGTGTCAGAAATGGTGTTATGAAACCAATTCAGGACTTACAGAATAAAAAATTGAAGGAGAGATTTAATAGCAGTCAAGATAATCTCGACGTTTCCTTTTACGCTCCGGAATACAATAAATATTTAGCTACGAACTATCAATTTCAGCTTTTAGGCATCTATGATGATTGGAGCGATTGGTCTGAAAAATCCATTGCTTCTTTTGAGAACCTTCCCTTTGGTGATTATACTTTTAATGTTAGGGCAAAGATCGGTAATACCATGTCAAGTAATATGGGTACGTATTCTTTTGAAATTGCAAAACCATGGTATCTTACTAACTTGGCGATAACCATATATGTGCTTATTCTATTTTTAATTTCGGTTCTTACGCATAATTTTTATAAGCGATTTTATAGTAAACAGCGTAAAGAATTAATAAATAGAAATAAAAAGGAACTGGAATTGGTAAGAGTTCAAAATGAGAAGGAAATCATTAATATTAAAAATGCGCAATTAAGGGCCGAATTTAAAACTAAAAGCCAAGATTTAGCGGCATCTTTAATGAGTATTACCCAAAAGAATGAATTATTAAGAACAATAAAAGAGGAGCTTAAAGTGACCGAGGGTGACAAATCGGTTAATTCTGTAATAAATATCATAAATAAAAACTTAAAGAAAAACGATGATTGGGAATTTTTTCAAGAAGCGTTTAACAATGCGGATAGTGAGTTTTTACAGAATGCAAAGACACTACACCCCACTCTATCGCCTAATGATCTTAAATTATGCGCATATCTACGTTTGAACCTATCGACCAAAGAGATGGCCAAACTACTGAACATTACCTCGAGAAGTGTGGAGATTAAAAGGTATAGACTTCGAAAGAAATTAAAACTAAAGCACAAAGATAACCTAGTAAACTACATTTTAGGCTTGTAATTAACTCCACAAATTCCTTTTTTACCTCAACAATACCTCAACATCGGTGTTTTAACCTACTCAATTGACCTTTTAATAGGTCCCGATTTTAGTATTTAACTTATATTTAATATTACCCTCTCCATTCCCTAATAACGGTACTTTCGGCATAAAAATTAACGAAAAGTGATAAAAATTGACAAAAAAACATGTAGTTATCTATTATATATGTTTTTGTTGAGGTGATTTTTATTGAATTCACAACTTTTGATGATAAGTTTGGAAACTTTAAAATCCCTTAATGAATTCAATTCAAAGCATATCACTCAAAATAGCCTTTCTCTTTTTTACGACATTGTTTTTCGCCCAAGCTGAACGTGTTGTGGTACTTCAAAGTGATGAAGGGTCAAAATTAGTTGTTAACGGAGACGATTTCATGATTAATGGCATGAATTGGGATTATGTCCCTATTGGTAGTAGTGTTATCAGCTACAGTTTGTGGAAACAAACTGATGACGTCATCAAAGCGGCTCTTGATGCTGAAATGGGGTTATTAAAAAATATGGGCGTAAATGCCATACGCCAATATGAAGGTGTACAGCCAAAATGGATTGAGTATATCTATGAAAATTATGGAATCTACACCATGATTAATCATTCTTTTGGACGCTATGGCCTTACCATCAAAGGAACATGGGCGCCAAACACAGAATATTCCGATCCAGCTACCCAAGAAATACTTTTATCAGAGGTAACCGCATTGGTGAACAAATATAAAGGTACCCCTGGGCTGCTTATGTATTTGTTGGGAAATGAAAATAACTACGGCCTTTTTTGGGACGGCGCGGAAACGGAAGACATACCTGTTGAACAGAGAAAGTCAACCAAACGGGCTACGGCAATGTACAAGATGTTCAATAAGGCAGCTCTGGCCCTTAAGGATATTGATGGGTCGTTACCTGTTGCCATGTGTAATGGAGACGTGCTCTTCATAGATATCATTGCCGAAGAATGTAAAGACATTGATATATATGGAACTAATATGTACAGGGGTATTTCTTTTACGGATGCCTTTCAAACGGTCAAAGATAAATTGAACAAACCTTTGATGTTTACTGAATTTGGGTCAGATGCTTTCAATGCAATTGAAAACCAAGAAGATCAGCAGTCACAAGCTTATTACATGGTAGGTAATTGGAAAGAAATCTATGAAAACGCGGCTGGAATGGGCAAAGCTGGAAATTCTATCGGTGGTTTCACCTTTCAGTTTAGTGACGGTTGGTGGAAATATGACCAGACCAAGAATTTTGATGTTCACGACAATAACGCATCATGGTCTAATGGTGGGTATGAAAATGATTTCAAGGAGGGTGAAAACAACATGAATGAGGAGTGGTTTGGTATTTGTGCCAAAGGGCCAACAAATGAAAGAGGACTTTACGATCTATATCCTCGTGCATCCTATTATGCTTTAAAAGAAGCGCATCAATTAAACCCCTATGCAGAAGGGGTAACGCTAGATTTTGTTCAAAACCATTTCTCTAATATTACCTTAATGGATGCGGTCTTGAGAGCGCGTGGTGACAAAGCCGCATTAGGAGGTTCTACGAACAAAATCAGCATCAGCAACTTAAGGGCTGAATTCACAACCTTTAATACAGGTGGCAGTTTAATCACCACGCCAGAAGAACCAGCCCCAGATGAACTTACATTTCCGGATCAGCTTGGTTTTGACCACATGCAATCTTATTACGTTGGGGTTCAAGGTAATCCTACCGCAAACATGAGTGCCAATGTAAATTTCAATATTGTTGGTAACGTGGCCACAAACCCTATCGATGAAATATTCTATGAAAACAGGGCGAGAATTCGAACCGTATCTAGCGATGACGGCTCTTTAGAAATCTCGGATTTGAACAGAGTTCAAGTGTACAGTGCTGAATATACATGGAATGCCAAGGAATTTGATATAAGGGGGTTTTATAGAACGGGCCACTACCATTGGGGGTATGAGGGTGACTTTTTTGGTCTATACCCTGAGGCGAATTATGGTCCGAACCTCGATATTTATAATGGTGAAATTAGTGGTTTTGAATATGATGGTAAAAAAGCGTTAAATGGGTTAAAAGCGGCTTTCGGCCCTCAACTATGGTGGGGAGCAAACCCGGCATTTCTCTTGAAATATGCCAAAAAAATCGGTAAATTGGATCTAGCCGTAGTATATCATGAAGATATATCCGACGCGCCAGAGGTGGTTACCTCCAATTTTATTCCACAACCAAAAACACGTAGAGCTACGTTGTATGCAAAAAGGAAATTTGGAAATCTTGGTGTCGAAGTAGGGGGCATGTGGGGAGGTCAGCCTCTAAATGGCAGAAGTTTTCAAATTGCACTGGGTGAACCAGGAAACTATACGATAATTACAGATGAAATTAATGCTACCGATAATTGGGGAGGCAAAGCCAAGATAACCTATTCTAAAGGAGCATTTAATGGTTATGTCCAAGGAGCTGCTATGGGCTTGGTAGCCAATGGAGGGGCAGATCAAACACAAACGTTTACGGGTTGGAAACTAAAAGATTCCGGTAGCGGAAACCAGACCAACTTTCTTGCCGGTTTTACCTATACTGTAGGTAAACTTCAAATTGCACCTAATTTTCTTTGGCAAAAACCAATAGTAGCGGCAATGCCCAATGATGTTCAAGCGCCCGGTCGATTAAGAAATATACAAGATGACCCATTTGCGGTTAGGTCAAATAGGGAAACAACTGCCGGTGAGATCTTATTTACTTATGATCCTACACCCGCTACCTGGATGTATCAATGGGACAACGATAGGGCCGAAGATGCAAAGTTGGCCGTAAGTGGCGGATTTGTTTATCGCCATCATCCCACGGCGCAAGATGCGGCGATAGGCTTTTTAGCAAATCGTACACTATTCGCGTTTCCCAACTCTGCACCCGCAGAAGATTTATGGGAAGCCCATACGCGTATTGTATCTAAGGTAAGTCCTGACTTAGGCCTTATTGCAAATCTCTACGCTGGTAATGGACAAGCGAATGGTAGTGATGAAAGGCTCATCCAGCGAGGTGGAGGTGACATTCGAGTCATTTATAACAAAATCAAAGTGGTTCATTCTTTTAAAATCAATGACTGGGGTCCTTTTGATTATCATCGCGATTTCAACCTTACCTATCCTGTACAATTGATGTTGGACATATCGACCACATTAGGGAAACCAGATTGGTTCATTTTACCAAATACGCAAATTGGCATTCGGGGCACTTGGCGTTCTCTTGATCAATACTCGCCCAGATATAGCCCAAATACAGCATTGCCTTTTGCTCCTGAACCCATTATTAGCCCTGTTGGATTTGATAACGGAACAGAATGGGAAATTAGAACCTACGTACACATCAACATAGGAAAATAAAAAACATAAAATGAAAAGCAAACAATATTCCTATATAAAAAACACACTCCTCTTGCTACTGGCTTTCGCGATTACTGCTAGCTGCGAAAGAAATCTTTCAGATGAAACCGATTTCGCCACTTTTTCAAAAAATGCAGAAGTTTATGTTGATGGTTTTAGTGCTGGATTACAATACTTCCCTTTTGAGGGCTCTAAATTCGATGCTTTTTCAGTTGATACGGAAGTAAAATATTCAGGTGCGACATCTATGCGCCTTGACGTTCCAAATTTTGGTGACCCGGGCGGCGCATATGCAGGGGCTATTTTTCCTGACGAAGCAGGTCGGAATCTTACCGAATATGATGCCCTCACTTTTTGGGCTAAGGCTTCGCAAGCGGGTACCATTAACGAAATAGGTTTTGGAAACGATTTTGGTGAAAACAGATACTTGGTGACAAAAGCGAATTTAAGAGTAAGCACAGCATGGACAAAGTACACCATCCCCATTCCAAATCCAGATAAGCTTACGCTTGAAAAAGGCATGTTCTGGTACGCCGAAGGCCCGGAGAACGAAAATGGGTATACTATTTGGATCGATGAGTTGAAGTATGAGAAATTGGGAACTATAGCGCAACCTAAACCGGCTATTCTAAATGGAGAGGACGAAGTGCGTCAAGGTTTTTTAGGCGATCAGAACACCTTGAGTGGCCTTACACAGACTTTTAATATGGCATCGGGTCTTAACGAAACAGTCTCCGCAGCCCCAGGATATTTTGATTTTAACTCTTCCGATGTTAATGTCGCTCAAGTTAATGAATCAGGGGTGGTATCCATATTAAGCGTTGGAACAGCAAAGATTACGGCCAGCTTAGGTGGTGTAATCGCAAAGGGTTCTTTAACCCTTAATATACAAGGTAGTTTTGACTTAGCTCCAGTACCTATTAGAGCTGCAAGTGATGTCATCTCTATATTTAGTGATGCATACACTAATGTGCCTGTAGACTTTTACAACGGTTTTTGGGAGCCTTTTCAAACAACAGAATCTGCTGATTTTTCTATAGATGGAGACAATATTTTAAACTATACCAATTTTAATTTTGTTGGTAACCAGTTTAGTAACCCAACAGTAGATGCAACAGCAAAACCTAATTTTCATGTTGATCTTTATATTCCTGGAGCAATAGATCCAGCGGTTAATTTATTAATAACGCTTAAAGATTTTGGTGATGATGGCGCAGATGGAGGTGGTGATGATGAGATTCAACAAATATTTTTTGTCAACTCTGATTTTGTTGGAGATGAGTGGAGCAGTTTTGATATCCCAATTACTTTGATAAACAAAGATAGAATTGGACTGATTATATATGAAAATATTAATGGTTCACCATTATCTAATTTTTATGTAGACAACATCTACTTCTATAAACAATAGTTTGAATTCAAAATTAATAAGATATCTGAATCGAATGAATAGAAAAAAAAGAATGCAAACAATATTGTTAAGATATGCTTCTTTGGTAGTACCGTTTCTGGTAATAACAAGTTGTTCCAATGACGAAACCCAAACCGTTGCACAGTTCACAGAGCTCGTAATGCAAGATGAGTTTGATGCCGACGGGGCACCAGATAACTCAATTTGGGGTTATAATATTGGAACTGGCAATAATGGTTGGGGGAACAATGAATTGCAATACTATACCGACCGTAGTGAAAATGTGAAAGTAGAAAATGGGGCACTGGTAATTACTGCAAAAGAAGAATCTTTTAATGGTTCTTCGTATACTTCGGCAAGACTGTTGACCAAAGGGTTATTTGACCAGGCCTACGGCCGTTTCGAAGCTCGAATTCAATTACCATACGGACAAGGTATTTGGCCTGCTTTTTGGTTACTAGGGGCTAATGATCAGGAGGACTGGCCTCAAATAGGTGAAATTGATATTATGGAATATCGCGGCCAAGAACCGACTAAAGTATTAGGATCAGTTCACGGGCCTGGATATTCAGCTGCTGAAGCCATTACAAAAAGTTACACTTTGCCAAATGACCGTTTTGATACTGATTTTCACATATTCGGTATCGAATGGGGTTCAGACTATATAAATTTCTATGTAGATAATGTATTGTACAACCAAATTACACCGGCTGATGTTACTGGTGAATGGGTTTTTGATCAACCCTTTTATATTCTAATGAACGTTGCCGTGGGGGGCTCTTTTGTGGGCTCACCAAACAACGAAACTACTTTTCCTCAAACAATGTTAGTAGATTATGTGAGGGTCTACAAGAATGATAGATTAAATTAAACTTAAACTAAAGAATAGTACTATGAAAAAATTATCAAGTCGATTTAAGAAGATTTCATACCTGATCTTGGGAGTGTTTTTCCTCGGATGTAGTAGCGATGACGGGGCTGCAAAGCTGCCTGAGGTAGTCGCCGGGTTTACGTCTACTGCCAACGAAGATACGGGCGCGGTAACATTTAAGAATACCTCGACAAATGCAACTACGTATTTATGGAATTTTGGAGACGGGAATACTTCTACTGAAGCGAATCCTGTAAAGATTTTTACCGACGGCACTTATACGGTAAGCTTAAACGCTTCAAATCAAGCTGGGGCATCAGATAACTTTGAAGATGAAATCACCGTAACTACGACAGGCCCCGTTGAACCCGGTGAACCCGGTGAAGTTACTTGTACGGAGGAAACTGCCCAATCACTTAGTGCTGCAGACTTTAATTTGACTTTTCAAACCGATCCAACGGCGAGCATTGGTTCGTTTGATGCTGGTTTCTCTTGGATTGACAATCCTGATACTGACAATGAAGTGAACAGTTCATGTAAAGTTGGTCAAATAGATAGAACCAGTGCTAATCCATTTGCAAATAACCAAATTGAACTGGATGCCAAATTAGATTTTAATGCGAATGGCGGCTTTACCATGAAAGTTTGGTCTCCGACAGCAGGTACTAATGTCTTGGTCAAATTAGAAGATAAAGCGGATGCAGGATCTTTTATAGAAATTGCTGTTGTAACAACTATGGCCAGCGCGTGGGAAGAATTGACTTTTCCTGTTGCAAGTAGCGAAAGTGGTAAATATGATTTAATAATATTGTTTTTTGAAGTAAATACTGATACTGTAGAGACCTATTACATCGATGACTTCGCCCTATATGCTTGTACTGTTGATTGTGGCGGTGAACCCGTTGATCCTGGAGAACCCGGCGAAACCGGTGACAATTTAGCAACTAACGGTGATTTTGAAACAGGCGATATTTCTGGCTGGGATCTATCTGAGAATAATGGTTTCTTTGAGTCTACCGATGCAGAGGCCGCTTGTGGAACTTTTTCTGGGCATCTTGTTGCCGATATTGACAGTGGCAATGGTGGTCCGTCTTTCCCTTTTGTAAAACAAGCTAATATTGGTATCGGAACGGTTACCCCAAACAGCGAGGTCACCATTTCGTTCGATCTGCGTGGATCGGTAGCTGGAGATGGCGGCGTTTTTATAGCGGAGTTTTTCTCTGAGAATTCTAGTGGTGGTACTTCCAAGTCAGAAATACTAGGTGGTGGACCGATTTTCCCTACAGATACTTGGACAAGATACAGTTA